>NZ_JBIBGE010000020.1:20115-116435 GCF_042956345.1 Pseudomonas sp. NPDC008258
AGGCAAGATCGGAATCGCGGTCACCGCATTCTGCGGGCTACCTTCGACAATGCGGTCGCTATACACCAGGTACACCAGCGTATTGCGCTTCTTGTCCAGGAAGCGCACCACCTGCATGGTCTTGAACACCAGCGAGGTGCGCTCCTTGAACACCTCCTCGCCGTCTTTCAACTCACCCTTGAAGTTGATCGGCCCAACCTGACGGCAAGCAATCGACGCCTCCGCACGGTCCTCGGCCAGCCCCAACCCACCCTTCACTCCGCCAGTCTTGGCCCGCGACAGGTAGCAGGTCACGCCCTCGACCTTGGGGTCGTCAAACGCTTCAACGACAATACGGTCGTTCGGCCCGAGGAACTTGAACACGGTGGACACCTGGCCAATTTCCTCGGCCCCGGCCAGCATTGGCAGCGCCAGCGCCGCCACGGCAATCACCCGCTTGAACACGCTCATACCAGCACCAGATTGTCGCGGTGTACCAACTCAGGCTCAGCGCTGTAGCCAAGGATCGACTCGATAGTGTCGGACGATTGACCAATGATCTTCTGCGCCTCCAAGGCGCTGTAGTTGGCCAGGCCGCGGGCCACTTCAACGCCATCCGGGCCGACGCACACCACCATCTCGCCGCGACGGAAGCTGCCCTGCACGGTCTTGACGCCAACCGGCAGCAAACTCTTGTTGGCCTGGCGCAGCGCCTGCACGGCACCGGCATCCAGCACCAATGTGCCACGGGTCTGCAGGTGGCCGGCCAGCCACTGTTTGCGCGCAGCGAGCATGCCGCGCTCGGGCGACAGCAAGGTCCCCAGGCGCTCACCCGCCTTGAGGCGGTCCAGCACGCGCTCGATGCGGCCACCGATGATGATCGTGTGAGCGCCGGAGCGGGCAGCCAGGCGTGCTGCGCGCAGCTTGGTCTGCATGCCGCCACGGCCCAGGGCACCACCGGTGCCACCGGCCACGGCGTCCAGCGACGGGTCGTCGGCACGGGCTTCGTAGATCAGCTGCGCTTCGGGGTTGTTGCGCGGGTCGGCGTCGAACATGCCATCGCGGTCGGTGAGGATCACCAGCAGGTCGGCCTCGACCAGGTTGGCCACCAGTGCCGCCAGGGTGTCGTTGTCGCCAAAGCGGATCTCGTCGGTGACCACGGTGTCGTTTTCGTTGATCACCGGTACCACACCCAGGTCGACCAGCGTACGCAGGGTGCTGCGGGCGTTCAGGTAACGCTTGCGGTCGGACAGGTCGTCATGGGTCAGCAGGATCTGCGCGGTGTGCTTGCCGTGCTCGCCGAAGCTCGACTCCCAGGCCTGCACCAGGCGCATCTGGCCGAGCGAGGCAGCCGCCTGCAGCTCGTTCATCGCGCTCGGTCGCGTGGTCCAGCCCAGCTGGCTCATGCCGGCAGCCACGGCCCCGGAAGAGACCAGTACCAACTCCACGCCTGCCTCACGCAGCGCGACCATCTGCTCGACCCAAACGGCCATGGCACCGCGGTCGAGGCCCTTGCCATCGGCGGTCAGCAGAGCACTGCCAATCTTCACGACCCAGCGCTTGGCGCCCGTCACCTTGCTTCGCATCTTCTTCCAACCTATGTCGAATCTGTAGATACCGTGGATACAAAAACGCCGCTCCAGAGAGCGGCGTTTAGTGTACTGCAACCGGTCAGTCGCGCACGTAAATGATTTCCGGGCCGTCTTCGTCGTCCTCGAAATCGTCGTCCCAACCGTCATCGTCGCCGATGTCGTGCACGCTCTTGACGCCGGTACGGCGCAGAGTGCGCGCGTCGTCCAGGGCCTGCAGCTGGGCACGGGCTTCGTCTTCGATGCGCTGGTCGAGGTCGGCCAGCTCTTCGGCGTAGGCCGGGTCGTTGGCCAGGCGATCGGCGCGGTCTTCAAGGTAGCGCATCAGGTCATGGCTGAGCTTTTCGGTGCCCTGCTTGGAAATGGCCGAAATCACGTAGACCGGGCCTTCCCACTGCAAGCGCTCGACCACTTCCTGGACGCGCTCGTCGCGCTCGTCTTCCATGACCATGTCGGCCTTGTTCAGCACCAGCCAGCGCTCACGCTCGGCCAGCGACGGGCTGAAGCGGGTCAGCTCGTTTACGATCACTTCGGCGGCATCGGCCGGGCTGCTTTCGTCCAGCGGCGCCATGTCGACTAGGTGCAGCAGCACGCGGGTACGTGCCAGGTGCTTGAGGAAACGAATGCCCAGGCCGGCACCGTCGGAAGCGCCTTCGATCAGGCCGGGGATGTCGGCGATGACAAAGCTCTTCCAGCGGTCGACGCTGACCACACCCAGGTTCGGCACCAAGGTGGTGAACGGGTAGTCGGCAACTTTGGGCTTGGCTGCGGAAACCGAGCGGATGAAGGTGCTCTTGCCGGCGTTCGGCAGGCCCAGCAGGCCCACGTCGGCCAGCACTTTCATTTCCATCTTCAGGTCGCGCTGGTCACCTGGCTTACCCGGGGTGGTCTGGCGCGGCGCACGGTTGGTGCTGGACTTGAAGCGGGTGTTGCCCAGGCCGTGCCAGCCGCCCTGGGCGACCATCAGCTTCTGGCCCGGGGTCACCAGGTCACCGATCACTTCCTGGGTGGAAGCATCGATCACGGTGGTGCCGACCGGTACGCGCAGGAACAGGTCGTCGCCTTTCTTGCCGGTGCAGTCGGTGCTGCCGCCGTTGGCGCCACGCTGGGCTTCGTGGTGACGGGTGTAGCGGTAGTCGACCAGGGTGTTCAGGTTTTCGTCGGCAACCATGTACACCGAGCCACCATCACCACCGTCACCGCCGTTAGGGCCGCCGTTCTCGATGAACTTCTCGCGACGGAAGCTCATGCAACCGTTGCCGCCGTCACCGGCCTTGACCCGAATCGATACTTCGTCAACAAACTTCATTAAAACCGCCTCTCGTCGGCAGACGAGCTGAATGACTCAAAAACATGAGGCTCTTGCAAAAATGAGCGCGGCGGCCCCGTACGACCGTAGAAACCAACGCCGGCAACCCAGACAAACAGCTTTGCAAGAGGCTCACCACAAACGAAAAAGCCCCGTCGCATGACGGGGCTTCTGGAGCGACGTCGCGATTAAGCGGCGACGATGCTCACGTAACGGCGCATGAACTCGCCTTTTTTCTCGAACTTGATCACGCCTTCGATCTTGGCGAACAAGGTGTGGTCCTTGCCCATGCCAACGCCGTAGCCAGCGTGGAATTCAGTGCCGCGCTGACGGACGATGATGTTGCCTGGCTTGATAACCTGGCCGCCATACATCTTCACGCCAAGGCGTTTAGATTCTGAGTCGCGACCGTTACGAGTACTACCACCAGCCTTCTTGTGAGCCATGGTTCAATTCTCCAAATAAATTCAGGGGATCTAGGGGATTAAGCCTGGATGCCGGTGATTTTGATCTCGGTGAACCACTGGCGGTGGCCCATACGCTTCATGTGGTGCTTACGACGACGGAACTTGATGATGCGAACCTTGTCGTGGCGGCCTTGCGAAACGACTTCGGCCACTACTTTAGCGCCAGCAACAACTGGAGCGCCGATGGTGACTTCTTCACCGTTGGCGACCAGCAGAACGCGATCGAAGGTCACGGATTCGCCAGTGGCGACTTCCAGTTTTTCGATCTTGAGGAATTCACCTTCAGCGACTTTGTACTGCTTGCCGCCGGTAACGATTACTGCGTAAGACATGGTATTTCTCCGATAATCCTGCTCACCCAGCGCTTTATATGATGAGTATTGGCTGGCATGGCTGCACAGGGCTGGAACGGCCCGGTGCAATTGCGTAAGGCAGGTGCTGCCCAGGAAGTTAGGGTGCGCGATTGTACGCAACACGGGTTTTGCTTGCAAGTGCCGCCCCCGGCCAGCCGGCACCGCGCCTTGACACACCGGGACCTGCGACCTAGCATGCCGCGCAACCTCACTGGAGCAGCCGATGCAACCCCAAACCTTCTACCGCGCGGTGGCTGATGATTTCAGCGCCGTCGACGAGATCATCAAGAAGCAGCTGACCTCGCGCGTGCCGCTGGTATCGAAGATCGGCGACTATATCACGTCTGCCGGTGGCAAGCGCCTGCGCCCACTGCTGGTGCTGCTGTGCGGCAAGGCCCTGGGCCGCGAGGGCGACGACCTGCGCCTGCTGGCCGCCACCATCGAGTTCCTGCACACCGCCACCCTGCTGCACGACGACGTGGTCGACATGTCCGGCATGCGCCGTGGCCGCTCCACTGCCAATGCCCTGTGGGGCAACGCACCGAGCGTGCTGGTGGGCGACTTCCTTTATTCGCGCTCGTTCGAAATGATGGTCGAACTGGGCTCGATGCCGGTCATGCAGATCCTGTCCAAGGCCACCCGTGTGATTGCCGAAGGTGAAGTGCTGCAGCTGTCGCGGGTACGCGACGCCAGCACCACCGAGGAAGTCTACATGGAAGTCATCCGCGGCAAGACCGCGATGCTGTTCGAAGCCTCGACCCACAGCGCCGCAGCGCTGGCCGAAGCCACTGACGAGCAGCGCGAAGCCCTGCGCACCTTCGGTGACCACCTGGGCGTGGCCTTCCAGCTGGTCGACGACCTGCTGGACTACAAGGGCGATTCGCAAACCCTGGGCAAGAACGTCGGTGACGACCTGGCCGAAGGCAAGCCTACCCTGCCGCTGATCTACACCATGCGCGAAGGCACTGCCGAGCAGGCTGCGCTGGTACGCCAGGCGATCCAGAAGGGTGGCCTGGAGGACCTGGAGCAGATTCGCGTGGCGGTCGAGGAGTCCGGTGCACTGAAATACACCGCGGAGCTTGCGCGTGATTACGTAAAGCGTGCCATTGCCTGCCTGGAAGTACTGCCAGCCAGCGAGTACCGGGATGCGCTGGTTGAGCTGAGCGAGTTTGCTGTAGCCCGTACTCACTGATAGACCGAGTCGCCTTCTTCGCGGGCTTGCCCGCTCCCACAGGTTGATACTGTCCCTGTGGGAGCGGGCAAGCCCGCGAATGCTTTTGTCCGGACATAATCCCTTCTGCAGAAATACCTTTTACAATGCAGGCCTTTAACCGCCCGTCTGTTTGTTTGAGGAACCCAAGTGAGCACTCTGCCACCCTGCCCGAAATGCAACTCCGAATACACCTATGAGGATGGCACCCAGCTGATCTGCCCTGAATGCGCCCACGAGTGGTCGGCCAGCGGCGACGCCGAGGCGGCCAGTGACGACGTGGTGAAAAAGGATTCGGTCGGTAACATCCTGCAGGACGGCGACACCGTCACCGTGATCAAGGACCTCAAGGTCAAAGGTTCTTCCCTGGTGGTCAAGGTTGGCACCAAGGTCAAGAACATCCGCCTGTGCGACGGAGACCACGACATCGACTGCAAAATCGATGGCATCGGCGCCATGAAGCTGAAGTCCGAGTTCGTGCGCAAAGTCTGATTACACAAAAATCTGCCAATTGGCGCTTGCTATTCTGATAATAAGAATTATTCTCATTGGAACTGCTATCCAAGGAGAATAGCCATGACTTATCTGATCGACGCCTGGCTGGACCGCCCTCACCCCTACCTGCGCATTCTTCATCGTGAAACGGGCGAAGTGTGCGCGGTGCTTGAAGAAGAAGCACTTGACGAACTGCGTGACCAGGGCGACCTGGACATGAGCGGGCTGAATTCGAGTGAACCGGGGGTGCTCAAGGAGCTGGTGCGGAACCTGTTTCTGTTTTGCTATGCGCGGGCGTTGCGCCCTGCGGGAACAGACTGGAATTGAGGCCGGCAGGGCCGGCCTCTTCGCGGGCAAGCCCGCTCCCACATGGACCGCACAAGGTTTGAGTTCTGCGCAACACCTGTGGGAGCGGGCGAGCCCGCGAATGGGCCGCAACGCGGCCCCGGCGATCTTACAGAACGTCGAGCAGCTCGACGTCGAACACCAGTACGCTGTGCGGCGGGATGCTGCCAACGCCTTGGGCGCCGTAAGCCAGCTCGCTCGGCACGTACAGGCGCCATTTGCTGCCAGCGTTCATCAGCTGCAGGGCTTCGGTCCAGCCAGCGATCACGCCACCCACCGGGAATTCAGCCGGCTGGCCACGATCGTAGGAGCTGTCGAACACAGTGCCGTCGATCAGTGTGCCGTGGTAGTGCGTGCGCACGTTGTCTTCGCGGGTCGGCTTGGCGCCTTCACCTGCGGTCAGCACTTCGAACTGCAGGCCCGAAGCCAGGGTGGTGATGCCTTCGCGCTTGGCGTTCTCGACCAGGAATTCCTTGCCAGCGGCAGCAGCGGCCTCGGCCTTGGCAGCAGCTTCGGCTTGCATGATGTCGCGGATCACTTTGAAGCTGGCCGACAGGTCGGCTTCGCTGACGCGGCTGTCGGCGCCATTGAAGGCGTCGGTCAGGCCGGCCAGGATGGCTTCCAGGCTGACACCTGGTGGCGGGTTGTCGCGCAGCTGGCCGCCCAGCTGACGGCCGATGCCGTAGCTTACGCGGGTTTCGTCGGTGGACAGGTTGAGTTCGGACATTGTCGTGCTCCACTGCAGGGCGCAGTGCAGCCGCGCCCTTGATGAAAAGGGCGAGCAGCCTAGCACACTGGGGCGCGGCGAGCAGCTACCAGGCCGAACGCTGGGAAATCGGCACCTTCAGGTCTTCTTCCGGGTGTGCGCCCATGCCACACATTTCGTCCTGCACCGACCAGTGCACCAGGTTCATCGAAACCATGGGGATGGTTTGCAGCAACTTGCGCGCATCTTCCACCGAACGTACACGCAAGCGTTCACCACGGGTGTCTGCCAGCGGGTGGGCATGCCCTTTTAGCCGGGCCTCAATAAGATAATCGCCGCCTTCGATGGCGATCAGGTTCACTTCGTCGACGTGGCCGGCCCTGGCCTCAATATTGAGCTGATGCAGGTTCATGAGAGCACCTCGCGATGGGAACCACGCATGAGAGCTCATTTTTTGTACAGGAAGAACGATTACACAAGGCATAACCAACGCCACTCGTCAGTTAGACCTGGATCCCTGTGGGAGCGGGCGTGCCCGCGAAACATGCGACGCGGTGGCTGGCACCGGCTTTGCCGGTGTTCGCGGGCTTGCCCGCTCCCACAGGGATTGCGAAGAGGTCTGGCTGGACTCAGTGCTTGGTCAGCTTGTCCAGATAACCCATGCAGAACGCCGAAACCACGAAGGTCATGTGGATGATCACGTACCACATCAGGTAATCGGTGGAGATGTTCTGTGCATCCATGAACACCCGCAGCAGGTGGATGGAGGAAATTGCCACGATCGACGCGGCCACCTTCATCTTCAGCGACGAAGAGTCCATTTTGCCCAGCCAGTTGAGCTTTTCCTTGCTTTCGTCGATATCCAGTTGCGATACGAAATTCTCGTAGCCGGAAATCATCACCATCACCAGCAGGCCGCCCACCAGCGACATGTCGATCAGCGACAGGATCACCAGGATCAGGTCGGCTTCGCTCAAGGCGAAGACGTTGGGCAGGACGTGAACCACTTCCTGGAAGAATTTGAGCGCCAGGGCCAGCAGGCCGAGGGACAGGCCGAAGTAGATGGGTGCGAGCAGCCAGCGCGAGGCATACATCGCATTTTCAAGAATACGTTCCATGGAGGGTTTGGGACTCGTCAGGTGACTGGAAAAACGACCGCGAGTATAGCCAGCCACCTGTTACAGCAAAAGCCCGGTGAATGGGGGCTGCTTTGCAGCCCATCGCCGGCAAGCCAGCTCCCACAGGTACAGCGCTAATCTCAGGCACTGCGCTGTACCTGTGGGAGCTGGCTTGCCGGCGATGAGGCCGGTGAAGGTGATTCAAGTCTCAGGATGAAACTGGTAATCCCCCAGGTTCCGACACCGCTCGCCATTGATCTTGCGCAACTGCGCCTGCAAATGCAGGCACCAGATCTGAGGGTCATCAGCCACCTGGTAACCGTGCAACGTCAGGCTGTCGACAATGGCATTGAGCACCGACTCGGCCACCATCGGCCCATGAAACGGCCCTTGGGCCTTGATTGCGGAAGGTTGTTCACCGGCCATGCCGGCGGCAAACAGCAGCGTCCACATGCCGTTATCCCCGGCCAGTGGGCGGATGCTGCATTCGATGCGGGTCACCAGGCCCAGGCACTGGCGTGTGAGGCTGAGGTTGCGCATGGCCGCGTCCCCTCCAATAAGCCTTGTTCAGCCTGAACCCAGGCTGTTTCCATCCTGAACGCTGATGCAGTCCTTAAGTTCCATCATAGAAGAACCGTGTAAAAAGATGGAAAACCGGCGCTGAACGGTAGCACATAGCCGCTAGCGCCGGTTTATTGACTCAGGCCGGTTTGGCCTGGGCAATCACCTCTTCCAGGCGCTCCTTTTCAGCCTTCTCGATGTCTTCCTCGCTGATCATCTCGGCAATTTCGCGCAGGCGTTCCACCACCCGGGCATTGACGCTTCCCTCGGTAAACAGGCCTTGGTCATCAAGCACACCGGCCTCCTCGCCCACCAGCAGGCTCAATGCCTCGTCAGCCTGGCTGACCGCGTAGACGTGGAACATGCCATTCTCCACCGCCTGCAGCACGCGCTCGTCGAGCATCAGGGTGGCGACGTTGGCACGCGGTATGATCACCCCTTGCTCGCCGGTCAGGCCACGCGCCTCACACAGGCGGAAGAAGCCCTCGATCTTCTCGTTCACCCCACCCACTGCCTGCACTTCACCAAACTGGTTGATAGAGCCGGTGATGGCGAAGCACTGCTTGAGCGGCGTGCGCGACAAGGCCGAGATCAGCGTACAGGCTTCGCCCAGCGAGGCGCTGTCACCGTCCACATAGCCGTAGGATTGTTCCAGGGCGATGCTCGCAGAAATCGCCAGCGGGAATTCCTGGGCATAGCGGCTGCCCAGGTAACCGGTAAGGATCATCACGCCCTTGGAGTGGATCGGCTGGCCAAGGTTGACCTCGCGCTCGATGTCGACGATGCCACTGCCGCCTGGGTACACGGTGGCAGAGATACGCGCAGGCATACCGAACGCCGAGTCCCCTACTTCCAGGACGGTCAGGCCGTTGCACTTGCCAATGGCCGCACCTTCGGTGTCGATCAGGATGATGCCGGCGAGCATATCGTCGAGCACACGCTGGGACACACGCCCGGTGCGGGTGGCCTTGGCCTTCAGCGCACGCTCGATGTGCCCGGCGTCGGTCATTTCGTCACTGGCCAGCTGGCGGATGAAATCGGCTTCGCTGACCAGCTGGAACAGGTCGCCGATACGCGCCGACAGGCGCGACTGGTTCTCTGCCAGGCGGGCGCTGTAAGTGGCCAGGCGCGCCACCGCATCGCTGGTCAGCGGCGCCATGCCCTCTTCGTTGGTGCGGGTGCGCAACAGCTGGGCAAACTGCTCCAGGTTCTCGTCGACCATGGGCATGTCTTCGTCGAAGTCCACCAGCACCCGGAACATCTCCTGGAAGTCCGAGTCGTGGTCCTGAAGTGCGTAGTACAGCTGGCGCGAGCCAATAATCACCAGCTTGACGTTGAGCGGAATCATCTGCGGTTGCAGGCTCACGGTGGCGACTCGGCCCAGCTCACCGATCGCTGACTCCATCTTCAGCTTGCGCGACTGCAAGGAACGCTTGAGCGCATCCCACACGAACGGCTCGCCCAGCATCTTCTCGGCTTCAAGAATCAGGAAGCCGCCGTTGGCACGGTGCAACGCGCCCGGGCGCAGTTGGCGGTACGAGGTGTACAGCGCGCCCTGGTCGGTGCTGTATTCGATACGGCCGAACAGGTTGTCGTACGTCGGGTGCGGCTCGAACACGACCGGCGCGCCACCGGCGGCATGGTGGCCGACCACCAGGCTTGGGGCGTACTGCTCTTCAAGCAGCTTGCGCGCAACGGCGTCGGTCTTGCTGTCGTCAACCAGTTGCTCGACCACGGTGCGTAGCAGGTTCAACTGCACCGACTGCAGGTAGGCGCACACCGCGGCATTCTCGGCGTACTTTTCCGACAGCGGGGCCAGCAACGGCTGCAAGGCCAGGGTAATGGTCTCTTCGTTGAGCTGGCGCAGCTGGTTGTTCGACTCGCGCTTCCACTGCGGCAGGCTGGCCAGTTCTTCGTTCAGCTGCTCCTCAAGCAGGGCAATGTCCTCGTGGAACTGCTCGCGCACTTCTTCCGGCAACTGGGCGAACTCGGCTTCGTCCAGTGCCTTGCCGTCAGCCATCGGCGTGAAGGCGACGTTACTGGCATCGCGGTACAACGCCACGTCCTTTTCCAGCGAGGCCCGCTCGATGACATCCAGGGCACGGTCATAACGCTGGTTGAAGGCACGGTCGATAGCGCCTTTCTTCTGCTGGTACGACGGGTGTTCGAACACGGCCGGGAAGGTCGACAACAGGTTGTCGATCAGCCCGCTCATGTCGGCGATGAATGCCCCTGCGCTGCCCGATGGCAACTCCAGGGCCCGGGGCTCGCGGGTGTCGTCGAAGTGGTTGACGTACACCCAGTCGGCCGGGGTTTGCTGGCGCTTGCCCTCGGCCTTGAGGTAGCGCTTGACGAACGAGAAGCGCCCGGTGCCGGGCTCGCCCATCACGTATACGTTGTAACCGGGGCGCGGCATGGCCACGCCGAACTGCAGGGCTTCGACAGCACGCTCTTGGCCCAGGACTCCGCGAAACGGCTCCAGATCGTCGGTATTGGTAAAGGCAAACTGCTCGGGGGAGAAACGCCGGGTCAGGGCTTCAGGCGCAAGACGCAGGCGCGCAGCGACAGGATCGGGCATTGGGTTTCCTTACTTCGACGGGGCAGATACGCAGCATTCTGGCGCTGCCCAAGCGCGCCTTGCAAGGCTCTGCGGGACTTTATATCGCGCCGGTCGCAGCTGGCGCAGGTCACGTAACAGCAAATTTTTCGCAATCAACAACGCAACCTTTAGATCGTGCCTAAACTCCAAGCTGCGCGGGTGGGTGAAATGCTTTCCCGACCTGGCAACCGAGTTGCCAGAAACCCTGACCCTTGGTTAAGACAAAGAGAACAAATGCTATGAAACGGATTCTTCTGGGTACTCTGTTCACCGTGGTCTCGCTGAACGCCATGGCCGAAGCGCCAGGCGGCCCGAACTGCGGCTGGGGCAACATGCTGTTCGAAGGCCAGCGCGGCACGCCGGCGCACTTCCTGGCTTCCACCACCAACGGCACCTCCGGTAACGCCACCTTCGGCATGACCTCCGGCACCAACGGCTGCTCCACCAAGGCTTCGCTGACCTACGGCGGCAAGTCGTGGTTCGCCATGAACGGCATGATGAACGAGCTTTCCGAAGACATGGCCATGGGCCAGGGCGAAGCACTGACCACCTATGCCGTGGTCCTCGGTGTGGCCCCGGAAGACCGTACCTACTTCCAGTCGGTCGCCCACCAGCACTTCAACCAGATCTTCACCAGCGCCGACGTCACTGCTGAAACAGTCCACAGCAACACCCTGGCCGTCCTGAAGAACGACCCACGCCTGGCCAAATACGCTACCGAGGCCTAAGCACTGCTGCTCCCGCCCCACCCTGGGGCGGGTTTCGCCTTTTTCGGCATCGTCAAGAAGTAGTTGCCCGATATGCTCAAACGCCTCGCTTTGCTGGCGCTGTGTGCCTGCGCCCCTGTTCATGCCGCGCCCGTGCTGGACCAAGGCCGTCTCCAGCAACTGGCCAACACCCCTTACTGGATTGCCCTGGGCCATTACGAAACTGCCAAGCTAGGCGGCTGGCGCAGTTATGTGGACGATGATGCGTTCTTCCTGGCCAAGGACGGTGCGCACCACCCCGACCAGGAGCTGCAAGCCACGGTCGAAG
The DNA here is from genome assembly GCF_042956345.1 of Pseudomonas sp. NPDC008258. Taxonomy (NCBI): domain Bacteria; kingdom Pseudomonadati; phylum Pseudomonadota; class Gammaproteobacteria; order Pseudomonadales; family Pseudomonadaceae; genus Pseudomonas; species Pseudomonas sp. NPDC008258. Next base: position 31,882 of record NZ_JBIBGE010000020.1, read on the forward strand.
CGCTGTATGCCCCCGCCAGCCTCGGCGACAAGCATGCCCAGTGTGTATTCCCTGCACGCACCCGCTGGCTACGTGAACAGCTCGGCCTGCAAGGCCTGCCACAACCGGACTGCCAGGAATTCAAGACCTGGTATCAGTCGATCGACCCGCACAGCGCCGCGTTGATATTCCCGGCGGCCTACCTGAACAGCCCATCCTCGATGTTCGGCCACACACTGCTGCGCATCGACCAGTCCAGCACCCGCAGCGACGACACCACGCTGCTGAGCTATGCAATCAACTTCGGTGCCTACATCGAAGGCAGCGACAACAGCATCCTGTACGCCTGGAAGGGCCTGATGGGCGGTTACCCGGGGCTTTTCGCGCTGATGCCCTACCAGGAAAAACTCTCCGAATACCGCAGCCTGGAAAACCGCGACCTGTGGGAGTACCAGCTGGACCTCACACCCGAAGAGACCGGGCGCATGGTCGAGCATGTGTGGGAGCTGAAGCAGGTCCAGTTCGACTACTTCTTCTTCGACGAAAACTGCTCGTACCGCCTGCTGGAGCTGCTGCAAGTTGCCCGGCCGAGCCTGGACCTGACCTCGCAGTTCCCGTTGACCGCCATCCCCACCGACACCGTGAAGGCGGTGAAGCAGTCCGGCCTGGTCGCCAGCGAGACATACCGCCCATCTCGCGAGCGTGAATTGCTGGCCCGCGCCGAGCCCCTGGACCACGGTGAAAAGCATCAGGTGCTGGCCGTGAGTGCCGACACCGCTCAATTGCAGAGCCCCGAATTCAAGGCCCTGCCCCGTGAACGGCAAGCACTCGTGCAGGACGCCGCGTACCGCCTGGAGCGTTACCGGGCCAATGGCCAGGAGCGCGACCCCGGGCAGGCGAAGCGCAGCTTCGAGCTGCTGCGGGCGATCAACAGCAACCCGCCACCCCCTTTGCAGATCGAACGCCCCGGCCTGCCCGAGGATGGCCATGACTCACGCACCTGGCAGTTGGGCGTGGGCACCCGTGAAGACCGTGCCTACGCCGAATATGGCCTGCGCATGGCCTACCACGACCTCAACGACAACGCCTATGGCTTCCCACTGGGTGCGCAGATCGAGATCCTGCAACTGAAGGTGCGCCAATACGAGGGCAATGACTGGCAGGTGCAACGCCTGGACCTGGCCACCATCCGCTCGCTGACACCCCGTAACGAGCTGCTGAAACCCTGGTCGTGGCAAGTGGCTGGCGGGCTGGAGCGTGTACCTGGCAAGCACGACGACGAGGTGCTGGTCAGCCATGTGAATGGTGGCGCCGGTGGTACCTGGCAGTTGGCCGATGGTTTGCTGGGCTTTGCCCTGGGCACGGTGCGGATCGAGCACCATAACGACTTCGCCGAATTCATTGCCCCGGCCGCAGGGTTCAATGGCGGGCTGCTGTGGCGCAACGGGCTGGGCAACATGACGTTGGAGGCCAAGGGTGATTACTTCACCAATGGCGAGGTACGGCGCAGTGTGAGCCTTAACCAGCAGTGGGAGATCAGCCAGAACCTGGGGTTGCGCTTGAGTGCTTCGCGCGAGTTCAGCCACCTGGCCACGGCGCAGAACGAGGTGATGCTGGAGCTGAAGTGGTATCACTACTGAGGCCGCTTTGCGGCCTTTCGCGGGCACGCCCGCTCCCACAGGGTCACCACAGGCCTCAAGGTTAGTGTGACCCAACCGACTCTTTGACACTGTTTTGACGCCTCCCCGACAAATCGCCACCTAAACTTTCCACCAACAACTGGAGGGCTGGGTGGTTATGTCGCGGTACTGGTTCGGCGTGTGCATGGCGTTATTGCTGTCAGGTTGCGAAACCACCCATGAGCAGATGGTCAACCGTGGTTATCCTCCAGCTTATGCTGATGGCTTCCAGGATGGTTGCAGCAGCGGTCGTCAGGCGGCCGGGCTGATGGTGGGCAACTTCCGCAAGGACGTGCCGCGCTACCTCCACGAGCGACAATACGAGACCGGCTGGGACGACGGCTTTCGCCAGTGCCACGCCATGCAGAACAGTGAAGAACAGCGCCAGTACCACGAGCGGTTCTGGGACCAGCGCGACCGCGAGTGGGAGCAGGAAAAGGACCGAGGCGCCGCCAAGGCTTATCGCCACAACTGAGTCGCAAACGGACATCCCTTGAAACCGGCGGCCTGCCATGATGGTCTCCTGCACAAGGAGGCCCTGCATGAGCCGAGCATTCGTCAACGAGGAACAGGCCGCCGCCCAGGCCGACCAGCCGGTAGAGCGACGCGTCAGCGAACAACCCAACTACGTCACCGCCAACGGCCTGCGCCAGTTGCAGGCACGCGTGGCCGAACTGAATGCCTTGCGCAGCGAACTACAAGCGCAGGGCGAGCGTGGCGACAAGCAACGGCTGGCCGATACCGAGCGTGACCTGCGTTACTTCAGCGCCCGGGTGCAGAGTGCCCAGGTGGTGCCGGCAGCCAGCTCCCGCAGCAAAGTTCAGATTGGTAGCCGGGTGCGGTTCGTGGATGCGCAGGACAAGGAGCAGGTGGTGCAGCTGGTGGGTGAGGATGAAGCAGATGCTGGGCGGGGGCTGATCAACTGGGGGTCGCCGTTGGGGCGGGCCTTGCTGGGCGCGGGGCCTGGGGATGAAGTGGTCTGGCGGCGGCCGGTGGGGGATCAGGTGATCGAGATTCTCGAAATCGAGGCTGAGCCCTGAGGGGGCCGCTGTGCGGCCCATCGCCGGCAAGCCAGCTCCCACAAGTACACCGCAGGCCTCGAGGGCAGTGATATACCTGTGGGAGCTGGCTTGCCGGCGATGGGCTGCAAAGCAGCCCCAAAGGTCTCGAGTCAGACCACGCCTTGAGCCAGCATCGCATCAGCCACTTTCACAAAGCCTGCGATGTTCGCGCCTTTGACGTAGTTGACCTTGCCATCCGCCTCTTCACCGTAGTGCACGCACGCATGGTGAATCGACTGCATGATGTTGTGCAGCTTGCTGTCCACTTCACCGGCAGTCCACAGCAGGCGCATGGCGTTCTGCGACATTTCCAGGCCCGACACAGCCACGCCACCCGCGTTGGAGGCCTTGCCCGGTGCGTACAGGATGCCGGCGTCCAGGAAGATATCCACAGCCTCCAGGGTGGTCGGCATGTTGGCACCTTCGGCTACGCAGATGCAGCCATTGCGCAGCAGGGTGCGGGCGTCTTCGGCGCCCAGTTCGTTCTGCGTGGCGCACGGCAGGGCGATGTCGCACGGCAGGCTCCACGGGGTCTGGCCCTTGCGGAACTCCAGGCCAAACTGACCGGCCAGCTCGCTGATACGGCCACGCTTGACGTTTTTCAGCTCCATGACCGCATCCCACTGGGCGTCGGTCAGGCCGGCTTCGGCGTACAGGGTGCCTTCGGAGTCAGACAGCGAAATCACCTTGCCACCCAGGTCCATGACCTTGCGCGCAGCATACTGGGCCACGTTGCCCGAACCGGAAATCGCCACGCGGCAGCCATCGATACGCTTGTCCTGGCGCTTGAGCATTTCTTCGGCGAAGTACACGCAGCCGTAGCCGGTAGCTTCCGGGCGGATCAGGCTGCCGCCGTAGGTCATGCCCTTGCCGGTCAGCACCGACGTGAACTGGTTGGCCAGGCGCTTGTACTGGCCGAACATGAAGCCGATTTCGCGGGCACCCACACCGATGTCACCGGCCGGTACGTCGCAGTCGGCGCCAATGTGGCGGTACAACTCGCTCATGAACGCCTGGCAGAAGCGCATCACTTCGGCGTCGCTCTTGCCTTTCGGGTCGAAGTCCGAGCCGCCCTTGCCGCCGCCCATGGGCAGTGAGGTCAGGGAGTTCTTGAACACCTGCTCGAAGGCCAGGAACTTCAGCACGCTGAGGTTCACCGACGGGTGGAAGCGCAGGCCGCCCTTGTACGGGCCGATAGCGCTGCTCATCTGGATGCGGTAGCCGCGGTTTACCTGCACCTTGCCCTGGTCATCGACCCAGGAAACGCGGAACAGCACCGCGCGCTCAGGCTCGACCATGCGTTCGAGGATGCCCGATTGCAGGTAGTGAGGGTTGGCCTCAAGGAATGGCCACAGGGTGCGCAGCACCTCTTCCACCGCCTGGTGGAATTCAGGTTGGCCTGGGTCACGCTGTTGCAGGCGCGCAAGGAAATTGTCGACAGATTCGATCATGGTAGACATCTCACCGAAGGTTTTGGACTTATTGGTTTTTTCGGAAATGTACCAAGAAGCAATCGCACTGGAATAGGGCGTAATGTCGTTTTTTTGAAATTATTTGGTGCGTTTCTATAAATGTATACAAAAAGTGCGGTCGATGGTGACATCTTCGCGGGCATGCCCGCTCCCACAGGATCATCACAGGCCCTGAGATCATGAGGTCCCTGTGGGAGCGGGCGCGCCCGCGAATGAAGCCAGCACCACTTTCCAGCCAGGCACAAAAATGGGGCCACCCAGGGCCCCATTCTTGTGCATCAGAATACCGGCTTACTGGGCCAGCTTCTTGTGCCGTACACGGTGCGGCTGGGCAGCAGCATCGCCCAGGCGCTTCTTGCGGTCGGCTTCGTACTCGGTGTAGTTGCCTTCGAAGAACACCACGTTCGAGTCATCCTCGTACGCCAGGATGTGGGTAGCCACACGGTCCAGGAACCAACGGTCGTGGGAAATCACGATCGCGGCGCCTGGGAAGTCCAGCAGGGCTTCTTCCAGCGAACGCAAGGTTTCAACGTCGAGGTCGTTGGACGGTTCGTCGAGCAGCAGGACGTTGCCGCCCTCCTTCAGGGTCAGGGCCAGGTGCAGGCGGCCACGCTCACCACCGGAAAGGTCCTTGACGAACTTCTGCTGGTCGCCACCCTTGAAGTTGAAGCGGCCAACGTAGGTACGCGACGGGATCTCGTAGTTGCCGATGCGGATCTGGTCGGAACCGTCGGAAATCTGCTGGAACACGGTCTTGGCGCCGTCCAGGTCTTCGCGGCTCTGGTCCACGCAGGCCAGTTGCACGGTTTCACCGATCTCGATGCTGCCCGAGTCCGGCTGCTCCTTGCCCATCAGCATGCGGAACAGGGTCGACTTACCAGCACCGTTACCACCGATTACGCCGACGATGGCGCCTTTTGGCATGGCGAACGACAGGTTGTCGATCAGCACGCGGTCGCCATAGCCTTTGGATACGTTCTTGAACTCGATGACCTTGTCACCCAGGCGCGGGCCGGCCGGGATGTAGATCTCGTTGGTTTCGCTGCGTTTCTGGAATTCCTGCGACTGCATTTCTTCAAAGCGTTGCAGACGGGCCTTGGACTTGGACTGGCGGGCCTTGGCGCCTTTGCGCACCCACTCCAGTTCCTCTTTCATGGCCTTCTCGTGGGCGCTTTGCTGCTTGGATTCCTGCGCCAGGCGGTCCGACTTGGCTTCCAGCCAGCCCGAGTAGTTGCCTTCGTACGGAATGCCGGCGCCGCGGTCCAGTTCCAGGATCCAGCCAGCGACGTTGTCGAGGAAGTAACGGTCGTGGGTAATGGCTACCACGGTGCCCGGGAAGTCGTGCAGGAAGCGCTCCAGCCAGGCCACCGAGTCGGCGTCCAGGTGGTTGGTCGGTTCGTCGAGCAGCAGCATGTCGGGGGCCGACAGCAGCAGACGGCACAGGGCCACACGGCGTTTCTCGCCACCGGACAGGTGCTCGATGCGGGCATCCCAGGCTGGCAGGCGCAGGGCGTCGGCAGCCACGTCCAGCTGGCGCTCAAGGTTGTGGCCATCGGCGGCCTGCAGGATGGCTTCCAGCTTGGCCTGCTCGGCGGCCAGCTTGTCGAAATCGGCATCCGGGTCGGCGTAGGCGGCGTAAACCTCGTCCAGGCGCGCCTGGGCGTCCTTGATCACGCTGACCGCTTCCTCGACCACTTCACGCACGGTCTTGGTTGGGTCCAGCTGCGGCTCCTGTGGCAGGTAGCCGACGTTGATGTCGGGCATCGGACGGGCTTCGCCGTCGAATTCCTTGTCGACGCCCGCCATGATGCGCAGCAGGGTCGATTTACCGGCGCCGTTCAGGCCGAGCACGCCAATCTTGGCGCCCGGGAAGAACGACAGGGAGATGTTCTTGAGAATTTCCCGCTTCGGCGGCACAACCTTGCTCAGCCGATGCATGGTGTAGACGTATTGAGCCAAAACCAAGCCCTCTAATCAGATAGGTAAAGACATCGACGATCGCCCCGGCGCGCTGGCCAGGGGGATGTGTGTTTGGGTGTAATTGAACAAAGGCGACCATTCTACGCCAACGTACGGCGTTGCATAGGAGGGGGCGATGGTGGGGTGGGATCGCAGTGATCTGCGGGGGGCTATTGCCTGTGCCGGCCTCTTCGCGGGCACGCCCGCTCCCACAGGTTCACCACAGGGCCGAAGCAATCAGATATCCCTGTGGGAGCGGGCGTGCCCGCGAAAGGGCCGGCACAGCAGCCGAAGGTGGCTCAGACGTGCCGCTGCCGGGCCTTGCCCCGCGGCAACCGGCAGCGGTCGCCCTGTTCGGCCAGGCGTGCTGCCCAGGCAGATTTCACGCTGAAGCCACCGCTACGGGCCGGTGGCGGCTCGGCCACCTTGGCCGGCTTGGCGGCCGTAGGCGCCGTACTGACAACCTTGGCAGCCGGTTTGGCCGCAGCCTCTGCAACTGCCGGCGCTGCTGCCGCCTTGGCGGTCTTGCGCAGTTCAGCCAGCGATGGGGCCTTGCTTTTGGCGGCGGTCGCCTCGGGTTTGACCAGCGAACGCTGGCAAGACTTGCAGGATACGTCCTCGGTCACGGCAGTGCTGACAAGGGTCTGACTGCTGCGCCCACAGGCGGAATCGAGGCCATTGGAGGAAAAGTGAGTAACCAAAACCGAACATCTCCGATGCGTTGTCATGTAGAGCGGGCGCTATTCTCGCACAGGTTGCAGGGGCTTGCCGAACCACCGGGCAGCCACCACCGGTCAACATGGCTGGCACTTTGCCATAATCCTAGGCATGCTAGCCGGTTTCAGGTGTCCGGCCTTATAGTGCGCCACCGCGGTGCGGCAACCAGACACCGGCACACACCGTGCATGACCCGTCCCTGCCATCGCCAGCCCAATCGCAGGATCAACGCTTGACCAACCTTACTCATCCGTCGTCATTGCGTAACGTGCCACAGGCGCCCGCCGCTACCCTGCGCGGGTCGATCAAGGGTGCGCTGGCGCTGCTGGCCCTGATCCTGCTGGGCCTGCTGCTGTGGCAGCTGTTCGCCCAGTTCCACCACACCCAGACCGACCTGCGCAAACAGAGCCTGGACGCCACTGCGGAGCTGGCCGACCACCTGAGCCTGAACATGGCGTTCAAGGCGCAGCAGGCAGTCAATGTAGTGCAGCCCTACGTCAATTCACCGGCACCTGCGGCCCTGCCCACCCTGCTGGATACCCTGCGCGAGCGCCTGCCTGCCTTGCAGAGCGTGGCCTGGCTGGACAGCGCCGGCCAGCTGCGCGCTGACAGCCTGGCCGCCAGCCCCGACCGCCAGTTGCTTGACGAGTTACTCACGCTGAACCAGGGCCGCCCGTACTTCTTCACCAATTCGGCCGACAACCGCACCTTGTACCTGTTGCTGCGCCAGGCTACCGAACAGGACCGCGGCTACTGGTTGCTGCGCCTGTCACCGGACTACTACCGCGAACTCACCACCCACCTCGACGGTGGCGGTCACCCGTTGTGGCTGCTGGAAAACAGCCGCAGCGGCGATGTACTGCAACGCCATGCGCCGGCCGATACCAGCAACGAGCCGCTGCAAAGCGTGATGCTGGCGTTCATCGACAACAGCACCTGGCAACTGCGCGGCCTGTTCGACGCCAAGCTCGCCCAGCAGAAACTGCTGCCAGCGCTGATCGGCAAATGCCTGCTGGTTTTGTTCTGCGCCCTGCTGCCTGTTCTGGCGCTGATCAACATGCGCCGCCGCCAGCGGGCGCTGCAGGAAGACCGCCGGCGTTACCAGGAAATCTTCGAAGGCACCGGCGTGGCCTTGTGCGTGCTCGACCTGTCCAGCCTGCCCGGCCAGCTCGACCGCTACCACCTGCGCAACCTCTCCGCGCTCAAGCAGAGCCTGGCCCTGGACCCTAACCTGCGCCGCTCGCTGCTGCTGGAACTGAAGATCACCGAAGTCAACCAGGTTGCGCGCCAGCTGCTGAATATCGAGTGTCACGAAGGCGCCTGGCAGCGACTGATCGACGGCAGTGGCGATGGCCGCGACAGCGTCGGCATGCAACTGATCGATGCGCTGATCGAACAGCGCCCGCTGCTGGAACTGGAAGTGCGCCTGCCTGCGCCACTGGGCGGCGAGCTGCACCTGTGGCTGATGGCGCGGCTGCCGCAGCAACGCCGCGATCACCAGGCGGTAATCCTCAGCATCAGCGACATCACCAGCCGCAAACAGGTGGAGCTGTCGCTGCTGGAGCGCGAAAGCTTCTGGTCGGACGTGGTGCGCACCGTGCCCGACCAGCTGTATGTGCAGGACGTGCTCAGCCAGCGGATGATCTTCAGCAACCGCCACCTTGGCCAGACCCTGGGTTACGACCGTACCGAGCTTGCACAGATGGGCGAGCGCTTCTGGGAGCTGCTGCTGCACCCCGAAGACGCCGCCCAGTACCAGGCCCTGCGCCAGCAGCAACGCGACAACAGCCATGACCACCCCCTGCACTGCCAGTTGCGCTTCCGCCACCATGATGGTGGCTGGCGCTGCTATGACATCCGCGAACAGGTGCTGACCCGTGACACCGATGGCCTGGTAACGCGCATCATCGGCGTGGGCAAGGATGTAACGGTGCAGATCGAGGCCAGCCAGTCGCTGCGCGACAGCGAACAGCGCTACCGCATGCTCGCCGAAAGCATCAGCGACGTGATCTTCTCCACCGACAGCCTGCTGCAACTCAACTATGTCAGCCCTTCGGTGCAGAGCGTGCTGGGCTACCAGGCTGACTGGATCTTCGCCAACGGCTGGCAGTCGATCATTGCCAACCCGGCCCAGCTCACGGGCATCTACAGCCTGATGGAGCGTGTCAGCAAAGCCATGGGCGACCCTGCCCAACTGGCCCAGCTGCGCAGCCAGTTGCCAACCCAGCTGTTCCTGTTCGACTGCCTGCGCGCCGATGGCCGCAAGATCCCCATCGAACTGCGCCTGGTGCTGGTTTGGGATGATGACCAGCGTTTCGAAGGCGTGCTCGGTGTGGGCCGCGATATCAGCCAGCAACGCCGCGCCGAAAAAGACCTGCGCATGGCCGCGACGGTGTTCGAGCATTCCACGTCGGCCATTCTCATCACCGATCCGGCCGGCTATATCGTCCAGGCCAACGAGGCGTTCAGCCGCGTCAGCGGTTACGCCGTCAGTGAAGTGCTCGACCAGTTGCCGGGCATGCTCACCGTGGACGAACAGCAGGAAGGCCACCTGCGCTACGTGGTCAAGCAACTGCACCAGCGCGGTAGCTGGGAAGGCGAGGTATGGCTCAAACGCCGTGACGGCGACCACTACCCGGCCTGGGTCGGCATTACCGCGGTGCTGGATGACGAGGGCGACCTGGCCAGCTACGTGTGCTTCTTCACCGACATCAGCGAGCGCAAGGCCAGCGAGCAGCGCATCCACCGGCTGGCCTATTACGACGCCCTCACCCACCTGCCCAACCGCACCCTGTTCCAGGACCGCTTGTACAACGCCCTGCAACAGGCCGAGCGGCAGAAGGCCTGGGTGGTGCTGATGTTCCTCGACCTGGACCGCTTCAAGCCGATCAATGACTCCCTCGGCCATGCCGCTGGCGACCGCATGCTCAAGGACATGGCCCAGCGCCTGTTGGCCTGCGTGGACGACGACGACACCGTCGCACGCATGGGCGGCGATGAGTTCACCCTGCTGCTGCAACCGCGCCCCAGCCGCGAAATGGCCCTCAACCGCGCCATTCACGTGGCCGAGAACATCCTCGGCAGCCTGGTACGGCCGTTCGTGCTGGAAAACCGCGAGTTCTTCGTTACCGCCAGTATCGGCATCGCCCTCAGCCCGCAGGATGGCAGCGAGCTGAGCCAGCTGATGAAAAACGCCGACACAGCCATGTACCACGCCAAGGAACGCGGCAAGAACAACTTCCAGTTCTACCAGGCCGAGATGAACGCCAGTGCCCTGGAGCGGCTGGAGCTGGAAAGCGACCTGCGCCACGCCATGGAGCAGAACGAGTTCATCCTCTACTACCAGCCGCAGTTCAGCGGCGACGGCAAACGCCTGACCGGCGCCGAGGCGCTGCTGCGCTGGCGGCACCCGACCCGTGGCCTGGTGCCGCCGGGCGATTTCATCCCGGTGATCGAAGAGCTCGGCCTGGTGGTGGAAGTGGGCGACTGGGTGCTGCGCGAGGCCAGCCGCCAGCTCAAGGCCTGGCACAAGGCCAAGGTGCGCGTACCCAAGGTGTCGGTGAACATTTCGGCGCGGCAGTTCTCCGACGGCCAGCTGGGCACACGGATTGCCAACATCCTTGATGAAAGCGGCCTGCCGCCAGCATGCCTGGAGCTGGAGCTGACCGAGAGCATCCTGATGCGTGAAGTGAACGAGGCACTGCAGATTCTTGCCAGCCTGAAAAACCTCGGCCTGAGCATTGCGGTGGACGACTTTGGCACCGGTTATTCATCGCTGAACTACCTCAAGCAGTTCCCCATCGACGTGCTGAAGATCGACCGCACCTTCGTCGACGGCCTGCCCGAAGGCGAGCAGGATGCGCAGATTGCCCGGGCGATCATCGCCATGGCCCACAGCCTCAACCTGGCGGTGATTGCCGAAGGTGTGGAAACCCACGAACAGCTGGAGTTCCTGCGCGAGCATGGTTGTGACGAGGTTCAAGGCTACCTGTTCGGGCGGCCGATGCCGGCGCATCAGTTCGAGGCACAGTTCTCCAACGAGACGTTGTTCATGTTCCATTGATGCTGCCTACACTGGCCCCATCGCCGGCAAGCCAGCTCCCACAGGAGCTCCACAGCCCTTGAGAAGTGTGTAGGCCCTGTGGGAGCTGGCTTGCCGGCGATGGGGCGCAAAGCGCCCCCAAAAACCGGACTTGAAAGTCAACTCAAATGCCCGCCCAGCCCAGACACGGCGCGGGATGCAACATGAAGCCCATTGGTCCGCGACTTGATGCCACTTCATATGCCAGCCGCGAAGCAATCGGTTAGAATGCCCCCCCAAATTACCCCGATCCTTGAGGACCGCCATGTTCAGCCGTGATTTGACCATTGCCAAGTACGACGCCGAGCTCTTCGAAGCCATGCAGCAAGAAGCCCTGCGCCAGGAAGAGCATATCGAGCTGATCGCTTCGGAAAACTACACCAGCCCGGCAGTCATGGAAGCTCAGGGCTCGGTCCTGACCAACAAGTACGCCGAAGGCTACCCAGGCAAGCGCTACTACGGTGGTTGCGAGTACGTCGACATCGTCGAGCAACTGGCCATCGACCGTGCCAAGGAGCTGTTCGGCGCCGACTACGCCAACGTCCAGCCGCACGCCGGTTCCCAGGCCAACGCTGCCGTCTACCTGGCCCTGCTGTCGGCCGGTGACACCATCCTGGGCATGAGCCTGGCCCACGGTGGCCACCTGACCCACGGTGCTTCGGTAAGCTCCTCGGGCAAACTGTACAACGCCATCCAGTACGGCATCGACGCCAACGGCCTGATCGACTACGACGAAGTCGAGCGCCTGGCTGTCGAGCACAAGCCGAAGATGATCGTTGCCGGCTTCTCGGCCTACTCGCAGGTTCTGGACTTCGCCCGCTTCCGCGCCATCGCCGACAAGGTCGGTGCCTACCTGTTCGTCGACATGGCCCACGTTGCCGGCCTGGTTGCCGCTGGCGTGTACCCGAACCCGGTTCCGTTCGCCGACGTGGTTACCACCACCACCCACAAGACCCTGCGCGGTCCACGTGGTGGCCTGATCCTGGCCCGTGCCAATGCCGACATCGAGAAGAAGCTGAACTCGGCTGTGTTCCCAGGCGCCCAAGGCGGCCCGCTGGAGCACGTGATCGCGGCCAAGGCCATCTGCTTCAAGGAAGCCCTGCAGCCTGAGTTCAAGGCTTACCAGCAACAAGTGGTGAAAAACGCCCAGGCCATGGCCAGCGTGTTCATCGAGCGTGGTTTCGACGTGGTATCCGGTGGTACCCAGAACCACCTGTTCCTGCTGTCGCTGATCAAGCAGGAAATCTCCGGTAAGGACGCTGACGCCGCGCTGGGCAAAGCCTTCATCACCGTCAACAAGAACTCGGTACCGAACGACCCACGTTCCCCGTTCGTCACCTCGGGCCTGCGTTTCGGCACCCCGGCCGTCACCACCCGTGGTTTCAAGGAAGCCGAGTGCAAGGAACTGGCCGGCTGGATCTGCGACATCCTGGCTGACCTGAACAACGAAGCAGTGATCGACGCTGTACGTGAGAAGGTCAAGGCCATCTGCAAGAAGCTGCCGGTTTACGGCAACTGATTGGCAGCCGCCTGAAGTTGAAGAGCCCGGCCTAGTGCCGGGCTTTTTATTGAAAGCCCCCTAGCGCGCAGGATGCACCTTGACCAGAGAACAACTGGAAACCCGACAGATCCCCCTGTATTTCGCCGCAGTACTCGCCGCCGCTGCTTTCGGCCTGCTGGCCAGCGGTACTGCGCGACACCTTGAAACCCTGATCACCCCTGCCATCGCCGTGCTGATGTATGCGATGTTTCTGCAAATCCCTTTCCTCGACCTGCGCCAGGGCTTGGGTAACCGCCGCTTCATCAGCGCCCTGCTGCTGGCCAACTTCATGCTCGTGCCGCTGCTGGTCTGGGCCATCACCCGAGGGCTGGTGGAGCACCCGGCGATTCTCGTCGGTGCCTTGCTGGTACTGCTTACGCCTTGCATCGATTACGTGGTGGTGTTTACCCACCTCGGCAAAGGCGACGCACGCCTGACCCTGGCCGCAACCCCCGTGTTGTTGTTGGTGCAACTGCTGCTTCTACCGGTGTATCTGGCCTTCATGCTGGGGGACAACAGCCAAGTGGCAATCTCCGTCACCCCGTTCGTGGAAGCGTTCGTGTTGCTGATCGTGCTGCCGATGGCACTCGCCGTGCTCACCAGCGCCAGCGCCCGGCGCTCGCGTGCAGTCTCGGCCTGGAACGATGCCTGGGCGTGGCTGCCGGTGCCGGCGATGGCGTTAGTGTTGGTGGTGGTGATCGCTTCGCAGATTGCAGCGGTGGTGCGTGATTTCGATCGGTTGCTGCCAGTGATCCCGGTTTACGTCGGCTTCATGCTGCTGGCGCCAGCGCTTGGTTTTTTATCCGCACGGTTGTTGCGCCTGCCAGCCACCGAGGCACGCTCGGTAACGTTCAGTGCCGCCACGCGCAACTCGTTGGTTGTGTTGCCGTTGGCACTGGCGTTGCCTGATGACATGCGCGGGCTGGCCGCAGCGGCGGTGATTACCCAGACGCTGGTGGAGTTGGTCAGCGAGCTGATTTATGTGCGGGTAGTGCCACGGCTGGTGGGTTGATTCGTTCGCTCATGTTGATGCGCTACATGGCACCGGCTTCGCCGGTGTTCGCGGGCAAGCCCGCTCCCACAGGATCGCGCCTATCCTGGATTTTGCGCGATCCTGTGGGAGCGGGCTTGCCCGCGAAGGGCCGCAAAGCGGCCCCGTGGGCACTTACCAGTTGTAGGTCACGCTCCCGTAAACCGTGCGCTGCTGCCCATACTGGCAGCCCATGTCGCTGAAACACCCGGCCACGTACTCTTTGTCAAACAGGTTGCTGGCATTGAGCGCCAGCTCCACACCCTTGAGCGAAGCATCCAGCTTGCCAAGCTCGTAGCTGACCATTGCGTCCACCAGCACATAGCTGTCGACCTTGAAGCTGTTCTGCGCATCACCATAGGTGCTGCCCACATAGCGGGTGCCCGCGCCCAGCCGCAGCCCGTTCAGCGGGCCGCCCTGCAACAGGTAGTCGGCCCACAGCGAAGCCATGTGCTCCGGCGTACGGAACGGGGTGTTGCCCTTGGTACCGCGCTCAGACTGGGTGACCTCAACATCGTTCCAGGTGTAGCTGCCAATCAGGTTGAAGCCCGGCGCCAGCTCGGTCTTGGCTTCCAGCTCCACCCCGCGCGAACGCACCTCGCCTTCCTGGCGGCTGAAGCCGTTGACGTTCTCGGTCACGTTCTGCCGGGTTAGCTCGAACACTGCGACGGTGTACAGGCTATTACTGCCTGGCGGTTCGTACTTCAGGCCCAGCTCGTACTGCTTGCCGGTTTCCGGGTCAAGCTGGGTACCATCGGCAGTGGTGCCCATGACTGGCAGGAACGACTCGCTGTAGCTCAGGTACGGCGCCAGGCCATTGTCGAACAGGTAGACCAGCCCGGCGCGGCCGCTGAATTTCTCGTCCTTCTGGGTTTGCGGGGCGCGGTCGTCCTTCTGGTTGGCAGCCCAGTCGTAACGCCCACCCAGCAGCAACACCCAGTTGTCGATACGCAGCTGGTCCTGCAGGTACACACCGGTCTGCGACAGTTTCTGTTCATAGCTGGCAGCGCTGAACGGCACTGTATTCAGCGGTTGGCCATACACAGGCTGAAACGGGTCAAAGCTTTGCAGGATGAAATCCAGCGACTGCTGCTGGTCGAACTTGCCGTTGTTGTAGTCCACGCCGGTGAGCAAGGTGTGCTCCACAGGCCCGGTGGCGAAGTTGGCCTGAACGTGGGTATCGACGGTAAACAGGCGGCCATCGCCCTTGCGCGCGTCGCTGTAACGCGAGTACTGCCCGCCACCGGCCGGGCCGAACAGGGCGATTTCGCTGCTGGCCTGGCGGTAGTTGCTGTAGCGCACGTTCTGGCGCAGCGTCCACACCTCGTCGAAGTGGTGCTCGAACACATAGCCCAGCGAGGTTTTTTCGTTGGTCATGAAGTCGTAGGCGCTGTCGCCCACATAAGTGTCACGGTCCAGCCGGCCACGCGTATCCCGGAACACTGTGCCACTGGCGGGCAGCGCATTGGCGAAGTTACCGGTCTGGCGCTGGTATTCACCCAGCAAGGTGAACTCGGTATCGGCACTGGGGCGATAGCTGAGTGCCGGGGCAATGTATTGACGGCGATTGGTGATGTGATCGGTCTGGGCGTCGGTTTCGCGGAACAGGCCAGTCAGGCGGTAGCTCCAGATGCCCTCGTCATCCAGCGCATCACCCAGGTCGAAGGCGCCTTGCTGGTAGTTCAGGTTACCGGCTTGCAGCTGCACCTGACGCAGGGGCTGCTGGGTCGGGCGCTTGCTCACCAGGTTGATCTGCCCGCCCGGGTCCGAGGCCCCGTAAAGCACCGAGCTGGCGCCGCGCAGCACTTCAATGCGCTCCAGCCCGTAGGGTTCTGGGGCGTCCCAACCGAGGAACTCGGGCAGGAAGGTGCGGGTACCGTCGCGCAGCATGCGCCCGGTACCCTGCTGGAAACCGCGAATGGACAACTGGTCGACCACGAACTGCGGGCCGGCCAGTTCGGTGTTCACCCCAGGGGTGTAACGCAGCGCCTGGGCTACGGTCTTGGGTTGTTGGGCCTCGATCTGCTCGCGGGTGATCACCGACACCGAGGCCGGGGTTTCGATCAACGCCGTGTCGGTCTTGCTGCCTACCGAGGAGCGCTTGGCCACGTAGCCATCGTCTGGGCTGACCGAGCTGTAGGCCTGGCCGACGATGGAAGTCGCGCCCAGTTCCAGGGTGCCGGACGATTGCGCGGCGGGCTCGAGGGTGACGCTGGCGCTGCCGGTGGAGCGCCAGGTCAGGCCACTGCCTTGCAGCAACTCGGTCAGCGCCGCTTCCGGCTCGCGCCGGCCGTTGATGCCACGGCTGCTCTTGCCCTGCACCAGGTTGCCATCAAAGATCACCTGCAACCCACCCTGCGCAGCCAGGCGGTTGAGCGCGCTGGCCAAGGGTTGCGGGGCAATGTCGAAATCACGCGGCTCGGCCTGGGCCAGGCCCGGCAGCAGCGCACACAGCAAAGAAAACGACGTCAGCGACGCCCTGCACAATTGCCCTCGGTCCATCTCACTCCCCCCCGTTCAAATACGAAGCATTCGTTTTTGAACAGGGATGACGGATGACCACAGCAGACCCGTAAAAATAGTTTTGGATAAACCCGCACAACTTGATTTAGCGTGGGACCTGTGGGAGCGGGCGAGCCCGCGAACACCGGCAAAGCCGGTGCCATCCACCGAGTCGCCTGCTTCGCGGGCATGCCCGCTCCCACAGGGACCGCGTAGCGCTCAGGCTGGTGCATCCACTGTTACTCAGTCACGCGCCTCAAATACCAGCAGGTATTGCGAGTAACGGCGGATATGTAATGGAAAAGCCTGCTCCAAAGTCGCCAGCCCTTCGTCAAGCCGGTCCAGCCGGAACGTGCCACTCACCTTCAAGCCACGCAGTTGCTCATCGCCAATCACCAGCCACCCCGGCCGGTAGCGCTCCAGCGCTTTCAACACCTGCGCCAGCGGGGCCTGCTCGAATACCAGCCGCCCCTGTTGCCAGGCCAACGCACTGTCCACATCCAGCCGATGCTTGCTGCCTGACCGCCCAGCCCCTCGGCCCACCGCTTCACCGGCAGAAAGCTCAACCCGGTCCACCGTATCGCTGACCGCCACACGCCCGCGCCTGACCACCACATCCACCGCCGCGCCCTCGCGGCTCACCGCGTACACAGTGCCCAGCGCAGTGGCCTGCACCTCGCCGGCCTGCACGGTAAACGGCCGCGCCGGGTCGTGCGCCACTTCGAACACCGCCTCGCCCTTGCGCAAGGTAATGCGCCGCGCCCGATCACTGATCTGCACATCCACCGCCGACTCGGCATCCAGGCTGATACGCGAGCCATCGCTCAGCGCAACAACCCTACGCTCCCCTACCCCGGTCCGGTAATCCGCCCCCCACTGCCCGTGCCAGGCCAACGCCACGCCGACACCCAGCACCAGCACCGCCGCACTGGCCAGCGCCCATTGCCGGGCCGGCGCACGCCGCCGCACCGGGGCCTGAAGTTGCCCACTCAACGCCCATAGCTGGCGCGCCTCGACAAACGCCTGCTGATGCTCCGGCGCCTGCGCGCACCAGGCCCGCGCCGCCTCCACATCGCCTGGGCGCACATCACCCGAGGTCAAACGCACCACCCAGGCATGGGCAGCCCGGCGCACGTCAGGTGAAGGGTCGAGGGGAGCAGAGGGCTTGTGCATAACCGTCAACGTTGCAAACTCTGGCCCAGAAAGTCCAGCGCGATGGCCAGCTGTTTCTCGACCGTGCTCACGGAAACGTCCAACTGTTCGGCCACCGCCTTGTGCGCCATACCCTCCAGGCGGCACAGCAGGAATATCTGCTGGCAGCGTGGCGGCAGGCGCTGCAGCGCCTCGGCCATCAACGCCAACTCACGCCGGGCGGCAACCTCGGCAAACGGCTCCGGGCTTTCGCCAGTGACTTCGTACAGGTAAGCCATGCCCTCGTCATGCTGCCCCCGCGTGCCGCGGCTGCGGGTGTGGTCGATGACCAGGTTGCGGGCAATGCGAAACAGCAGGCTGCGCAGGTTCAACACCGGGCCGCGAGGCGGCTGGCGCAGCATGCGCAGGTAGGTTTCCTGCACCAGGTCGGCGGCGGTGTCGGTGTTGCGCAACTGCCGGTACAGGAAGGCGCGCAACTCCCCGGCATGGGCCTTGAAAGCCAGTTCCAGCTCTTCGGTCTTCATGCGTGAGGGCAACCCGGGCAGGGGAAGAAGGCGCTGACTTTAACGATAAGGGTTTTCATTTACAACGGGGCAAACGCATGACGCGCTCACCCCATACTCACCGACTGCCAATCAGAAACGATACTCCATGCTGGTCATGAAGTTGCGCGGCTCGCCATACACCACCCAACTGTCGGCATAGCCGTAGTACTTCTTGTCGAATACGTTGTTGAGGTTGAGCTTGACGCTGAGGTCGTGGGTTACGTCATAGCGGGTCATCAGGTTGACCACCGCGAAGCTGCCTTGGGTAAAGGTGTGCAGGTCCTGGCCATACTTGCTCTGCCAGTTTACCCCGCCGCCCACGGTCACCTGGTTGAGCGCGCCCGGCAGGCGGTAAGTGGTGAAGGTCTTCACGCTGTGACGCGGAATATTGGTCACGATGCGTTGATCGTCCTCATCGGTACTGACGCTGTAGGCGTAACCGGCCATGGCCTGCCAGCCTTCGGCCAGCTCGCCATCCAGCGACAGCTCGACACCTTCAGTGGTGGTGCCCTGTTCGAGGGTGTAGATATCCGGGTCACGCAGGTACACCGCCAGGTTGTCCTGCTCGATCTTGAACAACGCCAGGCTGGCGTTGAGCTTGTCGTCGTTGAAGCTGCCCTTCACCCCCACTTCGTAGCCCACACCCTCCTGTGGGTCAAGCGCCTTGTTGTTGATGTCCTTCATACCGTATTGCTGTGGGTTGAAGATCTTGGTGTAGCTGCCGTAAAGCGACCAGGTGTCGTTCAGGTCGTACACCAGGCCGGCGTAGGGCAGGAAGATGCCGTGCCGATTCTGGCTGTCCTTGGTGCTACCGCCGCTGTAGCTGATGTTCTCGTTTTCGCGCTTCCAGTCGGTAACCCGGCTGCCGAGGATCAGGTGAGTGTTGTCGGTGATGTGAAAGCGCGTAGTCAGGTACGCCGCGTACTGGTTTTCGTCAATCAGGCTTTTGCCCACAGGGGTGGTATCGGGCCGCGGGCCGCTGCCATCCCAACTGAAGAAGTTGTCGATGGTACCGTCATAGCCGGTCCATGGCCCGTACCAACCGCCCCGCTCCGGGGTGTGCTCCCGGTAGCGCGACAGCGTGGTGCCAACGATCAGCTCATGCTCGCGGCCAAACAGGCTGAACGGGCCGGTGACATAGGCGTCGAGGGTGTCCTGGCGCGGTGTGCCGCTCCAGCGGTTGGGATACATGTAGGCGCCAGCGCCGGTCTGCTGGTCGATGCTGCCGTTCAGGTAGTTGGTCAGCTGGTCGAAGGAGTTCTGCGTGTGGCTGAGCTCGACCTTGGCACTCCAGCCATTGTCGAACGTGTGCTCGATAGAGCCAAACAGGTTAGTCACCTTGCGATCGTAATAGGCCCAATCCGGGGAACTGTTGGTCGAGCGCGAAAAGTCGGTTTTCTGGCCGTTGCTGAAATACACCGGAAAACCCGCCCGAAGCGGCGAGTTGGTGTGGGTGTTGGCGTAGCTGAAGCCCAGGGTGAGCAAGCTAGCTTCGTCCAGGTCGAACTCGGTAATGCCGTAGACCAGCGCAGCATCCGACGACATGCGGTCGACCCAGTACTTCTGGTCTTTGTAGTCCACCACCAGGCGCCCACGCACATTGCCTGATTCGGTCAGTGGCCCCGAGGCGTCGAAGCCAACGCCGTAGCGGTCCCAGCTACCGGCCTCGGCAGTGACGCTGACCTGCGGCTCGAAGGTGGGCCGCTTGCGGATAAGGTTGATGGTCGCCGAAGGCGTACCGGTGCCGCTGATCAGCCCGGTGGCACCGCGCACGATCTCGACCCGGTCATACATGGCGGTGTACTGGGTGGAGTTGTCGATGCGCGACGAGGTCGGCACGCCATCGACTTCGAAGTTGTTGATCTGAAAGCCACGCGACCAGTAAGTGTTGTTCTCGGCGCCGATGCTGGTATGCGACGCGGTGATGCCTGGAGTCTGCTCCAAAACCTCGTTGAGGGTGGTGAGCTTCTGGTCGTCCAGGCGTTGGCGGGTCATTACCGTCAGCGACTGCGGGGTTTCTTTCGGCGTCAGGTTAAGACGCGTGGAACTGCTGGAGGAATAGGTGCTGTAGAGCCCGGTCCCTTCGGTGGTCGAGCCCGGCGCCTTGCCGGAAATGCTTAAGGTGTCCAGCTGCACACTATTGCCCACGCTCACGGGCAGGGTGATGACGAAGCTGCTGGCATTGGGCTGGCTCAGGTACGCATTGCTGCCGGCTACCAAAGTGCGAATGGCATCACCGGCGCTGAACTGGCCCTGCACGGCCGAGGACGACTGGCCGCCGACCTCACGGGTGTTGTAGATCACCTGGTAGCCACTCTGCGCACTGAAGGCATCGAGCGCATCGGCCAGCGGCTGGGCCGGGATGTTGAAGTCGAAGCGCTGGCTCTGCGCCTGCGCAACACCCGCCTCGGCCGCCTGCAATGACAGTGAAGGCAGCGCTGAAAACAGGCTGGCCGCCAGCATGGCGCTGCCCAGCAGGCGGCGTTTGAAAACGGAATCGCGTGGGTGCTGCATGTGTACTCCCCGGAAAAATGCGAATGCAAATATTTCTTATGTGTGGGGTGTGACGCAGCAGAAATCCCAATCCCCGCGCGAGGGGAAAAAATTATCGAATGATCAGCCAGTGCCCCAGTACCACATGCGCTTGCAGTTGTTGGCTGCTGACCAACGCATCGAGGGCGCTGTCGGCCTTGTCCAGGTTGAAGCTGCCGCTTACCCGCCGTTGCCCGGCTTGCTCGTTCAACAACACCAGGCGCTTGCCCTGGTATCCGACCAGTTGTTGCAGTACCTGCTGCAGAGGTACCTCACGCACCCGCAACTGCCCGGTACGCCAGGCCAGCAGGCGCTCGGCGTCTACCGATTCCGGAGTTTCCACCCGCTCGCCATGCACCCTCAGACGTTGCCCCGAGGCAAGTAATTGTTGGTGTGATGGCGTACTGACCTGCACCCGGCCACTGAGCAACACCACCTCATCCCCACCCGCTTCGCGGCTGACCGAAAAGCGCGTGCCCAGCACCTCGACCTTTGCCTCGTCGACATGCACCACGAACGGCCGGCCGTCGTGCACCACCTCTGCGAACACCCGCCCCTGGCGCAGCCGCACGGTGCGCGTGGCCCCCTGCACGTCCACATCCACGCTGCTGGCGCTGTCCAGCCACAAGCGCGAGCCATCGTTCAGCAGCACCTCCCGACGCTCGCCTGCCACCGTCGCGTAATCACTGCCCAGCTCCTGCAACGCCGGCACCGACAGCCATGCCGCGCCGGCTGCCAGTACCAGGCAGGCAGCGGCGGCGTAACGCGGCCAGCGCTTTGCTTTGCCACGGTCGGCCTTGCGCACCCGGTGCGCGGGTAGTTCGAGGGTTTGCCACAACTGCTCCACTTCGGCATAGGCCCGCGCGTTTTGTGGTTTCAGCCGCCAAGCCTCGAAGGCAGCAAACTCGTCACTGCCAAGGTTTTCGGCACGCAGCCGGGTAAACCAGTTCAGGGCCTGCTGGTGCGCGATGGGATCGTGGTCGGAAGAGACGGTCATGGCGATTCGGTCTTGATGCGTGCATCCAGGGCGGCGGCGGCGCAGTGGCTGAGGGCTTTGTTCAAGTGCCGCTCGACGGCGCGCTCATTGATGCCAAGCTGCTTGGCGATGTCCTTGTAGCCCATTTGTTCTACCCGGGCCAGCAGAAACACCTCACGGGTGGGCGATGGCAGGCCGTCGATCAGGCGCTCCAGATGTGCCAGCGTGTTGCCCGCCACCGCGCTGCGCTCGGGCGTGGCCTCGCTCAGCAACTGGTCCAGCGCCTGCTCATCGTTCACCCCGCGCACCTGGGTACGGCGGGCGTGGTCGATGCTCAGGTTGGTGACAATGCGGTAGAGAAACGCGCGCAGGTTGCCGACCTGGCCGTGTTCGCTGTGCAGCAGGCGCACGAAGGCGTCCTGCAACAAGTCCCGGGCGGTTTCGCGGCAGCGCACCTTGCGGGTGAGAAAGGCCAGCAATTCGTTGCGGTGACGTTGGTAGAGCAGCGACAGGCTGCGGGCTTCCTGCTCGTCGGACATGGACTGGCGCGTGTTGGGGTAGGGATGGAGCGGGCGATGCTAGCGTTGTTGAGAATTGTTCACAAGGGCGATACTGCGTCGTTCCACCGAATTTGGTAACTGCGCGGACATTGTGGGAGCGGGCACGCCCGCGAAGCAGGCGACACGATGGAGGGCACCGGCTGCGCCGGTGTTCGCGGGCACGCCCGCTCCCACAGATTCTCTATTGGCTTCAGCTACACAGTTAAAACCTCGCCCGCAACGCCAGGTTGAAATTGCGCGGCTCACCATAGAAGTTCCAGTAGTTGAGGTTGCCCAGGGTCTGGTAGTACTTCTTGTCGAACACGTTATCCAGGTTGTACTGCACTTCGAGGTGCTTGTTGATCTCGTAGATCGCATGCAGGTTGGTCAGGTGGTAGGCGTCCTGCTGGATCTTGTAGCTTGCGCCGGCCTCGGTCTGGGTCATCTTGCTCTGGGCGTAGAAGCTGCCGCCCACACGCAGTTGGTTGAGCACGCCAGGCAAGCGGTAGTCGGTGGCGACCTTGAACAGGTGGCGTGGCGAGGCGCCGTTGAAGTCTTCGCCTTTCTGCTCACCAGCAATGTACTTGGACTGGGTATAGGTATACCCCGCCGACACGTTCCAGTCCGGCAGCACCTCGCCGGTCAGCTCCAGCTCGATGCCTTTGTTGCGCACCTTGTCGGATGCACGGTAGCAAGCAAAGGTCTGCGCACAGGTCACCCGTTCGGCACGGCCGGTCTGGTCGGCCTGGAACAGCGCGATGGAGGTTTGCAAGCGCTTGTCCAGGAACTCACCCTTCAAGCCGACCTCGTAGTTGCTGCCCGTCATCGGCAGGAGCGTGTTGCCATCCACATCCTGCGAACTCTGCGGCTTGAAGATTTCGGTGTAGCTGGCATAGGCCGACCAGTTTTCGTTCAGGTCCTGTACAAGGCCCGCATACGGGGTGACTTCGCCACTTTTGGAGAAGTGCTTGTGGTCGGTGGGTTCACGCACGCCATTGGTGTCGTCCAGCGAATCGTGGCTGTACCAGCTCCAGCGGCTGCCGAGGATGAGCGTGGTGCTGTCGGTAAGGCTGAAGCGGCTGGCCGCATACACACCCTTCTGCTCCTGGGTACGGTTGTATTGCCACTGGTTGACGTTAAGGGCGGTCGGCTTGGGCGGGTCGAACGCGGCCAGGTTGTTCATGTCGACAATGTAGCGGTAGGTGGCATCGCGCCCGCCGTGGTAATCGAAGTCGTCCTTGTTCCAGTTGCCGCCCACAATCAGCTCATGCTGGCGGCCCAGCAGCTGGAACGGGCCGGTGAAATAACCATCGATGCTGGTCTGGGTGTCGTCGAAGTGAAAGTGGCGCGGGTTGAGGGTGAACAGGTCGGTGCCACCACCCGGATAGGTGTAGTTGCCCAGGAAGTCCGACTTGGCCCACATCTGGTTCACGGCCACCACGCCCTTCCAGCCGTTGGCAAAGGTGTGCTGGATGTCGGCGAACAGGGTGGTGTTGCGCTTGTCCAGGTGGTTCCAGTCGCCGGTCAGCGAGGTGGAACGCGAGATCGGGTAGAACGCGCCGCTCTGCTGGCTGGGCAGGCCCGACCAGTCGTACCCGGAGTTGCGGTCCTTCTGGTAGGTAAAGCCGAACGTGGCCAGGGTGGACTCATCCAGGTCGGCCTCGACAATGCCGTAGAACAGCTGGTTTTCTTTCTGGGCGGTGTCCAGGTAGCTGTTGGCGTTGTTGTAGGTAATGACCGAGCGACCGCGCAGGGTACCCGCGTCGTTCAGCGGCGCAGACAGGTCGACCATGGTCTTGTAGTCGTCCCAGGAGCCAACCGACGTTTCGATCAACGCCTGGGGCTCGGCCGTGGGCCGCTTGCGAACCAGGTTGATGGAGGCCGACGGGTTACCCGCGCCCTCCATCAGGCCGGTGGCGCCGCGCACCACCTCCACGCGGTCGTAGATGTCGGTGTTGGGCTTGGAGATGGTGTCCATCGAGTACGGGTTGCCGATGTTGGTCGGCACACCGTCAATCTGCAGGTTTTCCACTGTCTGCCCGCGGGCCTGGTACAGCGAGCGCTCGCTGCCGTTCTTGATGATGGTGACGCCGGTGGCATTGCGCATCACGTCATCGAGGTTTTTCATGTTCTGGTCATCCATGCGCTGGCGGGTGACCACGGTGACCGACTGCGGCGTTTCGCGCAGGCTCATCGGCAGCTTGGTGGCAGTGGACGAACGCCCCGTGGCGTAAGCCCCGGTGCCTTCGGTCAAGTCGCCCAGGCCTTGGCCGGATATGGTGGTGGTGCCCAGTGTCAGCGCACCGGCTGCGTCCTCGGCCTGGCGCACCAACTGGAATTCCCGCTCGCCCGTGCGCACGGCTTCCACACCACTGCCAGCCAGCATCTGCGCCAGCGCCTGTTCCACATTGGTAGCGTTAACTGCCTGGCTCTGCTTGTTGGCGGTGAGCGTGGCATCACCGCCGATCAACAACCCGGCCTGGCTGGCCAGCAGGTTCAGTTGCCGCGCCAGCGGCCCGGCAGGAATGTCAAACACCACGCCTTGCGCCGCTACGCTGTTGCTGTCGGCCTGGGCGGCGGCAGCGTGGCCACCAAGGGCTAGGAGAATGGCCAGGGCCAGCGGATGGCGGCGCAGGTAAGCAGGGTCGCGAAGCAGCATGAAGGGGTCCTTCCGTAAGCAGGATGAAGTAGCGTCATCCCACCAAGCGCATGAGCGTCGCAAAACCAGAAAAAGAATTTTGAAAAATTTTCAGCGCGCCTCGATCGAGACCCACCAAGGCAAGGTGCGCACCACCCGAATGGGCAACGCACGCTCAAGCATTGCCAGGGTGCGGTCGGTGTCCAGCAACGGGAATGTACCCACCGCACGCAAGCTGTTCAGCGCGGGGTCGATGCCCAGGTGGCCACGGCGGTAGTCACGCAGCACGTCGACTACCTGGCCCAATGGCATGTCTTCTGCCACCAGCACACCACGGCTCCAGTCCTGGCGCAGGGCTTGTGCAGCCGTCGACGCGCCCGCCTGGTGTGCGTCGAACACCAGCATTTGCCCGGCGCCCAGCGTGGTTTGCACACCGCTGCCGGAGCAGGTGGCCTGCACGGCGCCTTCGAACACACTCAAGGTGGTTGTCAGCCCCTGGTCCCGCACGCTGAAGCGCGTGCCAAGCGGTTGCATGCGCCCTGCCCGCGTAGTGACGGCAAGGGGCCGAGGGTCGCTGCCGGTTTCGATCAGGATTTCGCCGCGGTACAGGCGCAGCTGCCGCACCCCCTCGTCGAACTGCACATCCAACGCCGTTTCGCCGTTCAGCCACAGCTGGCTGCCATCGGCGAGTGTCAGCGGGCGCACCTCGCCCAGGCCTGTGCGGTAGGTGGCAAACCAGGCACGCGGCGAGTCCACCCAGCCCCGCTGCCAGCCGCCCCACCCCAACAGCCCCGCAGCACCCGCCACGCAAAAGCTGCCCAGCACGGCCCGGCGCGACTGCTGGCCACGGCGAACGCTGTCGAACACCTGCCGCGCCTGCTCGGCCTGGCCGTCGAGGTTGCCGAAGCGTTGATTGATGTTTTCCACATAGGACCAGGCCAGGCGATGGCGCGCATCTTCGCTCAGCCAGGCACGCCATTGTGCATGGGTGGCGGGGTCGCTCTGCGCTGCGTGCAATCGTGCGAACCAGCCGGCAGCCGCTTGCAGCACGGCATGGTCGAGTTGGGCCCGGCTCATGCCAGCGCGTCGTCCAGGTCCACTTCCAGCAGCAGGCACTGGTACATCGCCTGGGCCAGGTATGTGTTCACACTGCGCTCGCTCACGCCCAACTGCTCTGCGATCTCGCGTTGCTTCATGCCTTGCAACTGCGCCATGAAGAACGCCTCGGCCACCCGCTTGGGCATGCGCTCGAACATCGCCTGCAATTGCCCGAGTGTTTCGAGGATTACGGCCTGGTGCTCCAGCGATGGCACCAAGTGCTCTGGCTGTGCTGCCAGCACCTCCAGGTAGGCCTGTTCCACTCGCCGCCGCCGCCAGAAGTCCACACAGGCATTGCGCGACATGCGCCCGAGGTAGGCGCGCGCGTGCTCGTGGTCGTTGAAGGCACGGGGTTTGGTCAGCAACCGCACGAACACATCCTGCGCCAGCTCCGCCGCATCATGGGCGTTGCCGAGCTTGCGCTGCAGCCACTGGCGGATCCAGCCGTGGTGGGCACGGTAGAGCGCCTCCAGTTCGAAACCAGGGGCTGGAGCACTGGGAGGGGCATTCATGGGGGGACGCCATTGTGCTAATAGGAATTATTAGCAATGGTAGCTTGGATGCATTCCGAGGGGCAATCCGCGCTGTCAGGGCGCCCTCACGCCGGCGATAAAGCCATGCCCTTCGCTCAAAGGGCCTTCATCTCGGCAATATCCCGTGCCACCTGATCGGCAGAATGGTCAAACATCGCCTGCTCCTGCGCATCCAGCGGCAACTCGATTACCCGCGTAAGCCCCGCGCCCGCCAGTACACACGGCACACCCATGGCAATGTCCTTGCGCCCGTACTCCCCTTCCAGAATCGCCACCGCTGGCAAGATACGGTTTCGTTGATTGGCGATGGCATCCACCATCTGCGCAATGGCCACGCCGGGTGCATCACAGGCGCTGCCCATCTTCTTCAACCCCAGGATCTCGCCGCCGCCTTTGCGCGTGCGCTCCACGATTTGCTCGATCTGGTCACTGGACAGGAAGTGGGACAACGGCACCGAGCCGATCTGGCAATAGCGCATCAACGGCACCATGCTGTCGCCATGCCCGCCCAGCACCAGTGCCGTGATGTCCCGTGCGGAAAACCCGGTTTGCTCGGCGATGAAACACTTCATGCGT
The DNA here is from genome assembly GCF_042956345.1 of Pseudomonas sp. NPDC008258. NCBI lineage: Bacteria > Pseudomonadati > Pseudomonadota > Gammaproteobacteria > Pseudomonadales > Pseudomonadaceae > Pseudomonas > Pseudomonas sp. NPDC008258. The sequence goes on from NZ_JBIBGE010000020.1 coordinate 58,491, forward strand.
GCGGTATCCAGCACCCCCGCCTGCCCGAACACCTTGTCGCGCCCAAGGCCGCTGAGGCTCCAGGCGCGGTAGGTGAGCACGTCGACCGGGTTGGACACCACCAGCACCGTCGCCGCTGGGGCATGGTGTTTGATGTCGGCCATGATGCCATCCAGTATCGGCAGGTTGATGCTCAACACATCCTGGCGCGACTGGCCGGGCTTGCGCGGCACGCCTGCGGTAATCACCACCAGCTCGGAGCCATCCAGCATTTCGGCCTTGGCGCCGCCGTAAACGCGGGTATCCGAGCCGGATTCCACAGCAGCCTGCCACACGTCCAGCGCCTTGCCCTGCGCCAGCTCACCCTGCACATCCATCAATACCAGCTCACGGCACAACTCATCGCGGGCGATGATCTGCGCCGCCGCTTCGCCGACCAGGCCGGCACCTATGATTGAAAGTTTGTTCACCTGACACCTCCCAGCGGCGCGCGCCACCAGGAACACGCCTGCGTATACAGGGAAGTATTGCCCGCCGGGGCTAAAAGGCCACCCGAAGGTGATGGCTGACAACCGCGCGCCCCTCCAGAGACGACCACCTGCCCTTGACAGTGCCCGGTCGCAACCGAAATACTTTGAAACGATTCATATAGATGACTAAATAACAAGGTGAATCGCTCCATGACTACCCCACCCAACCATGTTCATTTGCCGTGTACGGAACCTCCATCCGTAGGCATCAGTGCCATTCCTCTCGACGTCGAACCGTTCGCCTTCAAATCCTGAGTGCCGCAAGAGCGCCTGCCCAACCGAGATTCCTTGCATGACTCCTTTAGATATACAGCTGTTGCTGACTGCCTTGGTCAGTGTCCTGGTACTGGTGGCGCTTATCGTGTCGCGCCTGAAGATGCACCCGCTGCTGGCCTTGCTGGTGGTGTCCATCGGCGTTGGCTTTGCAACCCGCATGGAGCCCGGCAGCATCGTCGCCCACCTGATCACCGGCGCCGGCAAGACCCTGGGCGCAGTCGGGGTGGTGATCGCGCTTGGCGCGATGCTGGGTAAGATCCTGGCTGACGCAGGCGTCACGGAGCAGGTCGCTGATGTGATCCTCAAACGCACGTCAGACCGCATGATCCCGTGGGCCATGATGCTGGTTGCCTTTGTCATCGGCATCCCCATGTTCTTCGAAGTGGGCCTGGTGATCATGCTGCCGCTGATCTTCAGCGTGGCGCGCAAGCTGGAAGGCAAGGCACGCTTCAAAGGCTCGGCGTATGTGTATGTAGGTGTGCCGGTAATTTCGGCGCTGGCCGCCATGCACGGCATGGTCCCGCCGCACCCTGGCCCCCTCACCGCCATCGCCGTGCTCAAGACGTCGGTTGGCCCCACCATGCTCTACGGCTTCCTTGCGGCTATCCCGGCAATGATCCTGGGTGGCCCGCTGTACGGCATGTTCATTTCCAAACGTATGAGCACACGGCCAGACCAGGCGTTGCTCGACCAGTTCACTCTGACTGAAAAAGCCGGCGATCAACCCCGCCCCGGCGTGTTCATCGGCATGCTGGCCGCATTGCTGCCGGCAATCCTGATGCTGGTGCATGCCGTGGCCGAAATGCTGCTGCCCAAAGGCAATGCACTGCTGGAGCTGGCCAGCTTCCTCGGTAACCCGCTGATCGCCATGCTGCTGGGCGTGCTGTTCGCCGGCGCCAGCCTGGTACTGGCCCGTGGCGGCGACGCCGAACAACTGCGCGATGCGTTGGGCAAAAGCCTCAAGCCTATTGCCTCCATCATCATGATCATCGCCGGCGGCGGCGCCTTCCAGGAGCTGCTGACCAGCGCCAAGGTGGGCGATGCCATTGTGCACCTGACCCAGCAATCGGCCTTCCCGCCCTTGATCCTGGGGTGGCTGATTGCGATGTTGCTGTCGGTGTCTACAGGGTCCGCCACCGTGGGTATCGTTGGCGCTGCCGGCTTGCTGGCACCGCTTGCAGGTGCAGACCCCAGCCTCAACCTGCCGTTGCTGGCCCTGGCCATCGGTTGCGGTTCGTTGTTCTTCAACTATGCCAACCATGCCGGCTTCTGGATGGTGAAGGAGTCGTTCGGCATGACCATGGGCGAAGCCACCAAGACCATTTCGGTGGTGCAGTCCATCGTGGCGGTGGTCGGTTTGATTGTGGTGCTGGTGTTGAATGCAGCTATCAGTGTGGGTTAAAGCAGACTAAAACGACCAAGGGCGGCTTGCCTGCACGCAAGACCGCCCCATCCGCCAGGCTTCGTGCTGCTGAGGGTCACACATGCTCATCGCTGCCCTGATCTTCGTGTTCACCCTCACACTGGTCATCTGGCAACCCAAAGGCCTTGGCGTTGGCTGGAGTGCCGCTGCAGGCGCAACGCTGGCGCTGCTCACCGGTGTGGTCAGCCTCGGTGATGTGCCAGTGGTATGGCATGTGGTGTGGAATGCCACGGCCACCTTCATCGCGATCATCATCATCAGCCTGTTGCTGGACGAGGCCGGTTTTTTCGCATGGGCAGCCTTGCACATGGCCCGCTGGGGCCGGGGCAACGGCGGGCGCCTGTTCGCGCTGATGGTGCTGCTGGGCGCTGCGGTGTCGGCACTGTTCGCCAACGACGGCGCAGCGCTGATCCTCACCCCCATCGTCATCGCTATGCTCACCGCCCTGCGCTTCAGCCCTGCTGCCACACTTGCCTTCGTCATGGCTGCGGGCTTTATCGCCGACACGGCAAGCCTGCCCATGGTGGTGTCCAACCTGGTGAACATCGTCTCTGCCGACTTCTTCGGGGTGGGCTTTGGTGCGTACGCCGCTGTCATGTGGCCAGTGAACCTGGTGAGCGTGGCCGCCACCTTGCTGATGCTGTGGCTGTTCTACCGCAAGGCCATCCCCGCCCAGTACGACCCCGAACAACTGGCCGCCCCCAAGCGGGCCATTCGGGACCAGGCCACATTCCTTGCGGGGTGGTGGGTGCTGGCCCTGTTGTTGGCCGGCCTGTTTGCGCTGGAGCCGCTCGGTGTACCCATCAGCGTTGTCGCGACGCTGTGTGCCGTCATCCTTCTGGTCATCGCTGGCAAGGGCCACATCATCTCTACACGCAAGGTCATCAGGCACGCCCCCTGGCACATCGTGGTGTTCTCGCTGGGGATGTACCTGGTGGTGTACGGCTTGCGAAACGCAGGCCTTACCGATGCGCTTTCCACACTGTTCAGCCACTTCGCCGGGCAGGGCCTGTGGGCTGCCACGCTGGGCACCGGTATTACGGCAGCGTTGCTGTCCTCGGTCATGAACAACCTGCCCAGCGTGCTTATCGGCGCGCTTTCAATCCAGGGCAGCAATGCCACGGGCGTGATCCATGAGGCGATGGTGTACGCCAACGTGATCGGCTGCGACCTGGGCCCGAAATTCACGCCCATCGGCAGCCTCGCCACCTTGCTGTGGCTGCACGTACTGGCGCAGAAGAACATCCGTATCACCTGGGGTTACTACTTCAAGGTGGGCACCCTGCTTACCCTGCCGATCCTGCTCGTGACCTTGGCCGCGCTGGCATTGCGCCTGAGCCTGCCGGCCTAGGAGCCAAAGCTTGCAAGCACGCCGCCGACCCTGTGGGAGCGGGCGTGCCCGCGAAGAATCCAACGCGGTGCATGGCACCGGCTGCGCCGGTGTTCGCGGGCTTGCCCGCTCCCACAGGGTCCCTGCTGAATCAGTAAGTGATGTGCAGTTCCATGAGGGCGGGCAAGCCCGTGAAGGGCTGCAAAGCAGCCAGCTCGAGGCCTTCGAGCACGCGCTGCACGTGCAGAAAATGGATCAGCCACTCAGCGACAGAACATACATCGTCGAGCCCGCAGTAGTTCTTACTCTACCTGCTCGGACATAGCGCCAGCTGCCTCGGCTTCGACGTAGCTGGACTCCCCACCACCCTGCGCGCCCGACAACCATCCCCAAACGAAATGCAGCGTAGTGCGTCCAGCTTCATCGACGCCTACCCTGCCCCGTGAACAACCGGCGAGCATTTCGCCGTCGTTGGTGATGCAGTGGTAAAGCAGCTCGATGGTATCCGGGCCAGTTACCCGGCCCACCTGATGGCCGGTACGAATCCGGCCGCCTTGATAGGTGCTGGTGATAGCAAATTCTTCGACCAGATAGTGGAAAACCGTGCCGGTCCCCGACAGGCCTTGGGTATTGTTGGCGACAGTGAAGCGACGATTATGCAGCCGGTCTTTGACGTGGGCGTATGCGCTTTCCATGGCGGAGTATCCTCAATGTGGCGAGATGCCTGGCGTTACGAAACCTTAAGGCTGTATATCGTGACGCGAGGCAGCGAAAGTTTCACACTGCTGAGGATGCATGAAAAAGGCCAGGAACTCGAGAACCCATTCTGCGGGTTCGTTGGGGTGAGAATTTCTCAATCAAACCTAGCCTCATCATGAGCAGCGCTAAAAAATCTCTGAATTCAATTCATTGGCTATCGCTCTAGAGCGCCCCCTAAAATGTATCTCAAATAGACAGTGTAGTTCTGGTTAGCTGAACAATAGCGCTACAAGACGCACTGAATCCATTACGAGATCAGGGTAACAAGCCAAAATGAGCAATGACTTTGCATTTGCCATTAAGAGCATTTGTTTCGATGAAAACTATCAACCATCGAACAACACGCGCATAACCACCAACTTCGCCAACTTGGCGAGAGGGGCCAGCCGTCAGGAGAATTTGCGCAATACTTTAAAGATGATTGACAATCGCTTCAATGCGCTGGCGCACTGGGACAACCCCAAGGCTGACCGGTACTCGGTCGAGCTTGAAATCATCTCTGTCGAAATGAATATTGCGGCCGAGCACAGCGACCATGCCCTACCCTTGATTGAAATCCTGAAAACCACCGTGGTTGACCGCCAAACCAACGAGCGCATCGCCGGAATGGTGGGCAACAACTTCTCATCGTACGTACGGGACTATGACTTCAGCGTGCTGTTGCTGGGCCATAACAAGGATCGGGCTGAGTTCAGCACACCCGATAACTTTGGCGACCTGCACGGCAAGCTGTTCAAGTCTTTTGTCAGCTCGGACGCTTACAAGGCGCATTTCAACAAGCCGCCTGTAATCTGCCTGAGTGTCTCCAGTGCCAAGACCTATCAGCGCACGGAGAACCAGCATCCGGTACTCGGTGCTGAATACCAGCAGGATGAATACTCCCTGACGGATGAGTATTTCAAGAAGATGGGCCTGAAGGTACGTTACTTCATGCCGCCGAACAGTGTTGCTCCCCTGGCCTTCTACTTTGCCGGTGACTTGCTGGGCGACTACACCAACCTGGAATTGATCAGCACCATCAGCACGATGGACACGTTCCAGAAAATTTACCGCCCTGAAATCTACAATGCGAACTCCGTAGCTGGTAAGTCCTATCAGCCCAGCTTGCAACATCAGGACTATTCGCTGACGCGTATTGTTTATGATCGAGAAGAACGTGGCCGGCTCGCTATTGAGCAGGGGAAGTTTGCCGAAGAGCACTTCATCAAACCTTACCACGCCATCCTTGAGCAGTGGTCTACCCGTTACGCCGCTTGAATCGCCCACGTACAAGGTCTTTTATTGTGAAAAAATTGCTCCCCACGTCGACTGCTGGCAGCTTGCCTAAACCTTCCTGGCTCGCAGAACCTGAAAAACTCTGGTCACCGTGGAAACTGCAAGGTGATGAACTGATCGAAGGCAAGCAAGATGCGCTGCGCTTGTCTTTGCAAGAGCAACAACACGCCGGTATCGACATCGTCAGCGATGGCGAGCAAACACGTCAGCATTTCGTCACGACCTTCATCGAACACCTCGATGGCGTGGATTTTGAAAAACGTGAAACCGTCAGGATTCGCGATCGCTACGATGCCAGCGTGCCAACGGTGGTGGGCGCCGTTGCCCGTCGCAAGCCCGTGTTCGTCGAAGACGCCAAGTTCCTGCGTCAGCAAACCTCGCAGCCGATCAAGTGGGCACTGCCAGGCCCCATGACTATGATCGACACGCTGTATGACGCGCACTACAAAAGCCGCGAAAAGCTGGCCTGGGAGTTCGCCAAGATCCTCAACCAGGAAGCTCGCGAACTCGAAGCGGCCGGTGTCGACATCATCCAGTTCGACGAACCTGCCTTTAACGTGTTCTTCGACGAAGTGAACGAGTGGGGTGTCGCTACGCTGGAGCGCGCCATCGAAGGCCTCAAGTGCGAAACCGCCGTGCACATCTGCTACGGCTACGGCATCAAGGCCAATACCGACTGGAAAAAGACCTTGGGCTCGGAATGGCGTCAATACGAAGAAGCCTTCCCCAAGCTGCAGAAGTCCAGCATTGATATCGTCTCGCTGGAGTGCCACAACTCCCACGTGCCGATGGACCTGATCGAGCTGATCCGTGGCAAGAAAGTGATGGTCGGCGCCATCGATGTGGCCAACCACGCCATCGAAACCCCAGAAGAAGTGGCAAACACGCTTCGCAAGGCCCTGCAGTTTGTAGACGCCGACAAGCTGTACCCATGCACCAACTGCGGTATGGCGCCCCTGCCGCGCCACGTGGCAAGAGGCAAGCTCAATGCGCTGAGCGCCGGCGCAGAAATTGTCCGTCAAGAGCTACTGAACAAGCGCTGAGCCTAAAGCAGCGAAGGTTCAGGTGGAGTACAGCCCGAGTGATCGGGCTGACTTGGCACCTTCGAGCGGTAATCAATACCCAGGACCCACTATGTCACTCCCCAGTACTGCTATCGAGCCGTTGAGCTTCCGCGAAGCGCTTGGGCACTACGCCTCTGGCATCACGGTGATTACAACGCACATCGACGACGAGCCGATCGGCTTTACTTGCCAGTCGTTCTACAGCGTGTCGATGAGCCCGCCGTTGGTGTCATTCAGCGTAATGCGCAGCTCGGCCAGCTACCCTAGAATTCGCCAGGCCGGTCGGTTCGCGGTCAACATTCTGTCCGGTGAACAGGTCAATGTCTCCAACCAGTTCGCCCGGCGCGGCACGGACAAGTGGCACGGGGTGGAGTGGCAGCAATCGCCTTTGGGCAATCCAGTCATTGCTGGCAGCTTGTACTGGCTCGATTGCGAAATTCACGCAGAGCACGAAGCGGGCGACCACCTGATCGTGATTGGTGAGGTGAAGGCGTTCAACTTGCAGAAAGCGGCTGATTCGCAGCCATTGCTGTACTTCAAGGGCCAATACCGCAACCTTGCCGAGCTTATCGCGGTTTGAGCGTGCAGGCTTGCAGCCTGGCGTTGTGCGGGTTGCGCGGCGCCACTACAGAACCTTGGGCCAGAATGCTCATGAAGCCTCGCCCTTAAAGGCCACCCGCTCTCGATACGCCATGCATCAACGCGCTTAGGCCATTTTCAAGTTGATGCTGATGATGACCTGCACAGTCCCTGTGGGAGCGGCCTTGCGTCGCGATGGGCTGCGCAGCAGCCCCATTCCCGGCCCTGACAGGAATCCCATATAGCGGCCTACAGCAAAACGGGCCAGCTGCAACAACGCTCTCTGGCCCATCGCTCATCAACACCGGCGCCTAACTCTCCAACGCCTGGCCGTTGCGCTCCATCACCTTCCCGCACTGCTCACTGGCCAACCGGCTGATGATCCGGATTGCCTGATGGATGCCGGCCGTGTTGCGAAAGCTCAGTCGGGGGTTGTGTTCGCATTCCAGCATCTCGTCGTGCTGGACCAGGGCCTCACCTAGCAGTTCGAGGGTCCAGGCGTAGCTTTGGATGGTGGATAGGCGTTCTTGGTCAGACATAGCGGGCCTCCGGTTGGGCGGAGACAGCGTGTGGTTCACTGATGGTGAAACCACTGGGGACTGCCGAATAACGACGGAGGAGAACGGATGCGAGGATCTGTAACGGATTTACGGTGGTCATGCATGAGTTCCTTTCGTGATGGAACTGCCACCGCTCGCGGCCAAGCAAGTTAAGGTGGCAGCAGTACGCGGGTTGGCCGACCGGGACGAAAGGAGCCCGGCACACCCGAAGGTGTCCCGCGCACCACCGCCATAACGCAACATCGCGGGCACAAAAAAAGCGCCTGCGATGAAGATTGGGCGCTGATGCGCCTTTCGATTCCGACCGGCCAAGGTCGCATCGCCGATGTGTCGGCGACGGAGGGACTTTATTCCTGGGTGGCCGTTTTCGCAAGTTTCTCAAGGTATGAAAGGGCTGCCCGCGCCGTAGGAAAACGACCTGCCACAGGTAACGCCCACCTCCAGAACATACGCGGTCGGTGTAGGAGCTGGCTTGCCTGCGATGGGCTGTACAGCAGCCCCATACCCCGGGTCGGCAGGAGTAACCCACCAGCAGCCCTCAACAGGAACGGGCCAATCGGAACTCCGAAATCTGGCCCCTCCATCAATGGCCTTCGCCTACCCCTCCAACTCTTGACCGTGCCGCTCCATTACCTTCCCGCACTGCTCACTGGCCAACCGGCTGATAATCCGAATCGCCTGATGAATCCCGGCCGTGTTGCGAAAGCTCAGCCGCGGGTTGTGTTCGCATTCCAGCATTTCGTCGTGCTGGACCAGGGCCTCGCCTAGCAGTTCGAGGGTCCAGGCGTAGCTTTGGATGGTGGATAGGCGTTCTTGGTCAGACATGGCGGGCCTCCGGTTTTGTGGAGACAAGGCGCGGGTTGCTGATGGTGACGTCACTGAGGGCCGCCGAAAAACGACGGTGGAGAACGAATGCGGGGATCCCGAACAGACTTGAAGTGAGCATGCATGCGGTCCTTTTCGATTGAAGCACCACGCTGACCGTCGCCAAACGGTTAGGGTGGCAGCTGTACGCAGGTTGGCGAACCGAGGAAAAGGAACTCGGCAGACCCGAAGGTCTCCCACGCACAGCCGCCATTACACGAAACTGCGGACACAAAAAAAGCGCCTGCAATCGTGGTCGGGGGCGCCGATGCGCCTTTTCGTTCGGGTCGCCAAACCCGGTCGCGGAATTGGCCGCGACTGGAGAAAGGTATCGCTGTAGGGGCTCTGATGCAAGGTTCGCGTTGTGTGAAAGGTCGTGAAGATCTGTAGGCAAAAGACAGTCGAAGGGAGTGCATGCTGAGGTGCCAAAACTGGCAATTTGAGCGTTGCGGAGACAGACGGACGGTTGTAGGCCGGGAGGGCCCGGTTTATACGGGGCTGGAAGTCGGTGGATATTTATAGATACCCCATAGAGTACCTATAAATAAATCAGCTAGTTATGGCTTTCCGTGGAATCGAACTGGGAATCGAGTTCCAATGAGCGCTGCGACCACTCGTTTCAATACTAGGTTGGGGAACGGCATAAAACGCTCCATAGCAGACCTTTGCGTCGCGCAGCTTACGAGGAAATGCCATTTTCTGAGTTTAGATAGTGCATAGGGAATCAGTGGCGACTCATATATACGTAGACGACTTTTAAATAAATCTAATTCTTGAAAGCCTCAAAGAAAATAGCTATGATCAAACGAAGCCAGAACTCCTCTATCTCTAAAACCAAGACTGAGAGCGCTGCCTAATCGGTCATAATATACCAATCAAGCAGCTTGAAATTCTCTCCATTTAAAATCAGATATTAGTGCTTAAATGCAAAGCACACAGGACAAATTATGACTACCTTGATTTCATGGCTTGGTGTAGACCAAAGAGGACCTGCATCAATCTATTTGGCAAGTGATAGCCGGATTTCATGGGGAGCAGCAGATCAGTGGAATTACGGCGGGAAACTTTTTACTGCACAGTCTTCACCTGAGGCTTTTGGATTCTGTGGAGATGTGCTATTTCCGCTTCTAGTTCTTGGCCCATTATGCCAGAGAATAGATGCCAACAAAATGCTTGCCGCGTGCAGTAACTTTCATGACAAGCTAGAACGAATTCGCAGAAGCGTGGAAGTAAGCTTCAAAGAGTATCCTGCGTCACAAAAAAGACCTTTTCAGATATTTTACATCTCTCGAACAGGTGAAGGAATGACGTGTGAGTTTCATGCGGGCCGTGTATTCAGCGACAACCCAAAAATCGTAAGTTCCGAAGTAATGAGATTCCCTAGCGACCCTGTGTTAGGCCCCCGGTCTGGTCTTATAGGGGAGGCAGGATCTGGAAGTAACTCTATGAAAAACTGGGACTACCGCTGGCAGAAAACTGACATTCAAAACACTAGTCGCAGTGTCTTTGGTGCATTCTGTTCATCGATTAATAGCGGAGATGACCCGCTATCGGGCGGCGCACCGCAACTGATTGCAATTTACAGGTCTGGCCTGCCTAAGCAGTTAGGGGTGATATGGCAGGGCAAGAAGTATTTTTCAGGATTAGAGCTAGAGGACTTTTCAGCTGGAGAAGAACTAGACTGGCGAAATGAGCGATTTGAAATTTGCGACCCACTAACATTAGTGGTGAAAGCAGGGGCTCAGAAACAGCCTGTACCAAGAAAATTAATTACATAATGGAAATCACCTGTAAAAAGCTCTCTATGAAAGCTTTTTACCAGGTGGGATTCGCGCCCACGACCTCTTACATGTACATGTAAGCGCTCTAACTAACTGAGCTACTGGTTCGAGCCGGAATTTAAATGAAGACACCTGTGGCTGTCAAGCATTTTTTCGTATGGTTCGAAGCCTGCGTGAAGACAGACATCTAACGGGACCGAATTCATGCGCGTTTTTAGTTCAGTTAAAAACGTGACGGGCCTCTAAGCAAGAATAACAAATAAAACAGCTATCTATGACTTATAACTCGGGACGTCCTAGCTACCAGCGTGGTGCCAACCTGCAAGCGATGGGATTCTATAAATCATGGCCATTTCCATCTTTCATATAAGGCTTTACTTGCTGCGTTAGAGAGCCACAAGTGTAGAAACAATCTAAAGCCACGCATTAACTAGCAACGCCCGCATCATAATGTTGCCCACTATAAGTAAAGAACTGTATGCGCAGCTTTAGTTAAAAAATAAGCTCTACGCAAGGTGCTACCCTGAGCGCGAGAACCCGTAAACATTTTTTATCCGCTGCGCAAAGTACCCCCCGACGGAAGATGCGGATATCAACTCTTGGTAGACATATTCAGGTACGTCGTAATATTCATATACCGCTCCACTTAGGAACTCAACCTCAAGAGTCTGCGAGGACTCATCATGGCCAACAGATGCAATATTCGAAGAGCTAACAGATACACGTTCCATAACGCCTCCTATTGTGCACTATCTTGATTTCTCCACGCTCTGACGAGCCTAGAGTAGTCCTCATTATTTCGTGCAGAGCTCCATTTCTCCCCAATTTGCGGATCCCCGCTATTTGGGTACTTCCCATCTGGCAAAACGTTAAATCTACACCGCGTTGGAAGCTGTGCTGCTTCTCCAACTATAATTGCCTCTCCTGTTCTAAGAATGGGGAGGGAGTCGACAATTCCAGCTAAGCCATCAGACATAGCGGCTTTGACTATGCCACGATCCGTCGAATTATTTATACGCAATGATATAATAGTTCCGCACTGAGACAAAATTGTCTCATCTATCTCTGACGGGCGCTGACTAACAATCATAGCACCAACACCAAACTTTCTACCTTCTTTCGCGATCCGTTGTACCATTTCTTTCGAGTGCCCGCTCTCTGACTTACCAAGATAACGGTGGGCTTCCTCAAGAACGACAAGAAGCGGGCGTTCACGCATTCCTTCAGTGACATTTCTCCCCCAGATTGCGGATTCAAAGATAATATCTAGTACCGCCCCTAAAAGAAGTGTCAGTCGCGCAGAGGGCATGCCTGACAAGTCAAATATGGTTATGGGCTTATCATGCCCAAGCCAATCATTCAGAAGGCCATCTAAATCTTTCTCAATTATCCCGTTACTATCTGGATTCCAATCACCGGGCTCTAACAAGAATGAATATTGTGTATCTAGCATCCTTGATTTCATTAAATCAAGCTGCCGCTTCATTGCCCCAGTTCCGCCCTTCTTTGGGAGCGCTGTACCAGCGCCAGGAGGGAGAAATTTAGGTGCTATCAGGTCAGTGAAATTCCCTTCTCCCCCGGGGACATACGCAGGAACAGTCATGGCCGAATCGTTATAGTTAACACTATCCTCATAACACAGGTCATACCATATCTTTTTTAACCTATACGGCAGTGGCGTATTACTCGTTATTTTGTCAGCATCTATATTGGGTATATCATTCTCGGCGACTCCAAGCTTCTTCTCCTCAACAGTCTTATCCATGAAAAGAGAACGTTGAGAATCGTTAGGACTATTGCAGAGAAACTCAACAAGTTTATCTGGCGAGATACACCAAAACGGAATATACAGCTGATTTTCGCCTGAGGGCATAATTGAAAAAGTCTTAGCGATGTCACTAAGGGCTGGGCCATACTCACCATGGATATCTATTAGCAAAACTCTAGCGGATGGTAAGGGCGAACCATCAGATTTGACCACCATCGAACGGAGAATGCTGGCCGTGCTGGTTGACTTCCCGGATCCTGTAGACCCAAGGATTGCGGAATGGCGAGCAACAAGCTTATCAAGATCCAAACTTACTTCAATGCCCTCCGAGCTGGACAAGCGACCGACTTGAAAGTGACTATTCACATTCTTTCGGAAAATTAATTTCAGATCACTTTCAACGACAAAATGAACATGATCGCCGATGCTTGGATACTCACTTATCCCCCTATCGAAGTTCCCTCCAATAGACTCTCCCACCAGCTCCACTTTTATCCATTTTCTATCTGAAGAAATTTTTGACTCAGCATCGACCGTCGATGTTTCACTAGACTCAGAGATCACTCCATAAAGTTGATTATATCCTAGCGGAATCTTTACGAAACTTCCTACTTGCCCGATTCGATAATTGCGTCCTTCTAGAACGACAATTCCAGACTCCACAGAGGCAGCTAGATCGACGGCCACCGAAGAGCTCGAAACCGCACTGACGACCCCAAGAAATGTTGGCTGGATATTTGTCATACCTCCTCCTCTTTCACTTCCTGAGATACGGGATGAACTGCATCTTGAGAAACGTCGCTACCAGCAGTTGCCAGAAAGCGAGCTAACCGAAGAAAGTCCCCGAGCAAGAATTTACTATCCTTATAGTATTCCGCTCGTATTTCATGCCAGTTCTTAGTTGGAGGAGTGCCGATTTTCCACTTTGCCTCCACCCCATTGATTACAGCGCCATCACTACAAAAAACACTTATCCCTGGACATTTGAGCGCCAACTCCTTTGCAGCCGATTCGTTTTCTAAATTATTAAATTGAAATGCAAATAGTGCCGCAGTTGGGTTAGCCATCAGACACTCAAGCAAGCGTGAGGAAATGTGGGCATCAGCGAAAGAAAATCCGGCGCTTAAAATTAATGTATCAGGTTCAAGGATGAAATTTTTCAGGCGCTCAAAAAGAGAAGAGAACGGAGCGGCTTGTGTTTGATCATATTTTATGTGCGATGGGTATACCATGTTAGCGTTTTTTGAATCTGGCACACGTACAACCTCACCCTTAGAATTTGTTTCCCAGCCAATTGAACCATGAAGTTTCCAAAGTCTTACCCAACGGGGCGGCAAATCATTTTTTGAAATACTTGAAGGATCAAAAAAAGCACTCTTGGATCCGCTAAAGCCATCAAAATAAGGTGTTTTAGCTCGCTCTAGTGCATTCTCTATCAAAAGATCATAGTTTGTTGTAAATATTTCAACAGCATATTTTCTGTTTATCCCGTTAATCCACGAAACAAGTTCTGAGTACGGATTTTTTCCTAGTGGCAAGTCTTGGGAAACCACATCCCTAATCGAATTGCATATTGCTTCAGATAATGCCGAAAAGTCTTTTTCCGTAAAATCAAAAAGCTTCCCTTCCCCGATTACCTCAGCAAGCATTCTGACACGCGAAAGAACCTTTTCTAAGTTTGAATCCGGAAATGATGATTTAATCTGATTGTAGACTTCACGTTGACTGTCAGTCAGATCTCCTAAGACGATTTTCTCTAGGCCGGCAATATTTGGTATCAGTGGCTTCCAATTTTCTGCGTCACCTACATTTATGCTGACAGGCGCCCCTGCACCAATCAATAACCCTATTTTCTTTCGTCCATTTGTAGCAAGCTGACGAAATCCAAACATGTGCTGATCGGGATTGTGCGAGGTATTTTCCATAATTTCACCTGTTACATTGAGTCGACGAATGCATATTGACAGCAGAAGTTCGCTTCCTTGGTTCTGCTAGGTAGCCTTTAAATCGGCAAATTTAGCTGCCATGGTTGGATTGCCGCGATTAAGCTTTTTGATCGTAACATCCTGCGCCTTGTCGTTCGCCAGACGAAGGTTTCGGTCAGTACCTAGCAGTGATTCTTTGGTTTTTTGAAGGTGCTCAATTGACTTATCAATTTCGCTTATTGCTATTTGGAATTTTCTTGAGGCCAAATCATAATTCTTTGCGAATGCTGATTTAAATGTCTCAAGCTCAGTTTCGAAATTTGTGATATCAATATTTTGAGCTTTCATAAGCGCAAGCTCAGACTTGTACTGCAGAGAGTTCACTGCAGCATTTCGCAGCAATGTAATTATTGGAATAAAGAACTGAGGCCTGACTATGTACATTTTTGGAAATCTATGGAAAACATCTACTATCCCCATATTATATAGCTCACTATCAGGTTCTAGGAGAGTAACCAGTACAGCGTACTCACACCCTTTCTCTATGCGATCTTTATCAAGCTCCTTCAGAAAGTCTTCATTCTTTTTTTTGGTCGTAGTTTGATCGCCCTCGTTTTTCATTTCGAACATAATAGAAACAATATCTGTTCCCGCTTCGTCCCAATCGCGAAAAACATAGTCCCCTTTACTTCCGGTTCGTGCGTCATTGTCCTTTTCAAAGTATGCTCTTGGAAAAGCTGTGGCTCGAATTCGATTAAACTCTGTTTCACAATGCTGCTCGAGAGTTTCACCAACCATCTTTGTAGATAAACGCACCTTCATGTCTCGGAGGCGCTCGATAGCGTCGTCACGGTCTTTGATCTGTGTTTCGTATTTATCTTTGAGCGATTTTTCTGCAAGCAATTTTTCTAGTTCGGCTTTCTCGAGACCACTTTGCAGTTTGTCCCGTTCTTTCTCGACAGAGCTGACGGCATCAGCTATCGCAAGCCTTTTTTCGATCTCTATACTCTCAATCTTGGTTTTTAATTCTTGAATTTTAGAGTCTTTTCCCGCTGTGGTCTTCTGCAACTCGTTTAGCAGTTTTGCCTCAGCTAACCTAGATGCGGATTCTTGTTCTAGGCGAGTTTGCTCAAGTTTAGAGGCAAGCGTATCTCGTTCTTTCTCTACAGCACTCAAAGCCTCACTGATGGCGAGTTTGCGTGCAAGCTCTTCAGAGTCAATCCTGGATTGTAATTCTTGAATTACTGAATCCTTGGCTGCTTCGGCCTTCTGCAATTCGCTAGCGGCCTTTGCTGTTGCTATTTCAACGGCATTCCGTTTTTCCTTGTCCGCTAACTCAAGTCGCGTATGCAATTGTTTTTCGAAGTCGTTGTCCCGAACCTGCTTGAGGATATCTGCGTATCCAGCCTCATCAATTTTGAAAGCCTTAGCACAATGCGGACAGATAATTTCGTGCATGTTTCGCCTCCGTGCAATTTTTATATTTCACAAAGTTCAACGTCTAGGTTTCAGTTTGGTCAGCGCACTTTGCTTACCTGTGTGCCTGCACATCTGCAAGACCGTTGCCAGCCCCTCTGCCCCCTAGCGACTCTAGCACATGGCCACGTGCCATCAAGGCGGACAAACCAAGGGTCTGCATTAGACTGGGGCCTCTACCAGTGCTTGGGTCAGTTTTTCTTAGAACCTAAGCTCGGTTTAACATTGCTCGCTACTCAGACTAAATGCTCATTGATTTTTTTGTTCAGCGATACGCCAACCGTTGGCCATCAGATTTTTTTCTGGGCCGAGCCCAGCTTAGTTCTGGCCACTAAGGACTATTCGAAGGTTCGTCTACTTTTAGCTCGTGCTCTACGCGCCGCTTTGCGGTTGAAGACCCATGACTTTTTTAAACGGCGAGCAAGCAGCCGCACCGTCAATCCGTAGTAATACCGTGTCCCCTCGCTCGAGCGGCTCATGCGATGCTCGAGAAACCAGTCCACATGCTTTCTCCGCCAAGCCCAAGGTGTCTCTCGTTGCCAGCGCTTCGCGATTTCAGCCTGCATGATCTTTGCCTGGCGCAAATGGCGTTTTCGCGTTGCCTGCGACCCGGTCAGAACGCCCGTCAAGAACAGCTCCATATCGAAGGGTTTACTCATTTCCACCCTCCAATATAGGCCGCGACCACATCGATCCGGCCGTGCCCCAGCTCGTAGCTGATTTGCCTTCGGGTCTCACGATCAAGACACCTATCTATCTGGCAACATTGTCCGCCATTGATAGGTGCGCGGTGTTGAGTGATGTGCTCATAGCGCTCACATGCATACGCCGCTCGTAAGTCATGGAAGCCTTTCAGGTTGTGTACATGCAGGATGTGCCACGCTGGGCGAATGAATTCTTGCAGAACATTCAGATAGCTTTCGTGTGGCGCAATCAGGTTGCGGCTACCTGTAGGCGACACCTGCCCTGCAAACCCAAGCGCACCTCGAACATGGTCGTCCACCTCAATCCATCGTGGCGCCGAGGCGCCGGCGCGGCCGCCTTTGGTGCCATCCTGAATGTTGATCCTGCCTAGTTCCTTAGCCTCACGGCTTAGCCGTGGCAGGTCAGCCAAGATGGCCTCACGCAAGCGCATGCCGGTGGCTCGCGCCAACAGAACGATCGCGGCGGCCCGGAGCTGATGTCGGCTGCAAAGCGCATCGGCGATCTGCTTAACCTGTTCGCGGTTTTGGCCCTGCGGCACTGACTGGCGAACCCCTCTGCGCTGCATACCCAACGCCTTGCTCGGACTTGACAACTTCACACACTGATCGCTGCGAAGCGCCACCATGGTCCTGTTAACGCTGGATAGGCGGTTTTGTGCGGTACTGACAGCAAGGTCACCGCGCCTAACCACGTCGCGCAGATACGCCGCATAGTCCGCCAACACCTTCCGATCAATCTGCCGCGCATCATTGATACCCGGCCCCTGTTCTGAGCGGCACCACTTCACGAATGCCTGCCACCGATCACAGTGTGCCTTCACCGTGCCGTAGTGGCCGCCGCCGAACATGTCTTTCAACGCCTGCGGCCCTGCATAGCTCAGTTGCCTGCCGTAGCCGAAATTGCGGCCATCGCGTCTGCCCACCAATGCCATGTTGGTCACCTCATCTTCCGATCTCCGATCCTCGCCCCACGTCATCCCGCCAAGAATGCTGAGTGTTATCAGGGATCAAGGCCCCTGCGACCTGTGGGGAATGTCCACTACGCGGGACTGTCGGCTCCTTACGTCCGGGAGCAAGGGCATCTCATGATCTGGCCTCCTGAGCACCGTTACCGGTGGGCGGGTGGAGGCTGCATTGGCTGACGAGACCAGTGCCGCGAGATCCTGAGCCAGGTGCAAGCAGCAATGCGATGACCGGGGCATGCCTGACTGTCAGTCAGGTGTAGTCCATTCCTTGGTATGCGGCACCATCATCTACATGGCTGTTGCTGGTGACATCGGCGTTTGTCACGCCGATTGTCACGAGGGAAGTTACCGTAGAGCCCTGTTCAAGTCGGTCTGGAGGACTGATAGATACGCCAGTGCCGTTTCGGAATAAATACACGGGCGTAGCGGATAACTTTGATGTCTGGAGTGGATGGCACGGGCTTCGCCCGTGTTCGCGGGCAAGCCCGCTCCCACAGGAGTTCGCGCCAGCTTTTGAAAATTGAGCAAGACAGTTGCTCTCACCTTTAGAGCCGGGCTGCATGCGAGGGCGATACAGGTTCTGGTGGTGGGGTGGGTTGCGGCGCAGGTCTGGGATTTCGGCGACATTGCATAAATTGTCGGGGCCGCTTAGCGGCCCTTTCGCGACGCAAGGCCGCTCCCACATGGTTCTCACCTGATGTCTGAGTGCTCAGCTTGCTAGTGGCTCTGCAAGGCCACCCTTTCTGGGTCGCCCTCTGATGTTCATTGAGGCTGTAGTCGCAGCGATTCTTTAGTTTCCGAATTCACCATCCTTCAGGTCAGAACCCAGTCGAATCATCGGCCGTATGGTGGGGCCTATCGACTGTCCCTACGTCAGTGAGCGCCAGCTTCACTGCTGCCAGATTCGGGGGGCCGATTACTGGCAAGCCATGCCCGAAAACGCACAATTGCAGTCCTCGGGGTTCATCCTCGGAGATTTGGCCTGGAGGGTCAAACCATCCGCTTTGGCAGATTGTTGCTGCGGGTGACCAGGTAATGCTGGAGATTGCAGCGGGAGGCACATCTCAGGGTTTATCGAGTGGCTCGGGTATGAAACCTTGGCCTCTCAACGCCTTGATCACACCCCGTATCAGGTAATTGTTCGAGAACCCGATCGTGTACTGCCTGGAGCCTGGGCTAACTGGTATCAACATGCCCTGCTCCACCAGGTTCTTGATCTGGTAGGTCCGCTGGCCCGCAGTAAGCTTGGGAACCGCCCGTGCGATGTCGCCAGACTTCACCACTTTCATGCTTATCGCACAGTCCAGAATCTGCTCTTCGACTGCGGTGATCCATTCCCGGCTGCGCGCATAGCTCACGGCAGGGGACAAGATCGATTTTGTCAGGTAGCCATACTGGGTAAGCCTGTCCACCTTTTCCAGCTCATCCCGAATGCCCTCCAGCACATAAATGCACCACGCCTCCAGCCCGGCTGCGGTGCCGGTATCGGCCATCCCCAACATGGCGTAATACTTCTCGCGGTCGTTGCAGAACACGGCAGTTGGGTTCAGCACCCTGCCGCCCACGTTCACGTTGAAACCGTATTTCATCAGCAACGCATACGTGAGCAGCCTTACCACCCGGCCGTTGCCATTGCCGAACGGGTGAATCCAGCCGAACCGATGGTGTGCAAGGGCAACCTTCATCAATGCATACTTCGGCGAATCCTCACGGTTGATGAAGCTGACCAGCTCCTGCATGTACTGCGGCACCAGCAGCCCCTCAGGCGGAAGGTGATCCGACTGCGAAATACGCACCGACCCTTCGCGGTAGGCGCCAGGTGTGCGGTCCCCTTCGCGCCGCAAATCGACCACGGTCATGGCGTGCAACTCGCGGATCATGTGCTCGGTCAGGTCTACACCGGGCTGCATCACCTGTTCGATGTAATCCATCGCCTTCTCGATGTTGGCAACCTCCAGCAACTGATCGGTGCTTTCAGCAGTGCCCTCGACTTTGCTGTCGATGTAGTCCGCCAGTGTGGTGTGGTTACCCTCGATTCGGGCAGACCCCAAGCTCTCCAGCGTGTGGAAGATATCCTTGAGCTGGAAGAAAACCGGTGCCGGGGTATCGCCTTCCAGCCTTAGCCTGCGCAGGAACTCAAGCTCGCTCAGCACGTCGACCAGGGGCGAGTCGAAGGATGGGTTCAGCAACTGGAGATCGTGGTGAGAAAACTGCGGCATCTATGAATTATCTCTAAGCGGCTTTCAGACTATCTCTAATTTTCGTGCTTAATAGCCCGAAATCATTGGGTTTAAGGCTTATCGAAGAAAAGCATTATCTCGAAAGCCGCGCAACCTTAAGTTGAAAAGGCACATCGATAAGTCGAATAGGCACGGAGTTGAGCGTGACAGGGTGTGGGGGCCTGGCAGCCTGGGGAATTGGGGCTGCTTCGCAGCCCATCGCCGGCAAGCGCGGCTCCCACAGAGGGGATCACGTGCTGTTGGACGACTGGGATAATCCGGGAGTACAGGGGCGTTTGATGCCCGGGGCCTGATTACGGGAGGTGGCAATCAGGTCTTTGAATGGTGCCGGAGACAGGAATCGAACCTGCGACCTTCGCGTTACGAGTGCGCTGCTCTACCGACTGAGCTACACCGGCGTGTAGCGCAACGTACCACTGCTCACACCCGCAACGCAAACCCCTGTTTCCACTAGTGTAATCCCCTACCCTCAGGCCCCCTTGCACCCCTTGGGCGCCAGGTCTTCCTCAATATCGGTAGTACACGCCCACCCGCTGGTCGAGCGCGTCAGGGTCAGTGCCTTGCCCACCACATTGGCCGGCGCGTCCACCAGCGTGCACGCAATGCTGGCGGTGCCATCCGCCGCCTTGCCGCTCGCGGTAATCGCACAATGCGTCGTCTTCGGCTGGCCACCCAGCGCAGCCACATCCGCCACGTCTTTCCCGTCGTTCAACCGCAAATCCATCGCCGTCTTCAGCGCGCTGATCTCCAGCAACCCGGCCGCGGCCTTCGCGCGGGCCTGGTGGTTGGTGTACATCGGTAAGGCGATGGTGGTCAGAATGCCGATGATCGCGATGGCGATCATCAGTTCGATCAGGGTGATACCGCGTTGCCCTTTCATGAACGTATTTCCCTTGTGTGTTCGCTTACGCATTGAGGTCGGTCGCGCCCCAAGCGGCAGCGGCGCAGTAGGCCTGAACAGACACCTTTTGTCACCCCTGCCCGCTTGGGCGTCATCTTCGCTGAACTACTCTAGTGAGCATCACGGACGTACGCCCCTGCATGGACGCGGCAAGCTGTTTCCAGGCTTGTCGTACGGGCACAAAAAGGACCTTTGCATGACCTCATCCACACACCTTTACAGTTGGCGCGGCACTGACGCCAACGGCACGCCGGTCAGTGGCCAAACACCTGGGCGCAGCCCGGCTTATGTGCGTGCGGGGCTGATCCGCCAGGGCATCACGGTGGCCAGTTTGCGCCCGGCCAGTGGGCTGAAACTCAGCCTGCCAAAGCAGCGGGCGAAGGCTGACCCGGCCGGGTTCAGCAGGCAATTGGCGACCTTGCTCAAGGCCGGGGTGCCGTTGTTGCAGGCGTTCGAGGTGATGGGGCGCAGTGGCTGCGACGCGGCGCAGGCGGCGTTGCTGCAAAGATTGAAACAGGATGTGGCTTCGGGCCTGGGGCTGGCCGACGCGTTGCAGCGCCACCCGGCGTGGTTCTATGCGTTGTACTGCAACCTGGTGCGGGTGGGCGAGCAGTCTGGCACGCTTGATCGGCAGCTGGAGCAACTGGCGGGCATGCTGGAAAACCGGCGGGCGCTGCACAAGAAGGTGCGCAAGGCGATGATCTACCCGCTGCTGCTGTTGCTTACCGGGTTGGGGGTGTCAGCGATATTGTTGCTGGAGGTTATCCCCAAATTCGAGAGCATGTTCTCGGGCCTGGGCGCTGCGTTGCCAGCCTTTACCCAGTGGGTGATCGACTTGTCCACAGGGCTCAGTCGGTTTGCGCCGCTGTTGCTGGTAATGGGGGTGGTGCTAGGTTTTGCCGTGCGCCAGCTTTACCGGCAGCATGCGCCAGCACGGCTGTGGATATCTCGACGCGTGCTGGCATTACCTGTATTCGGCAAGTTGCTGGGGCAAGCGGCACTGGCGCGGTTCGCACGCAGCCTGGCAACGGCCTACGGGGCCGGGGTGCCGTTGCTTGATGCATTGGGTACGGTGGCTGGTGTAACCGGGGGCGACCTGCATGAGCAGGCGGTGTTGCGCTTGCGCCAAGGTATGGCCAATGGGCAGGGGCTGAACGTGGCGATGGCGGCTGAGCCGCTGTTTCCGCCGCTGCTGGTGCAGCTGACCGCCATCGGTGAATCCAGCGGCACACTGGAGCAGATGCTGGAAAAGGCCGCCAGCCATTACGAGGAACAGGTCAGCCAGGCGCTGGACCAGTTGACCAGCCTGCTGGAGCCGGCCATCGTGCTGATCCTGGGCGTGCTGGTCGGTGGCCTGGTGGTGGCGATGTACCTGCCGATCTTCCAGTTGGGTAGTTTGATCTGAACATGACTTTATGGACTTTGCTGGCTGAGCAGCCGGCGTACTTCCTCACCCTGGCCACGCTGCTAGGCCTGCTGGTGGGCAGTTTTCTCAATGTGTTGGTGTATCGGCTGCCGATCATGCTGGATCGGCAGTGGCAGCGTGAGGCCCAAGAGGTACTGGGGCTGCCGGTTGCGCAACATGAACGGTTCGACCTGTGCCTGCCTGCCTCCCGCTGCCCGCAGTGTGCGCATCAGATTCGCCCCTGGGAGAATATTCCAGTCATTAGTTACCTGGCGTTGCGAGGCCGCTGTTCATCCTGCAAAACCCGTATCAGCCCGCGCTACCCGGTGGTCGAAGTCGCCAGCGCGCTGCTGTCGCTGGTGGTGGCGTGGCGCTTTGGCGCTTCGGCCGAGGCCTTGCTGGCACTCCCGCTTACCTGGTGCCTACTGGCGCTGAGCCTGATCGATGCCGAGCACCAGCTGTTACCGGATGTGCTAGTGCTGCCGATGCTGTGGCTGGGGCTGATCGTGAACGCCTTCGGCCTTTATGTGCCGTTGACCGACGCGCTGTGGGGCGCGGTGGCCGGGTATCTCAGCCTGTGGTCGGTGTACTGGGTGTTCAAGCTGGTCACCGGCAAGGAAGGCATGGGCTATGGCGACTTCAAGCTGATGGCGCTGATCGGGGCCTGGGGTGGCTGGCAGGTGTTGCCGTTGACGCTGCTGTTGTCGTCGGTGGTGGGGGCGCTGGTTGGCCTGTGCCTGCTGCGTTTGCGTCGGCATGCCATGGGCACTGCGATGCCATTCGGGCCTTATCTGGCGATTGCGGGGTGGATTGCTGTGCTCTGGGGTGATGAAATAGTCGCCTCTTACATGCAACTGCTTGGATACTGATGGCCACTGCAGCCTTTACCCCGTGGATTCTCGGCCTCACCGGCGGCATTGGTAGCGGCAAGAGCGCCGCTGCCGAGCGTTTCGTCGAGCTTGGCGTGCACCTGGTCGACGCCGACCAGGCAGCGCGGTGGGTGGTTGAGCCTGGCCGCCCGGCCTTGGCCAGCATCGTCGAGCGTTTCGGCCCTGGCGTGCTGCAGGCGGACGGCCAGCTCGACCGCGCCGCCCTGCGCCAGCTGATCTTCGCCGACCCGGCGCAGCGCAAATGGCTGGAGCAACTGCTGCACCCGCTGATCGGGCAGGAGATTTTCAGCTACCTGGCCAAGGCACAGTCGCCGTATGCGGTATATGTGTCGCCGTTGCTGATCGAATCGGGGCAATACCATAAGACCCAGCGCGTGCTGGTGATCGATGCGCCGCAGGAGCTGCAAATAGCCCGTACCCTGGCGCGGGACAACACCAGTGCCGAGCAGGTGCAGGCCATTTTGCAGGCCCAGTTGGCCCGTGATGAGCGCCTGCGCCATGCCGATGATGTGGTGGTCAATGACGGCGACCTGGCCGCGCTGCATCAGCAGATTGACCGCCTGCACCACTTTTACCTGACATTGAAAGGAGGCCAGCCATGAGCCAGCCATTGACCGTCGACTGCCCGACTTGTGGCGCACCTGTGGAATGGAGCGAAAAAAGCGCGTTCCGGCCGTTTTGTTCAGACCGCTGCAAGCTGATCGACCTGGGGGCCTGGGCGGCTGAAGAACACAAGATTCCGGGGGCTGAAGAGTCTGAGGATGAGCTGTATTCGGGGGACCTGGAGCCGCGGCATTAAGCGGGTTTCAAGGTGGCTGTGCAGGCCTCTTCGCGGGCACGCCCGCTCCCACAGGTACTGCATGGCGTTCAGTTTGCGCACTTTCCTGTGGGAGCGGGCGTGCCCGCGAAGAGGCCTGCACAGCCACCCAGACTTCAACGCTCATCCTCCTTCCACGGCGCCTGCAAATACCGCGTGCGGTTGAAGGTTTCCAGCCACTCCGGGCAAAACACCACCAGCGCACTGATCACCATGCCGTTGATGAACGCCTCGGGGAACATCATCAGCCACAGGTAACCGACAAAGTCGCTGAGCCACTCCGGCATGGCAAAGCGCCCATCCAGCCACAGCAACCCTAGCGCCGCAGGCACGCAAACCAACACGGTCAGTGCTGCGGGGAAGAACCCCGAACAGAAGATATAAACGAACAGGTTCCGGGGCTGCGCCCGTTCGACCACTATCGCGCACACCTCGGTAACCAGCACCGGCAAGCCCACCAGCAACAAGCCATTCACCCCTAGCGCCGCCAGGTCCTGCCGCCCCAATGCCAGCAAACCGAGCTGGGCCATGAACCCACCCAGCACCGCCAATGGCCAGTCCAGCAACAGGGTAACCGCCGTCATGCCGATAAAGTGGTACGACACCCCGGTATCGAAATCACGCCTGACCAACCACAGCGCAAACAGGCAAAACACGGTGCCAAACAACAGGTGCTGGCGGCGGCGGTCGGTAAACAGCTCAACCCAGCGCACGCGACTGACCGCCCAGACCAACAGCGGCACATAACCCAGCCAGCCAAGGGTAAGGGTGGTGCCGGACAACACCTGCGCGCTGATCACCTGAACAATACCCCTTGCGGCCATGTGGGTTAAATCAAGTCTATACCCATTCTGCCGTTGCTTCGGCTGCGTCAGGCTGGCGCCCTCGTACGATGCAGGAAGCAGTAATGGCCGGTGCTGGCTGATTCCCACGCTTGAGCAGCATCTTACCGTCATCGATTAGCGGCTAAGCTTCTTGGCATGGATGACTCAGACTACCTGCGCCTGCTTACCATCCAGGCCGAACAAGCCAATGCCTTTCTCTCCAACGCCCGCAAGTGGGAACGGGAGCGTTGGGTGTGCCAGCGCCTTTTGCAGGGGTTGAACATTCCCTATCGCAGCGAAGACTTCACCCCGGCCGGGCAAGAGCCGCCAGACGTGTTGTTCCGCGACGCAGCGTTCGAGGTGTTTTTTGTGCTGGACGAGGGCCGCCGGCTCAACGATGAATGGCGCGAAGAGTTGCAGCGCCGGCGCAGTGCGTTTTCCCTGGCGCAACTGGTGCGCCGCGAAGCGCGCCCACGGCGCATCAGTGCCACCGAGCTGCTGGGGCGCCTGGCGCCGACCTTGCGCAAAAAGGCACACAACTACCGGGAGCGCGGGCTGGAGCTGAATGAACTGGACATCATCGCCTTTTCCAGCCTGAAGCGCGAAGTGCTCGACCTCAACACCCATTTCCCCCCGCCCACCGAATACCTGCGCCAGGGCTGGCGGTCGTTGTCGCTGGTGGGGCCGACCTTTGCCCGGGTGCTGTTTGCCCACCCCGACGCGCCAGACTTTCTGCGCGGCAACCTGGGGCGCAGCATTGTATTTGATGTAGGTATCAGTCTTTGATCCACTGCACCGAGTGTTTGCGATGGCGTACACTCGGCGCCAGGGATGGAAAGCATTATCATTTGTTTCAAGCCCTTGCGCGAACGCTGTAGCGTTTGCGCAGTCACAGACGTCTACCTGACGAGGCCCCACCATGACCAGCCGCCTGAATCCTGAAGATCAGCGTCGTGTCGATGAGTATCTGCGAGCCCCCCAGCACCAGGTCGAGCGCAGGCCATTCCGGCCGTGGCTGCTCCTTGCGCTGGTGGTGGCCGTAACCATCGGGTTGGGTCTTGTCAGCCGCCTGCTGAGTGGACTGGTGCTATGAGCTGCTTCGCGCTCGCCCTCCCCTCGTGCAGTTTGCGGCCGGCCCTATGGGCCACGAATTCCGTAAACCTTATGAGATATCCCCATGACTCATCGCATCGTGATTGTCGGCGGCGGCGCCGGCGGCCTGGAACTGGCGACCCGCCTGGGTAAAAGCCTGGGCAAGCGCAAGCAGGCCGAAATCACCCTGGTCGACGCCAACCTCACGCACATCTGGAAGCCCCTGCTGCACGAAGTGGCTGCCGGCTCGCTGAACTCCTCGGAAGACGAACTGAACTACGTGGCCCAGGCCAAGTGGAACCACTTCAATTTCCAGCTGGGGCGCATGAGCGGCCTGGACCGTGAAGGCAAGCAGATCCAGCTGGCCGCCACCCTCGATGAAGAGGGCCGTGAGCTGCTGCCAGCACGTACCTTGGGCTACGACACCCTGGTCATTGCCGTGGGCTCCAACACCAACGACTTCGGTACCTTGGGCGCGGCGCAGCACTGCCTGTTCCTGGACACCCGCAAGCAGGCCGAGCGTTTCCACCAGCAGCTGCTGAACCACTACCTGCGCGCCCATGCCGGCGACGTGGCCAGTGAAAAAATCAGCGTCGCCATCGTCGGCGCCGGTGCCACCGGTGTGGAACTGGCGGCCGAACTGCACCACGCCGCACACGAGCTGGCAGCCTATGGCCTGGACCGCATCCAGCCCAAGGACATGCACATCACTATCATCGAGGCGGGCCCTCGCGTGCTGCCAGCACTGCCAGAGCGCATCAGCGTGCCGGTGCACAAGACCCTGGAAAAACTCGGCGTGAAGGTGATGACCAACGCTGCAGTCAGTGAAGTGACCGAGGATGGCCTGAAAACCAAGGATGGTGAAGTGATCCAGGCCAGCCTGAAAGTGTGGGCGGCCGGTATTCGCGCGCCGGGTTTCCTGAAGGACATCGATGGCCTGGAAACCAACCGCATCAACCAGCTGGTCGTGCGCCCTACCCTGCAGACCACCCGCGATGAAAACATCTTCGCCTTTGGCGATTGCGCCGCTTGCCCGCAACCTGGCAGCGACCGCAGCGTGCCGCCGCGCGCCCAGGCCGCGCACCAGCAGGCTTCGATGCTGGCGCAAAGCCTGAAGGCGCGGCTGGAGAACAAGGCGCTGCCGACCTACGAGTACAAGGACTACGGCTCGCTGGTGTCGCTGTCGCGCTTCTCGGCGGTGGGCAACCTGATGGGTAACCTGATGGGCAGCGTGAAGCTGGAAGGCTGGCTGGCGCGGATGTTCTACGTGTCGCTGTACCGCATGCACCAGATGGCGTTGTACGGGTTCTTCCGCACGGCGTTGATGATGCTGGGCAGCAAGATTGGCCGGGGTACCGAGCCGCGCCTGAAGTTGCACTGACAGGCAAGAAGGCTTCACCTGTGGGAGCGGGCGTGCCCGCGAACACGGGCGAAGCCCGTGCCAGGCACTGCGTGGCCTTCTTCGCGGGCTTGCCCGCTCCCACAGGGTATTGTGGGTAGCCGAATGCGAGAAACCTGGGCCATCTTTCCCGAGGCAAAGAAAAAGGGCATCTCATGCGAGATGCCCTTTGTTCATGGTGGGTCGTGTAGGATTCGAACCTACGACCAATTGGTTAAAAGCCAACTGCTCTACCAACTGAGCTAACGACCCAAAAATGGTCGGGGTGAGGGGATTCGAACTCCTGACATCCTGCTCCCAAAGCAGGCGCGCTACCGGACTGCGCTACACCCCGGGTCTTTCAAAAAAAAGGGCATCTCAACTGGAGATGCCCTTTTCTACATGGTGGGTCGTGTAGGATTCGAACCTACGACCAATTGGTTAAAAGCCAACTGCTCTACCAACTGAGCTAACGACCCGGAAAATGGTCGGGGTGAGGGGATTCGAACTCCTGACATCCTGCTCCCAAAGCAGGCGCGCTACCGGACTGCGCTACACCCCGAGATGGCTCCGCGACCTGGACTCGAACCAGGGACCCAATGATTAACAGTCATTTGCTCTACCGACTGAGCTATCGCGGAACTGAACTTCGGTACTACTTTCCGATTTGCTACTCCGAAGACTGTGTTCGCTTCGGACTCTTTAGCTTCGCTGCTTTCGCGTTGTCGCTGCTGAGGCCGGCTATTCTACATTCTTCGTTTTGCTTGTCAACCACTTTTTTTCATTCAACTTACTGATTTGTAAGTTGTTTTGCGGTCACCGATATTGCTGGTGATTCGCTTAGTGCCTGACAACGCGGCGTATATTAGGGGCACTCGTTTTTTGATGCAAGCAAAAATTTCAAAAATTTCAGCGGGTTATCAAGATAGCCTGCAAAGGCCCGAATTTGCTGGGGCTGTGCCGGCCTCTTCGCGGGCTCGCCCGCTCCCACAGGTACGGTGTTGCCCTCGAAATGTGCACATATCCTGTGGGAGCGGGCATGCCCGCGAAGGGGCCAGTGCCGGCGAACAGGCAAAAAAAGCCCCGCAAATGCGGGGCTCAGGGTGAAGCAGCTCAGCCAAAGACGATTTCGTCGCCTTCCACCTTGGCGGTGATCGCCGAACCCGGCAGGAACCTGCCTGCCAGAATCAGCTGCGCCAGCGGGTTTTCGATCCAGCGCTGGATGGCCCGTTTCAGCGGCCGTGCGCCGTAAACCGGGTCGTAACCCACGGCAATCAGCTTGTCCAACGCCTCGGGGCTCAAGCTCAGCGACAGTTCGCGTTCCAGCAAACGGCTGCGCAGGCGGCCCAGCTGGATTTCGGTAATGCCGGCAATCTGCTCGCGGCCCAGTGGCTCGAACACCACCACTTCGTCGATACGGTTGATGAACTCCGGACGGAAGTGCGCACCCACAGCATCCATCACTGCCGCACGTTGCGCCTCGCGGTCACCCACCAGTTCCTGGATCTGCGCCGACCCCAGGTTGGAAGTCATCACGATCACGGTGTTGCGGAAGTCCACGGTGCGCCCGTGGCTGTCAGTCAGGCGGCCGTCTTCCAGCACCTGCAACAGCACGTTGAACACATCCGGGTGGGCCTTCTCCACCTCGTCCAGCAGCACCACCGAGTAAGGCTTGCGCCGTACGGCCTCGGTCAGGTAACCGCCCTCTTCATACCCTACATACCCTGGTGGGGCGCCGATCAGGCGAGCCACGGAGTGTTTCTCCATGAACTCGGACATGTCGATGCGCACCATCGCCTCTTCGGTGTCGAACAGGAACTCGGCCAGCGCCTTGCACAGCTCGGTCTTGCCCACGCCGGTCGGGCCGAGGAACAAGAACGAACCACTTGGCCGGTTCGGGTCCGACAGCCCGGCACGCGAGCGGCGCACGGCGTTGGCTACGGCGGTTACCGCCTCGCCCTGGCCGATCACGCGCTGGTGCAGCAGCTCTTCCATCTTCAGCAGTTTTTCGCGCTCGCCTTCAAGCATCTTGGCCACGGGGATGCCGGTCCACTTCGACACCACTTCGGCAATTTCTTCCTCGGTCACCTTGTTGCGCAGCAACTGGTTGTCGGTCTTGCCGTGCTGGTCGACCATCTGCAGGCTGCGCTCCAGGTCCGGGATTACCCCGTACTGCAGCTCGGCCATGCGGCTCAGGTCGCCTTTGCGACGGGCAGCTTCCAGCTCCTGACGGGCCTGCTCGATCTTTTGCTGGATCTGCGCAGAGCCCTGCACTTCGGCCTTTTCCGAGGCCCAGATCTCTTCCAGGTCGGAATACTCACGCTCCAGCCGCTCGATTTCCTCGGTCAGCTTCTCAAGGCGTTTTTTAGCCGCTTCGTCTTCTTCTTTCTTCAGCGCCTGCGACTCCACCTTCAACTGGATCAGGCGACGATCAAGGCGGTCCAGCACCTCGGGCTTGGAGTCGATCTCCATGCGGATGCGGCTGGCCGCTTCGTCGATCAGGTCAATCGCCTTGTCCGGCAACTGGCGGTCGGTGATGTAACGGTGGCTGAGCTTGGCCGCAGCGATAATGGCGCCGTCGGTGATGGCCACCTTGTGGTGCACTTCATAGCGCTCTTTCAGGCCACGCAGGATGGCGATGGTGTCTTCTTCGCTCGGCTCTTCTACCAGCACTTTCTGGAAGCGGCGCTCCAGGGCGGCGTCCTTCTCGATGAACTGGCGGTACTCGTTCAGCGTGGTGGCACCCACACAGTGCAGTTCACCGCGGGCCAGGGCCGGCTTGAGCATGTTGCCGGCGTCCATGGCGCCCTCGCCTTTGCCGGCGCCGACCATGGTGTGCAGTTCGTCGATGAACAGGATGATCTGGCCTTCCTGCTTGGACAATTCGTTCAGCAGCGACTTCAGGCGCTCTTCGAACTCGCCACGGTACTTGGCACCGGCAATCAGCGCACCCATGTCCAGCGCCAGCAGGCGCTTGCCCTTGAGGCCATCGGGCACTTCACCATTGATGATGCGCTGGGCCAGGCCTTCGGCGATGGCGGTTTTACCCACGCCAGGTTCGCCGATCAGCACCGGGTTGTTCTTGGTACGGCGTTGCAGCACCTGCACGGTACGGCGGATTTCGTCGTCACGGCCGATCACCGGGTCCAGCTTGCCCTCTTCGGCACGCTTGGTCAGGTCGACGGTGTATTTGTCCAGGGCCTGGCGCGATTCTTCGGCGTTGGCGTCATTCACTGCCGCACCGCCACGCAGGTTGTTGATGGCGTTTTCCAGGGCCTTCTTGGTCACGCCCTGGCTCAGCAGCAGTTTGCCGAGCTTGCTGTTTTCGTCCATGGCGGCCAGCACTACCAGTTCGCTGGAAATGAACTGGTCGCCCTTCTGCTGGGCCAGTCGGTCGGCCTGGTTAAGCAGGCGCGCCAAGTCCTGCGACATGTTCACGTCGCCGGTGGGGTTCTGGATTTTTGGCAGCTGGTCGAGTTCTTTCACCAGTGCCTGGCGCAGGCTGTTGATGTCGAAGCCTACCTGCATCAGCAGCGGCTTGATCGAACCGCCCTGCTGTTCAAGCAGTGCCTGCAGCAGGTGCACGGGCTCGATGGCAGGGTGGTCCATGCCTACGGCCAGGGATTGAGCATCGGATATTGCAAGTTGCAGCTTGCTGGTCAAACGGTCTATTCGCATGGTGTACCTTCCTTTAAAGGGCAGGTCGGAGCGATGGACAGCGCCTGTTTATAAAGAAACCTGCCTGAGATGACCTTATAGATAAGGCTGATTCTGGAAGATTCAAGCGTAGCGGGGTTGACCGGGGTCAACCTGCTGGATTGGCGGGGGGGCCGTTCGCGGGCATGCCCGCTCCCACAGAATCGTCACAGGCCCTGAGAGCGATGCAGTACCTGTGGGAGCGGGCGAGCCCGCGAAAGGGCCGGTA
The DNA here is from genome assembly GCF_042956345.1 of Pseudomonas sp. NPDC008258. Classification (NCBI taxonomy): domain Bacteria; kingdom Pseudomonadati; phylum Pseudomonadota; class Gammaproteobacteria; order Pseudomonadales; family Pseudomonadaceae; genus Pseudomonas; species Pseudomonas sp. NPDC008258. The sequence continues at coordinate 89,221 of NZ_JBIBGE010000020.1, forward strand.
CAGGCTAGCGAGGATCCAGCCACACCAGGGAAGCAAACCGCCCACCCTGCGGGGTACGGCGATAGGAGAAGAACCGCTCATCGCTGACCGTGCACAAGCCACCGCCATAAACAGCCGTCACCCCACGCGCCGCCAGGCGAATGCGCGCCAGCTCATAGATATCAGCCACCAGCTTGCCCGGCCGCTCACCTTCGACAAAGGCCCGAGCCGCTTCAGGGTGCACTGCCGTAAAGGCATCACGCACCTCCAGCCCTACTTCGAAAGCCTGCGGGCCAATGGCCGGGCCCAGCCACACCAGCACCTCTTCCGGCGGCAGCGCCAGGCGGTCCAGCGTGGCTTCCAGCACGCCACCGGCCAACCCGCGCCAGCCGGCATGCGCCGCTGCCACACGCGTGCCCGCCCGGTCGCAGAACAGCGCAGGCAGGCAATCGGCAGTCATTACGGTGCAGGCAATGCCCGGCTGGTCGGTCCAGCTGGCGTCGGCCTCGGCCACCACGGCCGGGTCGGCATCGGCCACTACCAGCCCATGCACCTGCTTGAGCCAGGCCGGCTGGATGTCGAATTCGCTGCTCAGTCGTAGACGGTTCTCGGCCACTGCTGCGGGGTCATCCCCCACATGATCGCCAAGGTTGAAGGTTTGGTAGGGCGGCAGGCTTACGCCGCCCTGACGGGTGGTGACGCAGGCGCGAACCGAGGCCGGGGCCGGCCAGTCGGGGAACAGCAGCGACTGCGTCAGGCCGCTCATCCGATAAAGCTCTCGCGGTCTTCGTTCAGCAGCGTCAGCAGCCAGAGGAAGTCATCCGGCAGTGGCGACTCCCACTTCATGACTTCACCGGTAATCGGGTGGGCCAACGCAAGGAAACGCGCGTGCAGTGCCTGGCGAGGGAAGGTCTTCACCGCCTCGACCATGGTTGGGCTGGCAGCCGGTGGAATGCGGAAGCGCCCACCGTACGTCTGGTCGCCGACCAGCGGGAAACCAACATGGGCCATGTGCACGCGAATCTGGTGGGTACGGCCGGTTTCCAGCTTGACCCGCACGTGCGTGTGCGAGCGGAAGCGCTTGAGGACGCGGTAATGGCTGACCGCCGGTTTGCCGCCGTCGGTAACGGCCATGCGCTGGCGCATGCCGCCGTGGCGCCCGATCGGTGCATCGATCTTGCCACCGGAGGTCACCACGCCAATCACGATGCACTCGTAGATGCGGCTGACCTTGCGGGCTTGCATTTGCTCAACCAGCTTGGTCTGCGCCTGCAAGGTCTTGGCCACTACCATCAGGCCCGTGGTGTCTTTATCCAGGCGATGAACGATACCGGCACGCGGTACGTTGATGATGTCTGGCACGTGGTGCAGCAGCGCATTGAGCAGGGTACCGCTGGCATGGCCGGCGGCCGGGTGTACAACCAGGCCTGCTGGCTTGTTGATCACCAGGATATGCTCGTCTTCGTAGACGATATCCAGCTCGATGTCTTCTGCGATCCACTCGCCCTGGGCCTCTTGTTCGGCCTGCAGAGCCAGGACAGAGCCACCATAGACGGTATCGCGAGGGCGCACGACGGCGCCATCGACCGTCAGGCGGCCTTCTTTGATCCACGTAGTAAGCCGCGAACGCGAGTACTCGGCGAACAATTGGGCGGCGACCTGGTCGAGGCGTTGACCGCCCAGATCGGACGGTACCTCTGCGCTAAGTTGAATGATCTCGGACATGCTCGATTCGGCGGGCGCACAGCCTTTGGTTTCGGCTGCTAGCTTGTGGTTAAATACGGCTTCTTTTGTCCCGGGGTTGGCCGGGGCGCTCATCATAACAGGACGGCACCGCCCAAGACAGCGGCCGTCAAAGGGACGCAAGCCGCCATGCAAGTGAAACACCTGCTGCTGATCGCCATCCTCGGGCTTACCGCGGCCTGTTCCTCCAATAAAGAGGTCATTGACGAGAACCTCAGCGAAGCCGAGCTGTACCAGCAGGCGCAAGCTGACCTGGACAACTCCAGCTACACCAGCGCCGTGAACAAGCTCAAGGCCCTGGAGTCGCGCTACCCGTTCGGCCGCTATGCCGACCAGGCCCAGCTCGAGCTGATCTACGCCAACTACAAGAACTCCGAGCCCGAGGCTGCCAAGTCGGCTGCCGAGCGCTTCATCCGCCTGCACCCGCAGCACCCGAACGTCGACTACGCCTACTACCTCAAAGGCCTGACCTCGTTCGACCAGGACCGTGGCCTGCTGGCGCGCTTCCTGCCGCTGGACATGACCAAGCGTGACCCGGGTGCCGCCCGCGACTCGTACAACGAGTTCGCCCAGCTGACCAGCCGCTTCCCCACCAGCCGCTACGCGCCAGACGCCAAGCAGCGCATGATCTACCTGCGCAACCTGCTGGCCTCGTATGAAATCCACGTGGCCGACTACTACCTGAGCCGCCAGGCTTATGTGGCCGCCGCCAACCGTGGCCGCTACGTGGTCGAAAACTTCCAGGAAACCCCATCGGTCGGCGACGGCCTGGCGGTGATGGTCGAGTCGTACCAGAAGATGCACCTGGACGAACTGGCCGCCAGCAGCCTGGAAACCCTCAAGCTCAACTACCCGGACCACCCAAGCCTGGTCGATGGCGAGTTCCAGCCCAAGCAGACCGAGTCTGACGGCCGCGGCTGGCTGTCCAAGGCCACCCTGGGCCTGATCGAGACTGAAACCCCGCTGCCGCCGGGCGAAACCCGCGCCAACCAGGACGTGGTCAAGCAGTTCCAGGACGCGCGTGACGAGATGCCGCAAGAGCTGCTGCCGAAGGACGAGAACGGCGACCCGATCGTGCCGGAAGGCCCGAAAGAAGCCGAGAAAGACCGCTCGTGGTTCAGCTACATGACCTTTGGCATGTTTGACTGATACACAGCGGTAACTGAAAGGGAGGCCATGGGCCTCCCTTTTTTATTGGCCGCGCCCTAGACTGTCTGTTTCTTCAACCGACAAGCTGGACACCATGGTTCGCCTACTTTTCTGGATCGCCCTGATCGCCGCCGCGTTCTGGCTGTGGCGCAAGTTCAAAGTCAGCCAACAGTCACACCCCGAGGCAAAGCTGGATGCGCCGCTTCAGATGGTGCGCTGTGCTCATTGCGGCGTGCACCTGCCCAACGATCGGGCACTGCAGCAGGGTAATGAGTGGTATTGCAGCCAGGCGCACCTTCAGCAAGGCCCCGGCCGCCAAAACTGAACTTGTAAGAGCGACACGGTCTCTGTGGGAGCGGGCGTGCCCGCGAAACAGGCAACGCAGTGGATGGCACCGGCTTTGCCGGTGTTCGCGGGCGCGCCCGCTCCCACAGAGATTGCGCGAGCTCGAAGATTTTGAATAAGACAGCTTCTCCCACAGATGTACCTGCTTACTTATCCCTCCCCGACTCTTTCACACCAAATACGACCCCTCCCCCTCCTCCAGCATTGACCCACTCCACCAAAATTCGCTAAATCCTATTTATCCGCATAAATATGAAAAATAGCGAAATGCTCAAACCCAAACGCAAGCGCCAGAAGCTGTCCGATGTGATCGTCGAATCGGTCAAGCGCTCGATCGTTACCGAGGCGCTGCACCCTGGCGATCGCCTGCCCACCGAACGCGAACTGATGGAGCACTTCGAATGCTCCAAAGGCACCGCTCGCGAAGCGCTCAAGGCGCTGGAGGTCGAAGGCCTGGTTAGCACCCGCACCGGTCCGACCGGCGGTGCCTACCTCAATGAAGTGGGCACCGAGCCGGCCAGCCGCGCCCTGCGCAACTACCTGCACTTCCAGCACCTGGATGGCGAGCAGGTGTACCAACTGCGCAAAATCATCGAGGTAGAGCTGGCGGTGTCGGTCATGGGCAAGCTGAGCGAGGCCGACTACGCCGCGCTGCAGGCCAACATCGACTTCTGCAGCGCGCCGGAGGACAGCGAAGAAGGCCAGCGTGAACAACGCCTGGCCGAGCTGGAGTTCCACACCCTGCTGGCCGACCGTTGCCCCAACCCGCTGCTGCGTTTCATGGCGATCTTCCTCAATGACCTGCTGCGCGACCTGGTGGTGCTGAAAAAGGCCTACCTGCCCAAGCGCCAGCAATTCGCGGCCGCCAACATCGAGTACCACAAGCAATTGCTGACCGCCTTGCGCGCCAGCGACGAACCCGCCGTACGCCGGCTTATGCACGAACACATGTGCGACGCCGAGCACCACATGACCGCGCTGGAAGGCGAGGTTGCCCGCAACTTCCTGCTGGAGTTCGACCACCACCACTGATACGCCTGGAAAGAGGCCTGCACACAGGCCCTGCCGTACCCGCTTTGTCATTGCCACTCCTGCCTAATAACCACAACCAAGGAGTTACTCATGCAAAGACGTACCCTGCTCAAGGCAGGCCTTGCCCTGGGTGCCTTAGGTAGCCTCCCCTTGGGGGCGCACCGGGCATTCGCCGACCAACCATTGACCTTCTATGGCCTCAAGTCCATGTCGGGCGCCTTCGCCAGCTACGGCAAGTACGCCGACATGGGCTCGCGCCTGGCCATTGCCGAGTACCCACAACTGCTCGGCCAGCCGCTCAAGTACAAAGTCATCGACACCGAAGGCAACGCCGGCAAGGCCGTGCGCAAGGTGCAGGAAGCCATCGGCCAGGATGGTGCTCGCTTCTTCCAGGGCTGCACCTTGTCGTCCTCGGCACTGGCGGTGTCGAAGGAAATCCACAAGGCCGGTGGCGTGTTCATGACCCCGGTCGGCGCCGACGAAATCACCGGCAAGGACTGCAACGCCTCGACCTTCCGCTGGTCGGTGCCCACTTACGGCGCCATCCGCGAAACCCTGGTGCCGATGATCCGCCAGCTGCCCCAGGCCAAGCGCTGGTACACCATTACCCCGCAATATGTGTTCGGCGATGCCCTGCTGGACAACGCACGCAAGGTGTTCGCCGAGATGGGCGTGGAACACATCGGCAACAGCTACCACTCGCTGCAGGAGCAGGAGTTTTCCGGCTACCTGACCAACGCCATCGCCGCCAAACCTGACGTGCTGGTGCTGCTCAACTTCGGCAGCCAGGCATCCAATGCCCTGCGCCAGGCGGTCAACTTTGGCATCAAGGACCGCATGAAAGTGCTGATGGTGTGGTCAGCCGGCCTCGATCAGTTCCAGGAGCTGGGCAGTGACGTACTCGAAGGCGTTTACCTGGGCGCGCAGTACTGGCACCAGGTCGATACCCCGCTGAACAAACAACTGGTTGCTGCCACCCGCAAAGCCTACGGCATCAACCCTAACTACCCGCTGGCTGCCGACTACATCGGCACCAAGGTCATGCTTGAGGCCATCGTCAAGGCCGGTAGCCTGGATGGCGCCGCCGTGTCTGCGGCGTTGCAGGGCATGCGCTTCCAGGGCCCGACCGGTGAAGAGCTGATCCGCCCGGGCGACCACCAGGTGCTCAAGGATTACTACCTGTTGCGCGGCAAGCCCCAGGGGCAGATGCGCGACGAGGACGACCTGGCCGAAGTCATCAGCTCGGGCCGTTCGTTCGTAGAGGTCGACCACACCGGTTGCGCCCTGGCCTGAAGCCGCGGCGTTAGTCACACACACTCGTACAGGCAGCCGCGCCGCGCGCTGTCGAGGGCACGCTCATGCTCGATTTGTACCTGTTCCAATTGCTCAACGGCCTGGGCCTGGGGATGATCTACTTCCTCATCGCCGTGGGCCTGACGATCATTTTCGGCCTGCTCAACTTCGTCAACTTCGCCCACGGCGCGTTCTTCTTGCTGGGCGCCTACCTGTGCTACACCGCCGTGGCCATCACCGGCAACTTCTGGCTGGCACTGCTGATCGCGCCGCTGGTGGTGGCCGCGCTGGCCTGGGTGGTGGAGCGCCTGTTGATCAAACGCATCTATCACCTGCCGCACACCTTCCAGATCCTGGTCACCCTCGGCATCGCGCTGATCATCCAGGAAGCCTCGGTGCTGATCTGGGGGCCGGTGGGCAAGAACATTGCCGTACCGCCGGAGCTGCGCGGGGTGCTGATCCTTGGTGACTTCATCTACCCCTATTACCGCCTGTTCCTGATCGGTTTCGCCGCGTTGATCGGCCTTGGCCTGTGGCTGCTGCTGGAGCGCACCCGCTTCGGCGCGCTGGTGCGGGCCGGCAGCGAAAGCACCGAAACCGTGTCGCTGCTGGGCACCAATATCTTCCGCCTGTTCTCCCTGACTTTCGCCCTGGGCGTTGGCCTGGCCGGCGTGGCCGGTGTGCTGTTCGCGCCACTGCGCGGTGCCCAGCCGTTCGTCGGCCCGGAAATCCTCGGCATCGCCTTCGTGGTGGTGGTGATCGGCGGCATGGGCTCGTTCGGCGGCGCACTGGTCGGCGGGCTTTTGGTGGGTGTGGTGCAAAGCATGATGACTAGCCTCTGGCCGCAAGGCGCCAGCCTGATGATCTACGGCGCCATGGCTGCGGTGATCCTGGTGCGTCCCTATGGCCTGTTCGGGAGAGCTTGAGATGAGCGATAAAAACCCATTGCCCGTGGCCAAGGGCCGCGCACCAGCGCTGCTGTTGCTGGTTGTCGCCAGCCTGGTGGCGCTGCCGCTGGTGCTGCCGTCGGCCACCCTGGCCACCGAGATCCTGATATTTGCCCTGGCCGCGCTGGCCTGCAACCTGCTGCTTGGCTACACCGGCCTGCTGTCGTTCGGCCAGGGTATCTTCTTTGGCGTGGGCGCCTATGGCGCAGCGCTGCTGATGATCCACCTGCAGTGGGGCATGTTCGCCGCACTGCTGGGCGCAGCCGTGTTCGGCGCCTTCCTCGCGCTGCTGGTGGGCGCCCTGGCGATCCGCCGCACGGGCATCTACTTCGTGATGCTGACCTTGGCCTTCAGCCAGATGGCCTACTTCCTGGCCTACACCCTCAGCGGCTGGACCGGCGGTGACAACGGCCTGCTCGACGTACCCCGGCCCAATATCGAAATTGCCGGGCATGTACTGGTCGACCTGGCAGACCCGCGGCATTTCTACGTGTTCGTCGCCGTGCTGTTCCTGCTGATTTTCGCCGGTGCCCTGCGGGTGATCCGCTCGCCTTTCGGCAGCACGCTGCTGGCCATCCGTGAAAACGAAACCCGCGCTGCCGCCATCGGCTACGACACCCGCCACTTCAAGATCCTGGTGTTCATGCTGTCGGGCGCCATCACCGGTATCGCCGGGGCGCTGTACGCCATGCTGCTGCACTTCGCGCCGCTGTCGAACATCGACCTGATGATGAGTGAAAACATCCTGATCATGACCATTGTCGGCGGTACAGGCTCGCTGTTCGGCTCGCTGCTGGGGGCCGGCGCCATCGTGATGCTCGGCGATGTGCTGTCTGAGCTGTGGCCGCGCTGGCTGATGCTGCTGGGGGTGATCCTGATCCTGGTAGTGGTGTTCATGCGTGGTGGCCTGTGGGGTGGCCTGGCTGAACTGGGCAAGCGCCTGCTGGCAATGCGCAACACCAACGACAAGCCCCAGGCCAAAGCCAAGGAGACCCTGTGATGAGCGACTACCTCCTGGAAACCCGTCAGCTGGAACTGGCCTACGGGCCGTTCAAGGCGGTTGCAGGTGTGGACCTGAAAGTCCGCGCCGGCACCATCCACACGGTCATCGGCCCTAATGGCGCCGGCAAGACCAGCCTGTTCCACTGCCTGACCGGCGAGCGCCAGGCCACTGGCGGCAAGATCCTGTTCAACGGCAAGGACATCATTCGCAAACCTTCCCATGGGCGAGTGGCGCTGGGCATGGCGCGGTCGTTTCAACTGACCAGCCTGTTCCAGAACCTGTCGGTACGCGAAAACCTGCGCCTGGCCGCCCAGGGCCGCGATGGCCTGGGCGCGCTGAACTTCTGGCGCAGCGTAGAGCACAAGCGCAGCCACTGGAACACCGCCGACCAGGTACTGGAGCGCCTCAAGCTCACCGCCCGTGCCGACACCCTGGCTGGCGAGCTGTCGCACGGCCAGCAACGGGTGCTGGAGGTGGGCATGTCGATCTGTGCGCAACCCACCTTGTTGATGCTCGACGAGCCCACCTCGGGCATGGGCATCGACGACATTCCGGTGATGACCGACCTGATCAGCGACCTGGGTCGCGACCATACCGTGCTGCTGATCGAGCACAACATCAGCATCGTCATGTCGATCAGCCAGCGCATCACCGTCATGAGCCACGGCCAGATCCTGGTCGAAGGTACCCCTGAACAGGTGCGCAACGACGAGCGCGTGCGCACCGCCTACCTTGGAGAGGCCGCCTGATGCTCAACGTCGATTCGATCCACTCCTACTACGACAAAAGCCACGTGCTCGAAGGTGTGTCGCTGAAGGTTGAAAGCGGCGAGCTGGTGACCCTGCTGGGGCGCAACGGTGCCGGCAAGACCACCACCCTGCGCAGCATCCTCGGCATTGTCCGACCTCGCCAGGGGCAAATCAGCTTCAACGGCCAGCAACTGGTCGGCCGCGAAATATTCGATATCGCCCGGCTGGGCATTGCCTTGGTGCCGGAACACCGCGGCATCTTCCGCCAGCTCAGCGTCGAGGAGAACCTGAAGATTGCCGTGCGCAAGACCAGCCGCTGGCAGCTGGAGGATGTGTACGGCATGTTTCCGCGGCTGAAGGAGCGGCGCCGTAATGGTGGGTTCGCGCTGTCCGGTGGCGAGCAGCAGATGCTGGCCATCGCCCGTGCCCTGCTTAACGGGCCCAAGCTGCTGATCCTCGACGAGCCGACCGAAGGCCTGGCGCCGGTGATTGTCGACGAGCTGGTGAAGATTCTGCGGCGGATCAAGGACGAAGGGCTGTCGATCCTGCTGGTGGAGCAGAACCTGATGGTCTGCGATGCACTTGCTGACCGCCATTACGTGCTGGAGCAGGGTCGGGTTGCCTATCAGGGCAGTGCGGCGCAGTTCCGTGAGGACCCGAGCATCAAGAACCGTTACCTGGCCCTTAGCGCCTGATAGCGACCTTGTTTACCTGTGCCGGCCTCTTCGCGGGCTCGCCCGCTCCCACAGGGGCATCAATTCCCTCAGGACTGTGCAGTACCTGTGGGAGCGGGCAAGCCCGCGAAGAGGCCGGCACAAGCAACCCAGTAATTTCAGGAGAGATGAACCATGAATACCCGCATCGATCCATCGCAGCACATGCTCGGCCAAGGCCCCCTGGTCAGCCGCGAACGCCTCTGGCAATCGCTGATGGACCTGGCCCGGCTCGGCGCCACCGCCAAGGGCGGCGTATGCCGCCTGGCCCTGACCGACCTCGACCGCCAGGCCCGCGACCTGTTTGTGCGCTGGTGCGAAGAAGCCGGCTGCACGGTCAGCATCGACGCCATCGGCAACATCTTCGCCCGCCGCCCTGGCCGCAACCCTGCCCTGCCGCCGGTAATGACCGGCAGCCACATCGACACCCAACCCACCGGTGGCAAGTTCGATGGCTGCTACGGCGTCATGGCCGGCCTGGAGGTGATCCGCACTCTCAACGACCTCAAGCTGACCACAGAGGCCCCGCTGGAAGTGGTGGTGTGGACCAACGAAGAAGGCTCGCGCTTCCCGCCCTGCATGATGGGTTCGGGCGTGTTCGCCGGTAAATTCGGCCTGCAGGAAACGCTGGACAAGGTCGACGACCAAGGCCTGTCGGTAGGCGCCGAGCTGCAACGCATCGGTTACGCCGGCCCGCGTGTCCCCACCGGGCATGCTGTGGGTGCCTACTTTGAAGCGCACATCGAGCAAGGCCCGGTACTGGAGGACCAGCGCACCACCATTGGCGTGGTACAAGGCTGCCTGGGGCAGAAATGGTTCGACCTGGTGCTGAGCGGTGTCGAGGCGCACGCCGGCCCTACTCCGATGCACCTGCGCAAAGACGCCCTGGTCGGCGCGGCCGAGGTAGTGGTAGCCATCAACCGCGTGGCCCACGCCCACCAGCCGCACGCCTGCGGCACGGTCGGCTGCCTCGCGCTGCACCCTGGTTCGCGCAATGTCATCCCTGGCCAGGTACACATGACCATCGACCTGCGCCACCTCGACCCCGGGCACCTCGCCGCCATGGTCAGCGAAGTGCGCGCAGCCATCGAGGCCAGCACGATAAAGCACGGGCTGAGTTTTGAGCTGACGCCGACTGCCGACTTCCCACCCCTGTACTTCGCCGACCAATGCGTGGACGCCGTGCGTCAGGGCGCGCGCGAGCTGGGCCTCAGCCACATGGACATTGTCAGCGGCGCCGGCCACGACGCTATCTTCCTTGCCGAACTTGGCCCGGCCGGGATGATATTCGTGCCGTGCGAGGGTGGCATCAGCCACAACGAAATCGAAAACGCAGCGCCACAGGACTTGGCCGATGGCTGCGACGTGCTGCTGCGCGCCATGTTCCAGGCCGCCAACCCGGGAGGCCGTTGAGATGACCCAGAAAACCGCGATTGGCGAGTTCACCGCCGTCGAACTGCTCGAACTCTACCAGCGGCGCCAGTTGTCACCAGTGGAGGTAGTAGACGATGTGCTGGCGCGCATCGACCTGCACAACCCGGCGGTCAACGCCTACTGCCATGTCGACGGCGAAGGTGCCCGCGCCGCCGCCCGCGCCAGCGAACAGCGCTGGCAGCGTGGCGAGCCCTGCGGCCGGCTGGACGGCGTACCCGCCTCGATCAAGGACCTGACCCTGACCCGCGGCATGCCCACACGCAAAGGTTCGCGCACCACCTCGGGTGCAGGCCCTTGGGACATTGATGCGCCGTTCAGCGCCTTCATGCGCGATGCCGGCGCGGTGCTGGTGGGCAAGACCACCACACCCGAGTTCGGCTGGAAAGGCGTGACCGACAACCCGCTGTATGGCATTACCCGCAACCCCTGGGATACCCGCCTGACCGCAGGCGGCTCGTCGGGTGGCGCGGCCGCCGCCGCTGCACTGAACCTGGGCGTGCTGCATCAGGGCAGCGATGCGGGTGGCTCGATCCGCATCCCTTGTGCCTTTACCGGCACCTTCGGGATCAAACCAACCTTCGGTTACGTACCGCAATGGCCAGCCAGCGCCATGACGGTGTTGTCGCATCTGGGGCCGATGACGCGCACCGTGGACGACTCGGTGCTGATGCTCGACTGTGTGGCCCGGCCCGACGCACGAGACGGCCTGGCCGGGGCGCCACGGCAAGCGCCGTGGCTGGGCCAGGAGCCAGACCTGAGCGGCCTGCGGATCGCCTACAGCGCCAACTTTGGTTACGTGCAGGTCAACCCGCAGGTTCAGGCGCTGGTGGCCCAGGCAGTGCAGCGCCTGGCGCGGCTGGGCGCGCAGGTTGAGGAAGTCGACCCCGGCTTCGGCGACCCGCTGGAAACCTTCAATACCCTGTGGTTTGCGGGCGCGGCGCGGCTGGCCAGTGCACTCAGCGGTGAACAACGGGCAGTGCTCGACCCAGGGTTGCGCTGGATTGCGGAGCAAGGTGCACAGATCAGCCTGAGCGAATACACCCAGGCGCTGGAGGCTCGGGCAGATCTGATCGCGAAGATGAATGCCTTCCACCAGCGCTATGACGTGCTGCTGTCACCGATGTTGCCGCTGGTGGCGTTCGAGGCAGGCCACAATGTGCCGCCTGGGTCGGGGATGGCGCAGTGGATGGAGTGGACACCGTTCAGTTACCCCTTCAATCTGACCCAGCAGCCGGCAGCTTCGGTGCCGTGCGGGTTCACTCGCGAGGGGTTGCCGGTAGGGCTGCAAGTGGTGGCCGGGCGCTTTGCCGATCAGCAGGTGCTGCGGGTCTGCAAGGTGTATGAGCAGCATTACCCAAGCCGGCACCTGCAGGCACCGATAACCGGCTAAAATCGCTAACTGTGCCCTCCCTGTGGGAGCGGCCTTGTGTCGCGAAAGGGCCGCAAAGCGGCCCCGGCAATTCCAGCTGTGCAGCGGCATTCCCCGGGGCTGCTGCGCAGCCCATCGCGACACAAGGCCGCTCCCACAGGTACTGCATGGGCCCTCAGCCCAAACGCCCCGCTGGGGCATAGGGCGCCGGGTCGATGATTGGCTCGGCGCCGGTCAGCAAATCGGTAAACAGCTGGCACGAAGCTGGCGCCAGCACCAGGCCGTTACGGTAATGCCCGCAGTTCAGCCACAACCCCTCATGCCCAGGCACCGGCCCGATGTAAGGAACGCCTTCCGGCGACCCAGGCCGCAGCCCGGCCCAGTGCCCCACCACCGTGGCCCCCTCAAGCTCAGGCAACAACTCCACCGCCGACGCCTTCAGGCTTTCCAGCGCGTCAAGGGTCGGGGTCTTGTCATACCCGGCATGCTCCAGCGTGCTGCCCACCAGAATGTGCCCATCACGGCGCGGGATGGCATAGCGCCCCTTGGCCAGGACCATGCTCGGCAAAAAGTCTTCAGCACACTTGAACAGGATCATCTGGCCCTTCACCGGCTCAACCGGCAGTTCAAGACCAAGGGTTTTCAGCAGGTCGCCACTCCAGGCCCCCGCACTGAGCACCACCTCATCCGCCGCCAGCACGCCATCGGCCGTCTGCACACCGGTCACACGCCCGCCCTGCTGAACGAAGCCGGTAATCTGGCAGTGTTCGCGCAAGGTCACGTTCGGCAATGCCAGCAGCGCCGCTTTCAGCGACTTCACCAGACGCGGGTTGCGCACATTGGCCACGCCGGCCATGTAGATGGCCCGCTTGAAGCCCGCGCCCAGCACCGGCACCGCGTCGTAGGCCGCCGAGATATCCACTGCACTCAGTGGCCGCTGCTCACGCTCGGCCCAGGCCAGCGCTTCGGCTTCGTCATCCAGGTCGAGCCAGTACAGGCCCGTGGTGTGTACTTCGGGGTCGACGCCGGTGCTGGCGAACAAACGCTCGCCCAGCTGTGGATAAAAATCCTGCGACCAGTGCGCCAAAGCGGTTACTGCCGGGCTGTAGCGCCACGGGTACAGCGGCGAAACAATGCCGCCACCCGCCCACGACGACTCACGGCCGACCTCACCCTGGTCACACACCACCACCTGCCGGACCTTCGCCGCCAGGTTGAACGCCGTCAGCAGGCCGATCACCCCGCCACCGACCACCACTACTTGCTTGCTCATCTGTCGATCCAACACCTGAAGTAAAACCGCGATGCACCGGGCATCATTCAACCTTCAGCTTCCCCAGCAGTGCCCGCTGCCACCAAGGGCACCGGGATTGCTGCGCACGCCGGCCTGGTCGAGCTGGAAGTCGCCACAACCATCCTGCGCCATCAGCCCATGCGGCAGCCGCCGGGCGCGCAGCGTGAAGGTATCGCTGTCGCGTTGGGCCTGCAGGCTGTAATAGCGGGTACCGTCGGGCAAGGCCGGGTCGCCCTCGGCGTATTGGCCGGTGCGCACGCGGTGGCGCTCCAGGCGCAGGGCGGCATCATGCAGCAGGCCAACCACTTCGCTGCGTGCGGCTCGCCGAAGCTGGTCGCTGTAACTGGGGTAGGCAATGGCTGCCAGAATGCCGGTCACGGCCAGCACAATCAACAACTCGATAAGGCTCAAGCCTTGCTGCATGTCAGTCTCCTCGCAATCTTTGCCGCCAGCTGATGCGTCGGGTTGTACCGTCGGCCACGGCGTAGACGGCTTCCAGTACATGCCGGGGCTGGGCTTGCTTGCTGACGGCGGTAATCCGGAACAGGGTGACCGGCTGCCCTTCAGGCACGTGCGCGGCACGTTTGCTGATACCCAGGTTCTGGAGATGGAAATAGCCGGTTGGAGTGCGCTGCCATGGCCCTGCCAGATCGTGCGGTCGGGCTGGTGGCAGGCATGCGCCGCAAGCGTCTGGCGGCGCCCGTTCGAATTCTCGCGCCCCAGCCTGCAAAGCGGCCTCTGCCTCTTCCAGCGCCAACAGGCCATCGCTCAGGTAGCCGGCCATACGTGTTTCCACCAGCGCGTCACGCATTGCGGATGCAGCGAGCAGGCCTAGCAGCATGCTGAGGACCAAGGCCAGTAGAAGCACCACACCACGCTGGCGACTCATGAGGCGGGGGCCGGGTTGCGCAATGCGACGCTCAGCTCATGGTGCTGTTCTAGCTTGAGCGTGGGTTCGTAAAGCATCAGGGTGATATCCACCCGCGCCCCTTCCGCCAATTGCACGCGCTGCAGACGCATCGCCTGCACATTCTCAACCAACGGTTGAAAATTGCTTTTTCCGCGCTTGAACTTCAGCGTTTTGCCTTCGAGCTGATAGACATACCGGCTGACCGGGTACACCAGTGAGTACCCGGTCTTGCGCTCTTTATCCACAGAGGTTTTCTTGAGGCAATCGGTGTGCAAAAACCAGTCAGGTGCGCCAGCCTGCCCAGGCAACTCCGCCACGACCAGGCTCAGGGTGGATGCCTCGACCATCAACGGGCGGGCGAATAACTGGTGAAGTGTCGGGTCATAGAAATCTGAGGGTTCCAGGCGCAAGCAACCGAACATCCCGGCCATGCGTATATCCTGAGCCATGCGCAGCAACGCTTGCCGTGCCTCATCCTGCATGCGCACCGAAGTGCTTTGCAGGCGCCAGGTATGATGAGCCGACGTGAAAAGCTGGCTGGCCGCAGCCAGCAGCATCAACCCGATAGCTAGCGCCAGCATCAACTCCAGCAAGCCAAAACCACTTTGGACGCGCCTCATCGACGCCCCCGTTCAAGCTCACTGTGCGCCGCCATTGCCGCCTGCCCATCACGGCGCGCGCTCTCCGTGGCCTGCAATGCCTGTAGTTGCAGCCCTGCCGCTGCAAACATACCCGCAGCCACGACCACTACAGCCAATAAAACCTCCAGCAGCGTCATGCCCCGTTGCCTCGCGTGCATCCTTGCACCTCCTGCGACTTTTCCCGCAATTGCCTTGAATGTGGCCGACTAGACCGTTTGGCCAGCGAACGTGAAGCTATAGCCAAGCACTTCCAGGGAGGAATGCACGGTGAAGCAACGCGGCGTAACACTGATACAAATGTTGTCGGCCTTGGCAGTGGCCGTCTTGCTGACACAGCTCGGCGTGCCGGCCTACGCCAGGATGAGCGACGACCTACACAGGGCAGCGGCAGCCCGTGACCTGGCGCAAGCGCTGCGCAGTGCGCGCAGCCACGCCATTCTGCAAAGCCAGCCAGTGCTGGTGCAGGCGTTGGACAGTGATTGGGGGAAAGGATGGCGTGTGCTGCTGGAGCACAATCAGCAGTTGTTGCGCGAGCAACGCCTCTCAAAGCCGATGAAGATCTTGGCCAATACTGGCGACCAAGTGAAGTTCAGTGCATCGGGGGTGCCGCTGAGCAAACACAATGGAATGTTGTCTGGGCGGCTGGAACTGTGTGAGAAAACCGCTGCGACCAGCCTGCATCGCGTGGTGATGGCTAGCAGCGGGCGAATCAGCCTGCGTACAGGCAAACCGGAAAACCGGTCGCTGTGCGCAGGCCTTTGATCAGATCAGCGAGCGAACCCGCAGCTCTTTGGGCATCGAGAAGGTGATGTTCTCTTCACGCCCGTCCAGCTCTTCAGCGCCGGTAGCGCCCCAGGCCTTGAGCTGCTCGATCACGCCACGCACCAGCACTTCGGGGGCCGAAGCGCCAGCGGTGATGCCAATACGCGCCGACTGTTCAAACCAGACCTGTTGCAGGTCCTCGGCACCGTCGATCAGGTAGGCCGGGGTGCCCATGCGCTCGGCCAGCTCGCGCAGGCGGTTGGAGTTGGAGCTGTTCGGGCTGCCCACCACCAACACCACGTCGCACTCACCGGCCAGTTGCTTCACGGCGTCCTGGCGGTTCTGGGTGGCGTAGCAGATGTCGTCCTTGCGCGGGCCACCGATGTTCGGGAAGCGGGCGCGCAGGGCATCGATGACGCGGCTGGTGTCGTCCATCGACAGCGTGGTCTGGGTGACAAAGGCCAGGTGGTCCGGGTCGCGCACCTGCAGCTTGGCAACATCCTCTTCGTCTTCGACGAGGTAGATGGAGCCGCCGTTGCTGGCGTCGTACTGGCCCATGGTGCCTTCGACTTCCGGGTGCCCTTCGTGGCCAATGAGAATGCACTCACGGCCGTCGCGGCTGTACTTGGCTACCTCGATATGCACCTTGGTCACCAGCGGGCAGGTGGCATCGAACACTTTCAGGCCACGGCCAGCGGCTTCCTGGCGCACGGCCTGGGAAACACCGTGGGCACTGAAGATGACGATGACATCGTCCGGCACCTGGTCCAGCTCTTCGACGAAGATGGCGCCGCGGTTGCGCAGGTCTTCCACCACGAACTTGTTGTGCACCACTTCGTGACGCACATAGATCGGCGGGCCGAAGACTTCCAGCGCACGGTTGACGATCTCGATCGCCCGGTCGACCCCCGCGCAGAAGCCGCGAGGGTTGGCGAGTTTGATTTGCATGCTCGGCTCCAGGCTTACAGGGCCTTCACCTCGAGGATCTCCACCTCGAAGGTCAGGGTCTTGCCAGCCAGTGGGTGATTGAAGTCGATGGTCACCTGGTCGTCATCGAACGCTTTGACCACACCCGGCAGCTCGGTGTTGGCGGCGTCGTTGAAGATGATCAGCAGCCCTTCGGACAGCTCCATGCCTTCGAAATTGGACCGCGGCATGACTTGCACATTCTGCGGGTTGGGCTGGCCGAAGGCGTTCTCCGGGGCCACCACCACAGTGCGCTTGTCACCGGCCTTGAAGCCGAACAGCGCGCTTTCAAAGCCTGGCAGCAGGTTGCCGTCGCCCACCTTGAAGGTGGCCGGGGCCTTGTCGAACGTGCTGTCGACGGTGTCGCCGTTTTCCAGGTGCAGCGCGAAGTGCAGGGTGACTTCGGTGTTCTGGCCGATACGGGTGTCAGTCATGGACCGGATCCTCGGACTTCTTGCTCTTGAACATATCCAGCGCCAGCATCACCGCACCAACGGTGATGGCGCTGTCGGCCACGTTGAAGGCCGGGAAATAATGGCGGTTCTGCCAGTGCACCAGGATGAAGTCGACCACATGGCCCAGCACGATGCGATCGTACAGGTTGCCAATGGCGCCACCCAGCACCAGTGCCAGCGCCACGGCCAGCCACGTCTCGTTGCGCCCCAGGCGCTTGAGCCACACCACCAGTACGGCACTGACCACCACGGCAATCAGGGCAAACAGCCAGCGCTGCCAGCCGGCACCGTCAGCCAGGAAGCTGAAGGCTGCGCCGGTGTTGTAGGCCAAGGTCCAGCTGAAGTAGTCAGGGATGACGACAATCTGCTGGTACATGGTCAGGGCGTTGTTGAAATACAGCTTGGTGGCCTGGTCGACGACCAGGACCAGCAAGCTCAGCCAAAGCCATGCAAGGCGCCCGAAGCGCCCCACTGCCGGGTTAGGCATAGTGACGCACCTCGCCCGAGCCGGTCAGGTTGTCGACGCAACGGCTGCAGATTTCCGGGTGCTCCGGGTGGCTGCCAACGTCGGCACGGAAGTGCCAGCAACGGCCGCACTTGGCGTGGCCGGACTTGACCACTTTCAGCTTGAGGCCTTCGACTTCGGTGGCCACGGCATCAGCCGGCGCCTGTACGAACGGCACCACGCTGGCGGCAGAGGTGATCAGCACGAAGCGCAGCTCGTCGCCCAGCTTGCCCAGGTCGGCGCTCAGGCCTTCGTCGGCGTACAGGGTAACTTCGGCCTGCAGGTTGCCGCCGATAACCTTGGCGGTACGCTGGTTTTCCAGCTCCTTGTTGACCGATGCCTTCACGGCCATCACGCGGTCCCAGTAGGCGCGGTCCAGCTCGGTGCCTTCCGGCAGCTCGCTCAGGCCCTGGTACCAGCCGTTGAGCATCACCGACTCGTTGCGCTCGCCTGGCAGGTACTGCCAGATTTCATCGGCAGTGAACGCCAGGATCGGCGCGATCCAGCGCACCAGCGCTTCGCTGATGTGGTACAGCGCGGTCTGGCAGGAACGGCGGGCGACACTGTTGGCGCCAGTTGTGTACTGGCGGTCCTTGATGATGTCGAGGTAGAAGCCGCCCAGCTCCTGCACGCAGAAGTTGTGCACCTTGGAGTAGACGTTCCAGAAACGGTACTCGCTGTAGTGTTCTTCCAGCTCGCGTTGCAGCAGCAGGGTACGGTCCACGGCCCAGCGGTCCAGTGCCAGCATGTCTTGCGGGGCCAGCAGGTCGCGGGCCGGGTCGAAGCCGGACAGGTTGGACAGCAGGAAGCGTGCGGTATTGCGGATACGGCGGTAGGCGTCGGCGCTGCGCTGCAGGATCTGCTCGGAAACCGCCATTTCACCGGAATAGTCGGTAGCGGAAACCCACAGGCGCAGAATGTCGGCACCCAGGGTGTTGTTGACCTTCTCCGGCTCGATGGTGTTACCCAGCGACTTGGACATCTTGCGGCCGTTTTCGTCCACGGTGAAGCCGTGGGTCAGCAGCTCGCGGTAAGGCGCATGGTTGTCGATGGCGCAACCGGTCAGCAAGGAAGAGTGGAACCAGCCGCGGTGCTGGTCGGAGCCTTCCAGGTACAGGTCGGCGCGTGGGCCGGTGGCGTGGCCGATGTCGTGCGAGCCGCGCAGCACGTGCCAGTGGGTGGTACCCGAGTCGAACCACACGTCGAGGGTGTCGGCGATCTTGTCGTACTGGTCGGCTTCAGCGCCCAGCAGCTCGGCGGCGTCCAGCTTGAACCAGGCTTCGATGCCCTCCTGTTCGACGCGCTTGGCCACCGTTTCCATCAATTCGACGGTGCGCGGGTGCAGCTCGCCGGTCTGCTTGTGCAGGAAGAACGGAATCGGCACGCCCCAGTTGCGCTGACGCGAGATGCACCAGTCCGGGCGGTTGGCGATCATCGAATGCAGGCGGGCCTGGCCCCAGGCCGGCACGAACTTGGTCTCTTCGATGGCTTTCAGCGCGCGCTCACGCAGCGGCTCGCCGGTGGAAGGCTGCTTGTCCATGCCCACGAACCACTGCGCGGTGGCGCGGTAGATCAGCGGGGTCTTGTGGCGCCAGCAGTGCATGTAGCTGTGGCTGATGGTTTCGGTGTGCATCAGCGCACCGACTTCGCTCAGCTTCTCGACGATGGCCGGGTTGGCCTTCCAGATGAACTGGCCGCCGAAGAACTCCAGCGACTCGACATACACGCCGTTGCTCTGCACCGGGGTAAGGATGTCGTCGTTGACCATGCCATAGCGCTTGCAGGTGACGAAGTCATCTTCACCGTAGGCAGGTGCCGAGTGCACTACGCCAGTACCGGCGCCCAGTTCGACGTAGTCGGCCAGGTAGAGCGGCGACAGGCGATCGTAGAACGGGTGGCGGAAATTGATCAGTTCCAGCGCCGAACCTTGCGCGGTGGCGATCACCGAGCCTTCCAGGTTGTAGCGCTTGAGGCACGACTCGACCAGCTCTTCGGCCAGCACCAGCAGGCGCTCGCCAGTGTCGACCAGGGCGTATTTGAACTCCGGGTGGATGTTCAGCGCCTGGTTGGCCGGGATGGTCCACGGGGTGGTGGTCCAGATCACGATGGCAGCAGGCTTGGCCAGCGAAGCCAGGCCGAAGGCGGCAGCCAGCTTGGCCTCGTCGGCAACCGGGAAGGCCACGTCAATGGTCTGGGACTTCTTGTCGGCGTACTCGACTTCGGCTTCAGCCAGCGCCGAACCGCAATCGAAGCACCAGTTC
Organism: Pseudomonas sp. NPDC008258; assembly: GCF_042956345.1. Classification (NCBI taxonomy): domain Bacteria; kingdom Pseudomonadati; phylum Pseudomonadota; class Gammaproteobacteria; order Pseudomonadales; family Pseudomonadaceae; genus Pseudomonas; species Pseudomonas sp. NPDC008258. Next base: position 108,771 of record NZ_JBIBGE010000020.1, read on the forward strand.
ACAGGCTTGAGGCCCTTGAACACGAAGCCTTGCTTGACCATTTCGGCCAGGGCGCGGATTTCGCCGGCCTCGTTGGCAAAGTTCATGGTCTTGTACGGGTTGTCCCAGTCACCCAGCACGCCCAGGCGAATGAACTCGGTCTTCTGCCCTTCGATCTGCTCGGCGGCATACTCGCGGCACAGCTCGCGGGTGCGGTCGGCAGACAGGTGCTTGCCGTGGGTTACCTCGACCTTGTGCTCGATCGGCAGGCCATGGCAGTCCCAGCCCGGTACATACGGCGCGTCGAAGCCGGCCAGGGTCTTGGAACGGACGATCATGTCCTTGAGGATCTTGTTCAGCGCATGACCGATGTGAATCTTGCCGTTGGCATAGGGCGGGCCGTCGTGCAGGACGAACTTGGGACGATCCTTGCCAATTTCGCGCAGCTTCTGGTACAGGCCAATGCTGTCCCAGCGCTGCAGGATCTGCGGTTCGCGCTGAGGCAGGCCGGCCTTCATGGGGAAGGCGGTGTCCGGAAGGTTAAGCGTGGCTTTGTAGTCGGTCATTTCAGGCTCTTCGTTAGCGGTTGAGCGTGCCAATGTGCACGTGCGGCGGCGATATCCGCATCGATCGCCGACTTCAGCGCCTCCAGGGAGGCGAATCGCTGCTCTTCACGCAGCTTGTGGTGGAACTCCACCGTCAGGCGCCGGCCGTAAAGGTCGCCGGCATAGTCCAGCAGATGAATTTCCAGGTGCGGGCGCCCATCACCAGCAACGGTGGGGCGCACGCCGATGTTGCCGACACCCGGCCAGGCCTTGCCGTCGATCTCGATGCTGGCCAGGTAGACCCCGGACAGCGGCACGCGGCGGCGCTTGAGCTGGATGTTGGCGGTAGGTGTGCCGAGCTGGCGGGCCAGCTTCTGGCCATGCAGCACGCGGCCAGTGATGCTGTACGGGCGGCCCAGCAGGTGTTCGGCCAGCTCGAAGTTGCCTTCGGACAGGGCCTTGCGCACTTCGGTGCTGCTGACCCGCAGGCCGTCCTGGATCACCGTATTGGCAGCTTCGACGGTAAAGCCGTACTGCTTGCCGGCTTCGACCAGGAAGGCGAAATCGCCAGCACGGTCACAGCCAAAGCGGAAGTCATCGCCCACTTCGAGGTGGCGCACACCCAGGCCATCGACCAGGATGGCCTTGACGAAGGCGTCGGCGCTGAGCTTGCTCAGGCGCTGGTTGAACGCCAGGCACAGCACCCGGTCGATGCCTTCGGCGGCCAGCAGCTCGACCTTGTCGCGCAGGCGGGCCAGGCGCGCCGGTGCGGTCTCGGGGGCGAAGTACTCGCGTGGTTGCGGTTCGAAGATCACCACGCAGGTCGGCAGGCCCAAGGCCTGGCCGCGCTCGCGCAGGCGCGCCAGGATTGCCTGGTGGCCGCGGTGAACCCCGTCGAAGTTGCCAATGGTGGCGACACAGCCCCGGTGCTCGGGGCGCAGGTTGTGAAGACCTCGAACCAGCTGCATAACGCGCTTCTTGCTCATAAAGTGGCCGATTATAACCACACCCGGGCGCTGGTGACAGGCAGCAGCGCCCAAGGGCGGCGTGGAATGCGAAAAACCGACGCCTGACCCGCCCGAAGCCTTAGTGCAGGGCCTTGCGGGCGAAATGCCGGGGCCGGAAGCCGCACAGGTACAGGCAGCCGAAATACGTCACGACACCTGCCAGGATCAGCGCCCCAAGCCGCAGGAAGCGCTCCAGCATGACGCCCTGCTCCCAGGCTGGCATATAGTGCATGCCCGCCAACAGTACTGCCGACATCAGCGCCACCGCCAAAACAAGCTTGAGCAGGAACACTGCCCAGCCTGGCTGCGGCTGGAACAACTGCTGACTGCGCAGCTTCCAGAACAGCAAGCCGGCATTCAGGCAGGCACCAAGGCTGATCGCCAATGCCAGGCCGGCATGCGCAAGCGGGCCGACCAGGGCAAGGTTGAACAACTGGGTACAGACCAGGGTGAAAATCGCGATCTTCACGGGTGTGCGGATATTCTGCTGCGCATAGAAGCCGGGTGCCAGTACCTTGACCAGAATGATCGCCAGCAAGCCTATGGAATACGCCATCAGTGCCCGCTGGGTCATGGCCGCATCAAACGCACTGAACTTGCCATATTGAAACAGCGCAACAGTCAGCGGCTCGGCAAGAATGGCCAAAGCCAGCGTGCAGGGCAGCACCAGCAGGAAGCAAAGGCGCAGGCCCCAGTCGAGTATCCGCGAGTATTCCTCGCGGTCCTTGTTGGCGTAGGTCTTGGCCAGGGTTGGCAGCAGGATGGTGCCCAGGGCCACGCCCAGCACGCCGGAGGGCAGCTCCATGAGGCGGTCGGCGTAATACATCCACGACACCGAACCGGCCACCAGGAAGGAGGCAAAGATGGTGTTGATGATCAACGAGATCTGGCTCACCGACACGCCCAGGATTGCCGGCAGCATCTGCTTCAGTACGCGCCATACACCCGCGTCCTTGAGGTTCAGGCGCGGCAACACGAGCATGCCGATCTTCTTCAGCGCTGGCAGCTGGTACAGCAACTGCGCCAGGCCACCGGCCAGCACGCCCCAGGCCAGCGCCATGATCGGCGGGTTGAAGTACGGCGTCAGCAGCACGGCGAAGGCGATCATTGCCACGTTCAGCAGGGTCGGCGTGAAAGCCGGCACTGAAAAGCGGTTCCAGGTATTGAGGATCGCACCGGCCAGGGAAGACAGCGAGATCAGCAATATATAAGGAAAGGTCACCCGCAACAGGGCGGTGGTCAGTTCGTACTTTTCAGCGTTGTCGACAAAACCGGGGGCCGTCGCCCACACCACCCACGGCGCCGCCAGGATGCCAATGGCAGTCACCACGGCCAGGACCAGGGTCAGCAGGCCGCTGACATAAGCGATGAAGGTGCGCGTCGCTTCCTCGCCCTGCTGGGTCTTGTATTCGGCCAGAATCGGCACGAACGCCTGCGAGAACGCGCCTTCGGCAAAGATGCGTCGCAGCAGGTTGGGCAACTTGAACGCGATAAAGAAGGCGTCGGTGGCAACGCCGGCACCAAAGATGCGGGCCAGGATGGTGTCACGAACGAAGCCCAGCACCCGTGAAATCATGGTGATCGAGCTTACTGCAGCCAGGGATTTGAGCAGGTTCATCGAAAAGATTCACGCCAATGACAGAGGACGCTGCCAGACAGCGTCCGAATGTGCGATACTCCCGCGCCTTCGCAGGGGAGCCAAAAATTCCCGAGTGTACAGGTCGCGCAGCAGAAAGGAATCTTTCCCTCTTGTTGGCGCACCGCTCGGCGGAACCTTGCAGGTGGCCTTGACAACCGGTCTACTGATCGGCATGATTCGCGGCCTATTTTGTTTGCTATTTACCTAAAGTCTTTCGAGGAGCTCGACGGTGGCCAACACACCTTCCGCCAAGAAACGTGCAAAACAGGCTGAGAAGCGTCGCAGCCACAACGCCAGCCTGCGTTCCATGGTCCGTACCTACATCAAGAATGTAGTTAAAGCCATCGACGCAAAAGACGCCGAAAAAGCGCAAGCCGCTTACGTTCTGGCTGTACCTGTAATCGACCGTATGGCCGACAAGGGTATCATCCACAAGAACAAGGCTGCTCGTCACAAAGGCCGTCTGAATGGCCACATCAAGGCGCTGAAAGAAGCTGCAGCTGCCTAAGCGACGTGCAAGTCGAAAAGCCGACCCTAGGGTCGGCTTTTTGTTGCCTGCGATTTGTGCTTGCGGGCACGGCCCCATGCGGGACTCGATCTCTGTGGGAGCGGCCTTGCGTCGCGAAAGGGCTGCGGAGCAGCCCCTGCAATCTCAGTTTATGCACTGAGACCGAGGGGCCGCTACGCGCCCCTTTCGCGACGCAAGGCCGCTCCCACAAAAAAACGGGGCCGCGCTTGGCGGCCCTACTTTTACATTACTTCGCGATCTGAATCTTCGGCGCCCACTGCAGCCATTCATCCTCGGCCTTGTCGAACAAGGCAAAGGTCTGCTGCGGCCGTGCCGGGTTACCCATTTGCTCGCCATCCGGCGTAGCAAAAGCGATACCGCCATCGATCAGGGTTTCTACCGACTCGGTCCGCACCGTAGCGCCCTTGAACAAACCCCAGTCGAAGCCGAAGCCACTGCTGTTCCAGAAGCGGCTGCCACTGCGCACCAGGGCGGCATAGCGTGGCTCGATGAGGATATGGATCAGCACGCGGTCAGCACTCTGGCCCAGCTCGAAGCCCGTCACCTTGCCAACCGCAACTTCACGATACGTCACCGGCACACCTGGCTTGATCGAACCACGGCGCGGGGCACTGAGCGTCAATGGCAACCCGACTTCCGGCCCCGCCACCTGCGGCGCATCGGCCAAAGCGATGAAGTCACGCTGCGGACCACGGTCCTTGGCTGCCGGCTGCACTTCCAGGTACTGCCCGCCAATCAGGGTGTCGAGGTTCTCGGTACGCACCAGGCCCAAGGCCGGCTTGACTACCCAGAACTGCGTACCGGCACGGGCGATACGGTCCGCTGCCTCGGTAATACGCGCTCGCAGCAGCACTGCTTGCAGGTCGTCAGTCAGGTCGACGCTTTCGATACTGCCCACATCCAGGCCACGGAAGCGGATTGCAGTGCCCGGTTTCAGGCCATCTGCACGGTCGACACGGATGGTGATCAACGTACCCGCGCGGTTTACCGCTTCCTGGCTGTCATGCAGGCGGAAGCGCGGAATGTGGCGCTTGAGTGCTACGTCGGGGCGCGGTGTGTCGAAGGCGATACCACCCGCCATCAGCGTTTGCAGTGACTCACTCTTGATCTTGATCCCCGACAGGCCGCCCGTCAGGGTAATACCGCTGACGTTCCAGAAGCGCGACGAGCCGTTGACCAGCTTCTCGTACTCCTTCTCGATGTGCACGCCAATCAGGATCCGGTTGCTGTTGCGGGCAAACTGATAGCTCTGCACGCTGCCCACCTTTACCTGGCGGTACATCACCGGGCTGCCGATTTCCAGCGAACCCAGGGTATCGGCGAACAACACCATGTGCAGGCCCGGGGCCTTGAGGTCGAGCGGCGGCGCCTTGGCCCGCGCCTCAAACTCACGCTCGGGCCGCGCACCCTTCTCGCCCGGGCGAATAGCGATGTAGTTACCTTTGACCAGCGCTTCCAGGCCGGTGATGCCCGCCAGGGAAATCGACGGCTTGACCACCCAGAACTGCGTACCTTCGACCAGATAATCCTCGGTCAGAGGGTCCAGCGTCAGCTCGGCGGATGCGCTGGACAGGTTGTCCTCCATCTTCAGGGCTTTCAGCGAACCCACCTGGATGCCCTTGTACATGACCGGCGTGCGTCCTGCCTGCAGGCCTTCGTAGTCGCTCAGTTTCACTTTGACCCGGATGCCCGCCTGGGCTGCATCGAAGTCTTCGTACAGGCGGAACGGCAGGCTCGGGTCGGTAGGTGGGCTGTCTTTGCGGTACTCCGGCGTAGCAAAGGCGATACCACCGGCAACGATGCTCGACAGCGACTCGCTACGCACTTTCACGCCAGACAGCGAAGCATCGATGCTGACGCCGCTGGCATTCCAGAAACGCGTATGCTTGCGCACCAGGCTGGCGTAGGCCGGCTCGATGAACACCTTGACCTCTACAGTGCTCTGGTCCTCGGACAATCGGTAGCTTTTTACCCGGCCAACCTGGATCTGCTTGTAGAACACCGGGCTGTCACGGTTGAGAGAGCCCAACCTGTCGGCCTTGAGGGTCAGGTGCAGGCCTGGCTCCGTGTCCGAGAGCGGCGGCGCTACCTTCAGCGCGGTAAAGCGTTTGGTGCGCTCGCCCTCCCCCGGGCTAACGGCGATGTAGTTACCCGATACCAGGGTTTCCAGGCCGGAAATACCTGCCAGGCTGACACTGGGCTTCACCAGCCAGAAGCGTGTGCCTTTGGTCAGGTGAGGTTCGGCGGCCTTGTTCATCTCGATGGTCGCGATCACTCCCTGGTTGTCGCCTTCGGCGTCAAGCACCAGGCTAACCACCTTGCCAACCGGCATGCCCTTGTAGATCACCTCGGTCTTGTTGGCGACGATACCCTCGCCTGACTCGAAACGGACTTCAATTTGCACCCCGGCATCCCGGTAGGCTTGCCACGCCAGCCAGCCACCGATCATCAAGGCGATCAGGGGCAGGATCCAGATGGCCGACCAGTTCGAGGCTGGGCGGGTTTTAGCCGTTGGCAGGTCACTCATGGTCGTCATCCGACTCCGTGTTATCCCAAATCAGTCGGGGATCGAAAGTTAAAGCGGCAAGCATCGTCAGGATCACCACAGTTGCAAAGGCGACAGCGCCCAGATTGGCTTCTACACTGGCTATTCGGCCGAAATTCACCACCGCCACCAGGATGGCGATGACAAAGATGTCCAGCATGGACCAGCGCCCAATGAATTCGATGAAGCGGTACATCAATATCCGTTGCCGCGCCGAAAGCGGCTGGTGTCGCTGAACGGAGTACAACAGCAAGCCAATGCCCACCAGCTTGAACGTGGGCACCAGGATGCTGGCAATGAACACCACGGCAGCAATGGGCACCATGCCGTGCTTGAGCAGGGTGATTACGCCGGACATGATCGTGTCAGGGCTGCCTTGGCCCAAGGTGCTCACGGTCATGATCGGCAGGATATTGGCCGGGATGTACAGGATCGACGCCGCAATCAGCAGCGCCCAGGTCCGCACGATACTGTTCGGCCGGCGAGCATGCACAATGGCGCCACAGCGTGTACAGGTTTGCGAAGTGCTGCCTGGCACTTGCCTGTTTAGTTCATGGCATTCATTGCAGACAACAATGCCTGCATCAATCGCCCGCATGCAGGTCCTCCCCCGATAGTGCACTCCAGATCTGGTGCGGTGACATCACCACCTCCAGCCATACCTGAACCAATAACAAGCTGATAAAGCAGAACAGCCCAAGCCCTACGGTGAGCTCAGCCAGGTCCACCAGCTTGACGATGGCGACCAGCACGCCCATGAAATAGACCTCGAGCATGCCCCAGTCACGCAGGTGGTGATAGATGCGATAGAACAACAGGCCGAAGCTGCGCCCCACGTTCAAGCGGATACTCAACAGTACCGCCAGCTGGCAGAGCAGTTTTGCCAGGGGGATGGCCATGCTGCACAAGAACACCACCACGGCCACGCCGCGCATTTCCGAGTTGTACAGGCCCAGCACGCCGCTCCAGACAGTGTCGTCAGAAGTCTGACCAAGCAAGTGCAGCTGCATGATCGGCAGGAAGTTGGCCGGCACAAACAGTAGCAAGGCGGTCAGTACCAGGGCCAGGCTGCGGTTGACCACATTATGCCGGTGGGCATAAAGCTCGTAGCCACAGCGCGGGCACTGGGCTTTTTCATCGTGCTGGAGCACGGGCTTGCGCAGCAACAGGTCGCATTCATGGCAAGCGACAAGCTCGTCCAACGGCAAATGGGCCAGGGTTTCGGGATCGACAGAGTTGGGCATATAGCGCTTCTGAATAGGTGCGTGGGGCTATTCTAGTGTTCTGGCTCGAATTGTGGGAGCGGGGGTTGGTGTAGGGCCTGGCTTTTTGGCCCACAAAGACAAAACCCCTACCTGCATGCGCAGATAGGGGTTTTGCGAAATGAATCTTGACGATGACCTACTCTCACATGGGGAAAC
>NZ_JBIBGE010000021.1:0-116018 GCF_042956345.1 Pseudomonas sp. NPDC008258
ACTCTGCCCGCAAGCCCGCTGCCTTCGGTGTGGGAGCCGCGCTTGCCGGCGATGGGCTGCGCAGCGGCCCCAAAGTCTCAAGTCAATTCCAATCCCTCAGAATGGTGCCGCCTGCATTGGGGCTGCTTCGCAGCCCATCGCCGGCAAGCGCGGCTCCCACAGAGACCGCACGCGTCTCCACTACTGAGGCAACTGCACCTGCGGCTTGGTCGAGGCAAAGATTGCCCAGCTGGACACGAACAGCGCCGCGATCAACGGCCCGATCACGAAGCCATTAAGGCCGAACACTGCCAGCCCACCCAGCGTCGACACCAGAATCAGGTAGTCCGGCATCCGCGTATCCTTGCCCACCAGGATGGGCCGCAGCAAGTTGTCCACCAGGCCGATCACCAGTACCCCGAACGCAGTCAGGATGATCCCCGGCAATATCGCCCCGGTCATCAGGAAGTAGGCCGCCACCGGTGCCCAGACGATACCTGCCCCCACCGCCGGCAGCAGCGACAGAAACGCCATCAGCACCGCCCACACCAATGCGCTGGGGATATCCAGCACCCAGAAGATAAACCCGCCCAACGCCCCCTGGGTGATGGCCACCAGCACGTTGCCTTTCACCGTCGCCCGTACCACGCGGTTGAACTTCAGCTGCAAGCGGCGCTTCTGCTGCTCGGGCAGCGGTACCGCCAAACGCACACGCCGGGCCACGTCGGCGCCTTCGCGCAAGAAGAAAAACAACAGGTACATCATGATGCCAAAGCTGACCAGGAACTCGAACGTGCCCTGGCCAAAGCTGAACGCCTGGCTGGCCAGCACCTGGCTGCCCTGGGTCGCCCATTTGGTGATCTTGTCCCGTAGCCCGTCGAGGTTGCCCATGCCCATGTTGTCCAGGCCATGCTGGGCAAACGCTGGCAACATGTCCTTGCCGTGCTCGACATAGCCGGCGATGTCCAACTGCCCGGTTTCGATACGCTGGTACAGGGTGGCGCCCTCCTGCACCAGCAATGCGCTGGTGATGAACACCGGCAGCACCGCCACCAACAGGCACACCAGCGTGGTCGCGGCTGCGGCCAGGTTGCGCCTGCGACCAAAGCGAATCAGCAGGTTACGCTGCAGCGGGGCGAACAGGATTCCCAGCACAACCGCCCAGAAAATCGCGCCGTAGTACGGCAGCAGGATCCAGACAAAGGCAATGGTCACCAGCGCCAGGAGCACTGCCAAGGCTTTGTTCTGTAGAGCGGCTTCGTTCATCGCAGGTCCTCGAATGGCTTATGCGATATTAGTGCGCGCCGCTTGGCTAAAAGTGCCGCAGCTGCATTGATGTAAATCAATACGTGTACCGGCCGGGGGTTTTAGCATCCGCGCCCTTTGCCCCGGTGCGCACCATGACCTCTATTGCCAAGCCCGAACTGCTGGCCCCCGCCGGCACCCTGAAGACCATGCGTTACGCCTTTGCCTATGGCGCCGACGCGGTCTACGCCGGCCAGCCGCGCTACAGCTTGCGGGTGCGCAACAACGAATTCGACCACGCCAACCTGGCGCAGGGCATCCAGGAGGCACATGCCCTGGGCAAACGCTTCTACGTGGTGGTCAACATCGCCCCGCACAACGCCAAGCTCAAGACCTTCCTCAAAGACCTGGCACCGGTAATCGACATGGTCCCAGACGCGCTGATCATGTCCGACCCCGGGCTGATCATGCTGGTGCGCCAGCACTTCCCGCAGATGCCGGTGCACCTGTCGGTGCAGGCCAATACGGTCAACTGGGCCAGCGTGCAGTTCTGGCAACAACTGGGCCTGAGCCGGGTGATCCTGTCGCGCGAACTGTCGCTGGAAGAGATCGGGGAAATTCGCCAGCACGTACCGGGCATGGAGCTGGAAGTGTTCGTCCACGGCGCGCTGTGCATGGCGTACTCCGGTCGTTGCCTGCTGTCGGGCTACCTCAACAAGCGTGACGCCAACCAGGGCACCTGCACCAACGCCTGCCGCTGGAAGTACGACGCCACGCCAGCCACCGAGAACGCCACTGGCGACATCGTGCGCGAAGTGCAGCCCACCCTGGGCCTGGGCGCGCCCACCGAGCAGGTGTTCCTGTTGCAGGAAAGCAACCGCCCCGGCACCGAAATGCCAGCGTTCGAGGATGAACACGGCACCTACATCATGAATGCCAAGGACCTGCGCGCCATCCAGCACGTCGAACGCCTGGCCGGCATGGGCGTGCATTCACTGAAGATCGAAGGCCGCACCAAATCGCACTTCTACTGTGCCCGAGCCGTGCAGTCGTATCGCCAGGCGATCGACGATGCCGTGGCCGGGCGACCGTTCGACCGTACCCTGATGGGCAACCTGGAATCCCTCGCCCAACGCGGTTACACCGAAGGCTTCCTGCGCCGCCACGTGCACGATGAATACCAGAATTACCAGCGCGGCAACTCGGTCTCGGAGCGCCAGCAGTTCGTTGGCGAACTGACCGGCGTGCGGGTCGATGGCCTGGCCGAGGTCAGGGTGAAGAACCGCTTTGCCCTGGGTGACCACCTGGAGCTGATGACCCCGCGCGGCAACTACCATTTCGACTTGCACCGCCTGTGCAACCGCCAGCAGCAGGCCATCGACGTGGCACCGGGCGACGGCCACGTGGTGTACCTGCCCATCCCGGAGCAGGTCGCGCTTGACTACGCCCTGCTGATGCGCGACCTGCAAGCCGACGAGGTGGCAAGCTGACAACGCTGTAATGTGCGCCTCAGCTACCTGACAGGCGCCTGCGGCGAACATCGTGGCTCCCCCGCATGAGGCCACGCCATGTTGCGCACCCCCACCCGCCGTACCTTCGTCAAAGGCCTGGGCGCCGCCACCACACTGGCGGGCCTGGGGCTGTGGCGCCCCCTGGCGCAGGCCGCCGAAGGCCAGGACCTGGACGGCCAGCATTTCGAGCTGTTCATCGGCCAGACCCCGGTCAACATCACCGGCCGCCCGCGCACCGCACTGACCATCAACAACAGCCTGCCCGGCCCCTTGCTGCGCTGGCGCGAAGGCGACACCGTGACCCTGCGCGTGCGCAACCACCTGGCGCAGGACACCTCGATCCACTGGCACGGCATCATCCTGCCGGCCAACATGGATGGCGTGCCAGGCCTGAGCTTCGCCGGCATCGAACCCGGCGGCGACTACCTGTACCGGTTCACCCTGCGCCAGAGCGGTACCTACTGGTACCACAGCCATTCGGGGCTACAGGAGCAGGCCGGGGTCTATGGCGCGATCGTGATCGAGCCACGCGAACCCGAAGCGCACCGCTACCAGCGTGACCATGTGCTGCTGTTCAGCGACTGGTCCGACCAGGCACCGAAACAGCTGATGGCCACCCTGAAGAAGCAGTCCGACGCGTTCAACTATCACAAGCGCACGGTCGGTGACTTCATCGATGATATCGCCGACAACGGCTGGAGCCCCACCGTCGCCGAGCGCACGGCCTGGGCACGCATGCGCATGAGCCCCACCGACCTGGCCGATATCAGCGCCGCCACCTATACCTACCTGCTCAACGGCCAGCCCCCGCAAGGCAACTTCACCTGCCTGTTCCAGCCCGGCGAAACCGTGCGCCTGCGCCTGATCAACGCCTCGGCCATGACGTATTTCGACTTCCGCATCCCCGGGCTGAAGCTGACCGTGATTGCCGCCGACGGCCTGCCGGTAACGCCAGTGAGCGTGGACGAACTGCGCATTGCGGTGGCCGAAACCTACGATGTGCTGGTCACCGTGGGCGACCTGCCCGCCTACACCCTGTTCGCCCAGAGCATGGACCGCAGCGGCTTCGCCCGCGGTACCCTGGCCCGCGCTGCCGGGCTGCAGGCGCCTGTGCCCGAACCCGACCCGCGTCCGGTATTGGCCATGGACGACATGGGCCACGGCGCCATGGCCGGCATGGACCACAGCAACATGCCCGGCATGGACCACGCCGCCATGCCGGCGATGCAGCAACACCCGGCCAGCGAAACCGGCAACCCACTGGTGGACATGCAGACCATGGCCCCGCGCCCCAACCTGGCCGACCCCGGCATCGGCCTGCGCAACAACGGCCGCCGCGTACTCACTTACGCCGACCTGCGCAGCCCCTACCCCGACCCGGACGGTCGCCCCCCCTCGCGTGACATCGAACTGCACCTGACCGGCCATATGGAACGCTTTGCCTGGTCGTTCGACGGCATCAAGTTCAGCGATGCCCAACCCCTGCGCCTGCGCTACGGCGAGCGGGTGCGCATCACCCTGGTCAACGACACCATGATGACCCACCCCATCCACCTGCACGGCATGTGGAGCGACCTGGAGGACGAACACGGCCAGTTCCTGGTGCGCAAGCACACCCTCGACATGCCGCCCGGCAGCCGCCGCAGCTACCGGGTGACTGCCGACGCCCTGGGCCGCTGGGCCTACCACTGCCACCTGCTCTACCACATGGAGACCGGCATGTTCCGCGAGGTACGCGTCGATGAATGACACACGCAACCGCAGCATTGTGGCCGGCGTGGCCCTGCTGACCCTGCTGGCCAGTGAACGGGCGCTGGCCGCCGGCATGGCGCACATGAACCATGGCCAGATGAACCATGAAGGCATGAGCCATGGCCAGGCAACGCCTAGCCAGCCGCGCACGCCGCTGCCGGCCATCAGCGACGCCGACCGCCGCGCCGCTTTCCCGCCCTTGCCCGGGCATCAGGTGCACGACCGCGCAATTAACTGGGCCGTGATCGTCGACAAGTTTGAATACCAGAACTTCGAGAGCAGCAGTGCCCTGAACTGGAACGCCACCGCCTGGGTCGGCGGTGATATCGACCGCCTGTGGCTGCGCACGGAGGGCGAGCGCGAACAGGGCAGAACCCACAAAGCCGAATTGCAGGCGCTGTGGGGCCATGCCGTCAGCCCCTGGTGGGAGCTGGTGGCAGGCATACGCCAGGACTTCAAGCCCGCCAGCGGCCAGGCCTGGGGCGCGTTCGGCATTCAAGGTACGCCGCTGTATGGCCTGGAGCTGCAGGCCACGGCATACGCCGGCGAGCGGCAACAGACCGCGCTGCGCCTGGAAGCCGCTTACGCTATGCTGCTGACCAACCGCTGGATACTGGAACCGACCCTGGAAGCCAACCTCTACGGCCGCAACGATAGCGGGCGCGAGCAAGGCGCAGGGCTGGCCGACAGCGAGGTGGGCCTGCGCCTGCGCTACGAGATCACGCGTGGCTTCGCCCCCTATGTCGGGGTCAGCTTCAACCGCCTGTACGGCAAGCGTGCCGACCAAGCTCGCGAAGACGGCGAAGACCTGGCCCAGACCCGCCTGGTCGCCGGTATCCGCCTGCGTTTCTAAAGGAGTGCTTCACCATGCTGCGCAAACACCTGCTGACCCTGGGCCTGCTGGCCATCACTGGCCTGGCCCAGGCCGCCGAGACCATCGACGTTTACCGCGACCCCAACTGCGGCTGCTGCAAGGCCTGGATCAGCCACCTGCGTGACAGCGGCTTCACCGTCAACGACCACGTGGAGCCAAACATGAGCGCAGTCAAGCAGCGCCTGGGCGTGGCGCCGCGCCTGGCGTCGTGCCACACCGGTGTGATCGACGGCAAGTTCGTCGAAGGCCATGTGCCGGCCGAGCAGGTGCGCCTGCTGGCCAAGCGCAGCGACCTCAAGGGCCTGGCCGTGCCGGGCATGCCCATGGGGTCGCCCGGTATGGAAATGGGTGACCACAAGGATGCCTACCAGGTCATCGGCGTTACCCAGGATGGCCAGGACACCGTTGTAGCCAACTACTGATGCTGAGCTTGTGGGCGCTGTTCCTCAGCGCCTTCGGCGCCGCCACCCTGCTGCCGCTGCAATCGGAGGCCGTGCTGGTCGGCCTGTTGCTGCGCCAGCCCGAGGCCTGGGCGACCCTGCTGCTGGTGGCAACCTTGGGTAACGTGTTGGGCTCGGTGGTAAACTGGCTGCTGGGCCGGGCCATCGAGCACCTGCGCGACAAGCGCTGGTTTCCGTTCAGTGCAGCCCAACTGGAGCGGGCGCAACAGCGTTACCAGCGCTGGGGACAATGGTCGCTGCTGCTCAGCTGGATGCCGGTGATCGGCGACCCGCTCACGCTCATCGCCGGCATCATGCGCGAGCCGTTCTGGCGCTTCTTGCTGCTGGTGACCTTGGCCAAGGCCGGCCGCTACGCCGTGCTGGTGATGATCACCCTGGGCTGGTTTCACGCCTGGTAACACCTTTCACGTTCCCGTCGCACGCCTGGCTGCTAAAGTCGCCCACTCCTACATGGCCCTACACGGAGTGCCCCCATGCTGCGCGCAACTGCCCTGGCCCTGGCCTGCCTTGTCGGCAGCCCGGCCATCGCCGCCGAGTCGCCTACCTACGGCCCCCAGCTCGAAGGCTTCAGCTACCCGCACCCGCTCAAGCATTTTGACTTCAAGTCCCAGGGCCAGGCCCTGCAGATGGGTTACATGGATGTCCCCGCCCAGGGCCAGGCCAATGGCCACAGCGTGGTGCTGATGCACGGCAAGAACTTCTGCGCCGCCACCTGGGAAACCACCATCGACGCCCTGAGCAAGGCCGGCTACCGGGTGATCGCGCCTGACCAGATCGGTTTCTGTACCTCCAGCAAACCGGCGTATTACCAGTACACATTCCAGCAACTGGCGAACAACACCCATGCCTTGCTTGAACAACTGGGCGTGAAGCAGGCCATCGTGCTCGGCCATTCCACGGGCGGCATGCTCGCCACCCGCTATGCGCTGATGTACCCGCAGCAGGTGGAACGCCTGGCCATGGTCAACCCGATCGGCCTGGAAGACTGGAAAGCCCTCGGCGTACCCTACCGCACCGTGGACCAGTGGTATGCCCGCGAGCTGAAGCTGGATGCCGAGGGCGTGCGCGAATACGAGCGCAAAACCTACTACGCCGGGCGCTGGAAGCCCGAATACGAACGCTGGGTACAGATGCTGGTGGGCCTGAACAAGGGGCCGGGGCATGAAGCAGTGGCGTGGAACTCGGCGTTGATCTACGACATGATCTTCACCCAGCCGGTGTACCACGAGTTCAAGGACCTGCAGATGCCGACCTTGCTGCTGATCGGCGACAAGGACACCACCGCGATTGGCAGTGATATCGCGCCGCCAGAGGTGAAGGCGAAGCTGGGCAAGTATGAGGTGCTGGGGCCGCAGGTGGCCAAGCTGATTCCCAAGGGTGAACTGATCACCTTCGAAGGCATGGGGCATGCGCCGCAGATCGAAGAGCCGGTGCGGTTCAACCGTACGCTGGTGGAGTGGCTGAGCAAATAAAGCGTGGGCGCGATTCCTGTGGGAGCCTTGACAACCGCAGCCGATCAGGCAAAGCGTTGCAGTTGCATCTCCCGTAGCCGGCTCAGGGTCCGTTGGTACGGGAACGCCAGATACCCTTGAGTATAGAGGGCCTCCAGCGGCACCTGCGCTTCCAGGTACAAGGCCACGCGGCGGTCGTAGCATTCGTCGACCAGGGCAATGAAACGGCGCACGGCGTCGTCCTTGGGCGACAGCGACGGCAGTTCACGATCGCCCGCCACCACCCGCGCCGCCGCATCCTCGGTACCACGGGCAATGCGCCCGGCCCGCTGCTCACCGCCCAGCGCCGGAATGGCCGATACCAGAATGGCCGGGAAACGGTCGCACAGGGCCATGAACTCCATGGCTGCCAGCGGTTGTTCGCACAGGTCGGTGAAACGGCACCAGATAGCCCGTTCACTGCGGCGTATCACTTGAATGTGCCTGGAACCGATCGCCAATGGCTGATCAGTGCCTGCATCATCCGGGCTCAGTTGGCCGAACACCTCGTTCAGCTGGCTGGCCTGCCCCGCCGCTGCCACCCAGTAGCGCTGGCGTTCGGCACCGGGGTGCAGGCGGTGGTCCTGTTCGCCGGCCACCGGCAGCACCTGCATGTGCCGCTGGATCGCGGCGATGGCCGGCAGGAACCGTTCGCGGTTGAAGCCGTCGCGGTAGAGCTGTTCGGGTGGCTGGTTGGAGGTGGCGACGATCACCACGCCCTGGTCGAACAGCACCTGGAAAAGGCGGCCGAGGATGATCGCATCGCCGATATCGTTGACGAACAGTTCGTCGAAGCACAGCACGCGGATCTGTCCGGCCAGTTCCCGCGCCAACGCCAGCAAGGGGTCGGCGGTACCGTTGAGCTGGAACAGCCGCTGGTGAACCCAGGCCATGAAGTGATGGAAGTGCTGGCGCCGGCTGGGGATTCCCAGACAGCGGTGAAACTGGTCCATCAGCCAGGTCTTGCCCCGCCCGACCGGGCCCCAGAGGTAGATGCCCTGGGTCGGGCGGCCCTGCTCCACGGCAAGGAAACAGGCTTGCAGGGCCTCGACGGCACGGGCCTGGGCAGGGTCGGCGACATAGCCTTGGCAGGTGAGGGCTTGCTGGTAGAGGGATTGGGGAGTGATGGCCATGCCTGCATTCTACACAGCTAACGCGGCCCCTGTGGGAGCGGCCTTGCGTCGCGAAAGGGCTGCAGAGCAGCCCCAGCAACAGTCGTCGAGATGCATAAATCCTGGGGCCGCTCTGCGGCCCTTTCGCGACGCAAGGCCGCTCCCACAAAGAGACCGCGTCAGGCTTCGTCGGCCAGGCCTACCTTGAGCAATGCGCCATCTTTGTCATCGGTCAGCACATACAGGTAGCCATCCGGCCCCACCCGCACATCGCGGATACGCGTCTTCAGCTCACCCAGCAGGCGCTCTTCATGCACCACCTTGTCACCCTTCAGCTGCAAGCGAATCAGCTCTTGAGTGGCCAGCGCACCAATGAACAGGTTGTGGTCCCAGGCCTTGAATGTCGGGCTATCGTAGAACGCCATGCCGCTGATACCGGGTGACTTCTCCCATACATGGTGTGGGTCGACCATGCCGTCGACATGCTTGCCCTTGGCTTCGGGGATCGGTAGCAGCGAGTAGTTGATGCCATGGGTCGCAATCGGCCAGCCGTAGTTCTTGCCGGGCTCGGGGATGTTGATTTCGTCACCGCCACGTGGGCCGTGTTCGTGGGTCCATAGCTTGCCGGTCCAGGGGTTGAGCGCGGCACCTTGCTGGTTGCGGTGGCCGAACGACCAGATCTCCGGCCGCATGTTGTCCTTGCCAACGAAGGGGTTGTCCTTGGGCACTTCACCATCGGGGAGGATGCGCACAATCTTGCCCTGCAACTTGTCCAGGTCCTGGGCAGTCGGGCGTTGGTTGTTCTCGCCAAGCGCAATGAACAGGTAGCCATTGCGGTCGAATACCAGGCGCGAGCCGAAGTGGTTGCCCACCGACAGCTTGGGCTGCTGGCGGAAGATCACGCTGAAGTTCTCCAGCCGGGCGCGGTCCTCGGATAGCTGGCCACGGCCGACAGCGGTCCCGGCCTTGCCGTCACTGCCCTCTTCGGCATAGGACAGGTACACGGTGCGGTCCTTGTCGAACTCCGGCGACAGCACTACATCCAGCAGGCCGCCCTGCCCCTCGGCCCAGACCTTGGGCACGCCGCTGATCGGCGGGCCGACCTTGCCCTCAGCGTTGACCACCCGCAGGTTGCCGGCGCGCTCGGTTACCAGCATGTCCTTGCCACCCGGTAGAAAAGCCAGCGCCCAGGGGTTGCGCAGGCCGTCGGCCAGGGTGCTGACGGTCAACGTGCCTGCTTCGCTGCGAAACTGTTGCTCCGCTGCGGCCTGTGCCAACAGGGGCATGAGTGCAGCAGCAGTCAGGGTGGCTAGCCAGGGTGCTTTAGGCATGCAGAATTCCTTTCATAGGGGCTCACGGCGCCCGCGTGCTGTCACGGGGTGGCCGTGTCGGTTCCAGGTTCGGGGTTTGTTGCTGCCGCCGCAGGTTGTCACCGTTGCCGATGCCGCGGTTGTCCAGGCTGGGCGTACGCTGGTACGGGTCGGTGGACGGGCCGCGCACGGGGGGCGTGGCCGACATGCTGCCTTGGCGGCTGTTGGGGTTGGCGCGCTGGATCGGGCTGTTGTAGGGGTTGTTGTTACCCGCGGCGAGCTGCAAAGGCTGCTGTGGGGCAGCGTGCGCGGGCAGGCACAAGGCCAGGCCGAGGGCCAGGATGGGCAATGACGGGTTCATGCTTCACCTCCTGTACGAAAATGCCGCGCCTGGTGGGTTTGATAGCCTAAGGCGCGAAGGGTTCGCGGCAAAAGTGTGAATGCGGGTGGAGTTGATTCCTGATGTTTCAGTATGGACCTATGGGGCTGCTGCGCAGCCCTATCGCGACGCAAGGCCGCTCCCACAGGGGCTGCGCAGCGGCCCAGGTTACTGGGCCTTATCCACCTTGTGCCGGGCCGCGTACAGGCACAGCATCTCCATCGCCAGGGTCGCCCCGGCCAATGCGGTGATGTCGGCATGGTCGTAGGCCGGCGCCACTTCAACCAGGTCCATGCCCACCAGGTTGATGCCGCGCAGCCCGCCCAGAATCTCCAGCGCCTGCACGGTGCTCAAGCCGCCACACACCGGTGTACCAGTGCCGGGCGCATAGGCCGGGTCGAGGCAGTCGATATCGAAGGTGAGGTACACCGGCCGCTCACCCACCCGCTGGCGAATCGCCTCGATGATCGCCTCAGTCCCCTTACGATGCACCTGCCGCGCGTCGAGGATGGCAAAGCCCTGGCTGTCATCGTTGGTGGTGCGCAGGCCGATCTGCACCGAGTGGGCGGGGTCCACCAGGCCTTCGCGGGCGGCATGCCAGAACATGGTGCCGTGGTCGATACGCTTGCCCTCCTCGTCCGGCCAGGTATCGCTGTGGGCATCGAAGTGGATCAGCGCCAGCGGGCCATGCCGGCGGGCGTGGGCCTTGAGCAGCGGGTAGCTGATGAAGTGGTCGCCACCGAGGGTAAGCATGGCGCAGCCCGCCTCCAGGATATGGCTGGCATGGGCCTCGATGCTGTCTGGCACCGACTGCGGCGTGCCATTGTCGAAAGCGCAGTCGCCATAGTCGATCACTGCCAGGTGGTCGAACGGGTCGAACGCCCACGGCCAGTGCCGGGCCCAGGCCTGCTGCACCGAGGCGGCGCGGATCGCCCGCGGGCCGAAACGTGCGCCTGGGCGGTTGCTGGTGGCGGTATCGAACGGCACACCGCTGACCACCACATCCACACCGCGCAAGTCGCGGCTGTAGCGGCGGCGAGAAAAACTGGTAATGCCGGCATAGGTACTTTCTGCGGCGGTGCCATACAGGCTGTCGCGGGTTATTGCCTGGTCGTTGCTTGCGGCTTGCTCCACGGTCGGGCTCCTTGGTTGTCATGGGTTACTGCCGGGTGCGGAAGGCAGTCCACAGCCGGTTGCGCTGGCGCAGGTCGGACAGGGCCATGCTGCGGTCGGCGAACAGACGCTGGCGCACTTCAGCCGGCGGGTAGATGTCGGGGTCGTTGCGCACCGCCTCGTCCACCAACGGCGTGGCGGCCTGGTTGGCGTTGGCAAAGAACAGGGTGTTGGTCAGCGCGGCCACCGACTCTGGCTTGAGCATGAAAGCAATGAACGCCCGCGCCGCCTCTGGATGGGGGGCGTCCTTGGGGATGACCAGGTTGTCCTGCCACACCAGCGTGCCTTCCCGCGGGATGCGGTAAATCAGCTCGAACGGCTTGCCGGCGCGGCGCGCCTGGTCGGCAGCCATCGCGGCATCGCCGTTGTAGGTCAGCGCCAGGCACACGCTGCCATTGGCCAGGTCGCTGATCTGCCGGCCATTGGCGACGTAGCTGATCGAAGGCTGCAACTGGCTCAGCAGTTGCTGCGCGGCGGCCAGATCCTCTTTGTTCTGGCTGTAAGGGTCCTTGCCCAGGTAGTTCAGGGCCACGCCGATCACTTCCTGCGGCGAATCGGGCATGGCGATGCCACAGTCCTTCAGGCGGCTGGCGTATTCGGGCTTGAACAACAGGTCCAGGCTGTCCAGCGGCACGTCACCCAGGCGCTGGCGCACGGCCTCCACGTTCACCCCCAGCCCCAGGGTGCCCCAGGTGTACGGCACGGCGTGGCGGTTGCCGGGGTCAGCCTCGGCGAGCTTGGCCAGCAGGTCCTTGTCGAGGTTGCTGTAGCCGGGCATGGCCTGGGGGTCGAGCGGTTGCAGGGCGTTGGCCCTGAGCGCCCGGGCCAGCACGGTAGACGATGGCACCACCACGTCGTAACCACTGCCACCGGTAAGCAGCTTGGTTTCCAGCACCTCGGTGGTATCGAAGGTGTCGTAACGCACCTTGTAGCCGGTTTCCTGTTCGAAGCGCTTGAGGGTTTGCGGGGCGACATAGTCGGCCCAGCTGTAGAGGTTGACGACCTTTTCTTCGGCTTGCAGCGGCAAAGCCAGGACCAGGGACAACAGGCACAACGATCGACGCATGGCGGACACCTCGGCAAATGGGTGGATGCCGCGAGCATGCCAGCCGGGTTACATTGCAGGAATGACAAGTTTGCAAAGCTGACATTCACCAGGAGCAATGTAATGCTCGGACAAGTACACGACCCCGACCTGCACCTGCTGCGGCTGTTCGTCACTGTAGTCGAGGCCGGTGGCTTCAGCGCCGCGCAAGGCGTACTGGGGTTGAGCCAGCCCACGATCAGCCAGCGCATGGCGCAGCTGGAAGCGCGCCTGGGTTACCGCCTGTGCAGCCGCGGCAAGGGTGGTTTTCACCTGACGGAAAAGGGCGCGTTGATATTGGAGGCGGCCCGTGGGCTGCTGCTGAATATCGAGCAATTCCGCCAACAGGCCAACGGCGTTGCCGGGCGGCTACTGGGGACGGTGCGCGTCGGCATGGCAGAGAACCAGGACAAGGCCGTAAGCCTGAAGCTGGCGGCGGCGATTGCGGCGTTCCGCAGGCGAGATGAGTCGGTGCAACTGGAGCTGATCAGCGCACCCCCGGCAGAGCTGGAGCGGTTGTTGCTGGAGCAGCGGCTGGACTACGCCATCAGCTACTTTTCCGGCAACCAGGCGGCTTTCGATTACCAGCCGCTGTTCGAGGAGCGGCAACGGCTGTATTGCGGCGAGGGGCATGTGCTGTTTGGCGAGGCCGATATTGGGCTTGAGCGGTTGCTGGAGATGGACCAGGTGCGCCATCCCTACCGGTTCCTGAAAGGGGGTGAACCGTTCCAGAGCCGGCGCAGCATGGCGGTGGCGGAGCAGATCGAGAGCGTGCTGACGTTCATTTTGTCGGGGCGGCATATTGGTTATCTGCCATGCCACTGCGCAAAGGCCTGGGAGGCCGAGGGGCTGTTGTGGGCGTTGGACCAAGGGCTGGATTTTGTGGTGCCATTTACCTTGGCACGGCACCGGGCACAGTCGGTGGGTGAGGCGCAGCAGGCGTTTGCGCAGGATTTGCTGGCAGCGTTTGCCTGAACTGGCCTCTTCGCGGGCTCGCCCGCTCCCACAGGGACTGCACCGCTTTCAGCACCTGTGGGAGCGGGCGAGCCCGCGAAGAGGCCAGAGCAGGCAATATCAATCAGTAAGCCATGCTCCAGGTCAGGGTGTAGGTGCGCCCGCGCCCCTGGTAGTCATACAGGTAGGCCGGCCCGTAGGTTGGCGAATAGAACAGCGTCGCACGCTGCCCCCAGACCGTGCTGTACTGCTTGTCCAGCAGGTTCTGGATACCGGCGCTGAAGGTGCCGAAGCCGGTGTCCTGGCTGCCCAGCAGGTCGAAGGTGGTGTAGCCGTCGATCTCGTGGTCGGCATCGTCCTTCAGGCTGAAGGCATGGTTGGCCTGCAGCCGCGCACTGCGGCCATCGCCCTTCCAGCCGACGAATGCAGTGGCCTTGGACAATGAGGCATAACGGGCATCGCGCTTGATCCAGCCGCCATCGGCAGCCTCTTCTTCGGAGCGGGTCAGGTGCAAGGTACCCCCCGCCTCCCAGCCGGTCTGGAAGTGTCGGGTCAATGCACCTTCAAAGCCAAAATCGCGGCTCTTCTGCTCTTCCACGTTGATGGTCAGCGTTTGCGAGTCGACGTTGATGATCTTGTCCGACCAGATGTAGTACAGCGCCGCCTGGGCATCCCAATCCAGGTCGGCATAGCGCCAGCCCAGTTCCACCTGGCGGCTCTTGATACCGGCAAGCGGGTTGTCGGCCACGCTCAGACCCGGCTTGCCGTAGTACTTGGCCGGGTCCGGCAGGTCGAAGCCTTCACCGTAGTTGGTCCACACCTGGTGACCGTTCTTGAAGTCGTAGATGGCACCGACATTGAACAGGTTGACCTGGTAATCGTTGCTGCCGCCGGGCACGCCCTTGAAATCGCTGACGTCCACGTCCATCTGCTGGCGGCGGGCGCCGCCCGAAACGGTGAGGTTGTCGGTGGCGTGCCAGTCCAGTTGGGCATACACCGACACACCATCGACGCGGTAGCTGGGGTAACGCGGGGCCTTGCTGTCCTTTTCCATCTCCAGCCCGCCCGACTCGGACGAGGTCAGGGCGTTGAACGTGGTCTGCTCGGCGTTGAAACGCTCACGGTCCAGGTCGACGCCGTAGGTCAGCTTCAGCGTATCCCACTGCTTGGCAAACAGGCCCTTGAGGCTGGTGACCTCGAAGTTCTGCTGCGAAGCGGCGAAGTACACCCCGCGCGATCCGGTGGGCGTGGCGCGGTTGTAGTACGGGAACGGGTAGAAGTTGTCGTCTTCCTTGCGGTACGAGGCCTGCAGGTAGAAGTCCTGGCCCAGCACGTCGGCGTGGTGGTAGTTGGCGTTGAGCAGCAAGCGCCGGGTGCGCGGTTCCAGGTCGGACGAGTAGCCGCTACGCAGCTCAGCGTCTTCCAGGTCGGACGGCGCGTTGTAATTGAGGTTGGGGAAGTAAATGCCCGTGCTGCCGTGGTTGCCCGAGTCGTAGTACTGGGCCAGCAGGTCGAGGCTCTGCTGGTCATTCAACTGCAACCCCAGGGTGCCGAGCACATCGATGGTGCGGTTGTACTGCAAATCGGTCTGGGTGTTGTCGATGAAAATCTGATCACCGGCGCCGTCGTAGAAGGCTTCGTTCTGCTCACCAGAGATGCCCAACCGGGCATTGACCCGCTCGTTGCCGCCGCTGATCGACTGGGCAAAGCGCGTGGCAAGGTCATCGCTGTTGTTGAAACCGCTGCTGGCGCCCAGTTGGGTTTCGAAGCGCGCCGGGCCGGGCTCGCCCTTCTTGGTCACGATGTTGATGATACCGCCGGTGGCGCCGCCGCCGTAGATGGCGCTGGCACCGGAGAGCACTTCAACACGCTCGACGTTGAACGGCGAAATGCTGTCGAACTGGCGCGACAGGCCGCGCGAGCTGTTCTGGCTGACCCCGTCGATCATCACCAGCACGTTGCGCCCGCGCATGTTCTGGCCATAGTTGGTGCGCCCTTCCGGCGCCAGGTCAAGGCCCGGTACCAGCTTGCCGATGGCTTCCTTCAGGCTGACACCGCTGTCGATCTGCTCGCGCAGCTGCTGCTGGTCGACCACCCAGACAGTACCGGGGATTTCGCTGATTGCGGTGCTGGTGCGCGAGGCCACGCTGACTTCGATCGGCTTGAGGTTGACCGCCTGTGGCGCTGCAACGGCCTTGCGCAGGGTCACGGTGCGGGCATCGCTGAAATGCCAGCTCATGCCGCTGCCTGCCAGCAGCTGTTGCAGCGCCTGCTCGACGCTGTAGCTGCCGTGCAAGGCGGGGCTGGCAACGCCTGCGACATCGCCTGTGGTGTACAGCAAGTGCAGGCCGGCCTGGTCGGCGAATGTGGTCAGGGCCTGGTCCAGTGGCTGGGCCGGCAGGTCGAGCTGAACCTGGCGAGCCTGTATCTGGGCCTGTTCGGCAGTGGTCGCGGCCGATGCATGCAGGGGGCCGAGCAGCATGGCCAGGGCACTGCAGGACATCAAGGTGTGGTGAAGAGGACCGCGACGGCGGTACAAGGGCTTGAGCATCAGAGGCACGAATGAGCTTCCTGACAAGTCGTAAATGAGAATGGGTTGCTGATCAGTCCCACTACGACGATCTGGCTTGCAGGAACTTGCAGTGCCAAATGAAATTATTTTTCCTGTGCCGGCCTCTTCGCGGGCACGCCCGCTCCCACAGGTGCGCCACAGCGCTCGAAAGAGGTATTGGACCTGTGGGAGCGGGCGAGCCCGCGAAGAGGCCGGCACAAGCGAATCAGTGAACCACGGCCAGCCACGGTAGATAGGTAACTTTCAGCCCATACCGCTGCTCAAGCGTGCGCAACAGTGCCTCAGGCTCGTCAAGGTCAAACACCCCGCTCACCTCCATCGCCGCCAGCTTGCTATCGGACAGCACGATGCGCCCATGCCGGTAACGTTCAAGCTCCGTCAGCACCTGGCCCAGCGGTTTGCCGTTGAAGATCAGCTTGCCGCGCTGCCAGGCCATCTGTGCACCGGCATCGGCCGCTACAGCCAGTTGATGCTCTCCAACCTTGGCATCACCATGCGCCAACACCACGCGGCCATCGCGGCGTACGCTGAAGGTGGCCGCACCTCCCTGCACCGGCTCACCAGCCGTATCGACCACGAACGGCCGCGGGTCGTCCGAGGTCTCGAACAGGGCTTCACCGGCATCCAGCACCACCCGGCGTTCGTGCTCATTGAACACCACACTCAGCGCACTGGCGCTGTTCAGCGTCACCCGCGTGCCGTCCGCCAGGGTAATCACCTGCCGCTCACCCACTGCGGTGTGGTAGTCCGCCAGCAGCATCGGCGCCTGCTGCCAGCCCGCCACTGCGGCGACCAGCAACACCACGGAGGCAGCCACACCGGCCTGCTTGAGCCAGTCGCGGCAATGGCGCAGGGCCTGGCCGATATATTTGGCCACCATGCTCTCGGAAACCCCCAGCCGCTGCGCAATCTGCGCCTGGGTCAGGCCTTCGACCCGGTTCAGCAGCAACGCCTGGCGGGCATTGTCGGGCAGCTCAAGCAACGCATCATCGAGGATTTGCAAGCGCTCGCGGGCCAGTAAAGTCGCCTCGGGGGCTGGCGCAGGGCAAGCCAGATCGGTTGCTCCATCACAGTCGTCATGGCTGGCAGCGAGGCGCTGCTCGCGGCGCAGGGCATCGATTGCCAGGTTGCCTGCCACGCGGAAGATGAAGCTGCGGGCGTGCAGCACCGGTACCGCCTGCTCATCGACTTTTACCAGCTTCAGGTAGGTTTCCTGCGCCACGTCGGCGGCGCGCTGGCGGTCGTTCATGCGCCGGGTCAGGAACTGCAACAGGTCGTCGTAGTGCTCCTGGAAAGTCGCCAGCAGGCCCGACACGGGTGACGTCAGCATGGTTTGAAGAGCAGCCAGTAGGATGAGTTATCGGGCGTTAATGAGAAACAGTATCTTTCATCTGCAAGGATACTTTCAACGCCGACGCGCATTTGCCACACTGACCATTCGCTCACTCTGGCAAGGTCGCCCTCAATGACTGCCCGCCTGCACCGCTGTATCCGCGTGTTTCTCGTCCTGCTGATGGCCTATGGCCTGGGCGCCTGCGCACTGCTCCAGCCACGTGACCCGGTCAATATCAGCGTGATCGGCATCGAGCCGCTGCCAGGGCAGGAACTGGAATTGCGCATGGCCGTGAAAATGCGTGTGCAAAACCCCAACGAGTCGCCGATCGACTACAACGGCATTGCCCTGAACCTGGAAGTGAACGGCCAGCCGCTGGCCGCCGGGGTCAGCGACCAGCAGGGGCACATTGGCCGTTATGACGAAGCAGTGATCGTGGTGCCGGTGAGCATCACGGCGTTTTCATTCCTGCGCCAGGCCTATGGGCTGGGCACGGTGGACTCGCTGAAGGGTTTGCCCTACAAGCTGCGCGGCAAGCTGGCGGGCGGCTTGCTGGGGACCGTGCGCTTTACGGACGAGGGCAAGCTGGACCTGCCCAAGGGTGCCTACTGGTAAGCACCCGGCGGGTTGTATTCAGCGGTTGGCGCTGGCGGCGGCCATCAGCTTGTTGACTTCGCTGCGTACCATGCTGGCGTATTCGGGCGGCGACATGCCATCCAGTTCGGCGCGCACCCATTCGGCCCATTTGCCCTTGCGCCGCGGCTTTTCGGCAATCAGCCGGGCCGCATCGCCCTTGGCCTTGCCCAGGTTGTTCTGCCACAGCTCGAACAGCCGCGCCTTCTCTGCCTCGATCTGCGCCCGTTCCTCGAAGCTCATGTTGGCCAGATTGAAACTCATGAAGGTACCTGCAGATTTGAAAATGGCCGCTATCTTACACCCAGGCAACGCAACATCGGAAAGCCGCCGCAACTTTCCCGACGCAGCGGCATCCATTGTTCAGACCACCCCATCAACGAGGACGAGTTCATGGCCCGTAAAAACGCCACGCTGGCGGACAGCGATCAGATCAAGGACCAGGTATTCAGCGAGCTGCAATCGCTGATCGAAGAATCGGAAAAACTGCTGACCGAAAGTGCCGCCCTGGTGGGCGAAGAAGCAGAAACCCTGCGAGCGCAGGTCAGCCTCAAACTGAAACAGGCGCGCCAGGCCGCTGGCAATGTGCGGGACAAAGCGCAACCGGTGGTGGACGCCACCCAGGACTACATCGGTGGCCATCCCTGGCAGACCGTGGCCATATCAGCCGGCCTGGGGTTGGTGGTGGGCCTTTTGCTGGGCCGACGCAACTGAAGCCCCGGCCGCCTGGTGCGAATCAGGCGGCCAGTGCCTGCGGGATACCGCTGTGGAAGCGCAGCTCCTGGTCCGGTGACTGGATCAGCTCCATTTCTGCAGCGCGTACCAGTTCAACCCGGCGGGCAATGTCTGCCTCATCACCATAGTTGTGCGCCAGTTTCAGGTAGCCTTGGTAATGGCGCGCTTCGCTTTTCAGCAGGCCGTGATAGAAGCGGCCCAGCTCCTCATCCAGGTGCGGCACCAACGCGGCAAAGCGCTCGCAGCTGCGTGCCTCGATGAACGCGCCCACCACCAGCGTATCCACCAGTTTTACCGGCTCATGGGCGCGCACCAGGCGGCGCAGCCCCGACGCATAGCGCCCCGCCGACACCGGGCGCAGTGGCACGCCACGGCGCTTCATCAGGCGCAACACCTGCTCGTGGTGCACCAACTCTTCGCGGGCCAGGCGCGACATCATGTTGATCAGGTCGAGGTGGGTGTTGTACTTGGCCATCAGGCTCAAGGCGGTGCTGGCGGCCTTGAACTCGCAGTTCTTGTGGTCGATCAGCAGGGTTTCCTGGTCGGCGAGCGCCGCTTCGATCCAGGCGTCTGGCGTCGGGCAGCCAAGAAAGGCGTCGATTTCGGGGATCAGGGACATAAGCGTGCAACCACACAGAACAGGCAGGGCTGGCGATTATACCGGCGGCGGCGGGCGGCGCCAGTGACTATGCTTGTTGATGTACATCAAGCGCCAGCGGGGGGTGCGCCGTCTATAGTCAGGCATTGGTCGCCACCTTTGAAGGGAGCTAACGCCCATGCAAGCCGTCCGCAGCATCCTCGTCGTCCTCGACCCCGAGCACGCCCACAGCCGGGCGCTGACCCGGGCCAAGCTGATCGCCGGCGTCACCGGCGCACGCCTGCACCTGCTGATGTGCGACAAGCGGCATGACCACCATGCGCTGCTGAGCCTGTTGAGCAGCCAGCTGCACGATGACGGCTACGACAATGTTACCCATGAAGAGGCCTGGCGCGGCAACCTGCACGACACCATCGTCTACGTGCAGCAGGCCGAGGGCTGCGAGCTGGTGATCAAGGAACACCGCCCGGACAACCCGCTGAAAAAAGCCCTGCTCACCCCCAGTGACTGGAAATTGCTGCGTCAGTGCCCGTGTGCGGTGCTGATGGTCAAAAGTGAACGGCCCTGGACCGGGGGCGTGATCCTGGCTGCGGTGGACGTGGGCAACCAGGACGGAGACCACCGCCGCCTGCATGCGAGCATCGTTGACCATGGGTTTGAGATTGCCAAGCTGGCCAAGGGCGAATTGCATGTCGTCAGTGCCCACCCGTCACCGATGCTGTCGGCCTCGGACCCGGCTTATCAGCTGAGCGAGACCATCGAAAAACGGTACCGCGAAGCGTGCAAGGCATTCCAGGCCGAGTACGACATCAGCGATGAGCGCCTGCATGTGGCTGAAGGGCCGGCGGATGTGCTGATCCCGCATTTCGAGCAGCAGCTCGATGCCGTGGTGACGGTGATCGGCACCGTGAGCCGCACGGGGATTACCGGGGCGTTGATTGGTAATACGTCGGAGGTAGTGCTGGATTCGCTTGAGGGTGATGTGCTGGTGCTCAAGAGCGAAGAAGCCATCGCGCACCAGGCCGAATTAGCCCGAGGCTGATAGTGGGGCCGCTTTGCGGCCCTTCGCGGCGGTTCGGCGCCCCGACATGCCCGTTCCCACAGGTATTGCGCGGCCCCTGTGGGAGCGGGCGTGCCCGCGAAGGGCTGCGAAGCAGCCCCAATCAGCAACAGCCGCTAGGCCAACGCCTCACGCACCTTCGGGTCCAGCCCCTCCCCTTCATTGGCGGCAATCCACTCTGCCAGCTGCCGACGCATCGCCGGCGTCCAGAAACTGTGCAAATGCTGCCGCACCCCCTGCACCGCCAGCGCCCGGTTCGGCTCGCTGTCGAAGTAATGGGCAATCTGGTTGGCCATCTTGACCAGGTTGTCGCTGCTCATCGGCGCACCTCGGCTTTCTCGGTCGTGCGACGTTCCTTCAGCAGGCGCCGCTGTTCATCACTGAAGTCCTGATAACGTTTCTGCCATTGCGAAGGCTGGAACACTTTCACCACTTCCACCGCCGTCACCTTGTATTCCGGGCAGTTGGTGGCCCAGTCGGAATTGTCGGTGGTGATCACGTTGGCCCCCGACTCGGGGAAGTGGAAGGTGGTGTACACCACCCCCGGCGCCACCCGGGCGCTGACCTTGGCGCGCAGTACAGTCTGCCCGGCGCGGCTGCCGATACCGACCCAGTCACCGTCCTGAATGCCTCGGCTTTCGGCGTCGGCAGGATGGATCTCCAGGCGGTCGGCATCATGCCAGGCCACGTTGCCGGTGCGCCGGGTCTGGGCGCCCACGTTGTACTGGCTAAGAATGCGCCCGGTGGTCAACAGCAACGGGTAGCGGTTGTTGACCTTTTCGTCGGTGGGCACATAACCGGTGAGCATGAACCGCCCCTTGCCACGTACGAACTGGTCGATGTGCATGGTCGGCGTGCCATCGGGCGCAGCGTCGTTACACGGCCACTGCAAACTGCCATGACGGTCGATCTCGGCGTAGCTGACGCGGCGGAACGTGGGCGTAAGGCGCGCGATCTCATCCATGATCTCGGACGGGTGACGATAGTTCATCGGGTAGCCCAAGGCATTGGCCAGGGCCACGGTGGCTTCCCAGTCGGCCTTGCCGGCCAGCGGTTCCATGACTTTGCGCACCCGCGAAATACGCCGCTCGGCATTGGTGAAGGTGCCGTCCTTTTCCAGGAACGAGCTGCCCGGCAGGAACACATGGGCAAACTTGGCCGTTTCGTTGAGGAAGATGTCCTGTACCACCACGCATTCCATGGCGTGCAACGCCGCCGTCACATGCTGGGTGTTGGGGTCGCTCTGGGCGATGTCCTCACCCTGGCAGTACAGGGCCTTGAAGCTGCCATCCAGCGCAGCTTCGAACATGTTGGGGATACGCAGGCCCGGGTCAGGTTGCAGGGTCACACCCCAGGCGCGTTCAAACTCGGCGCGCACATTCTCGTTGGAAATATGCCGGTAGCCGGGCAGCTCGTGCGGGAACGAACCCATGTCGCACGAGCCCTGCACGTTGTTCTGTCCGCGCAGCGGGTTCACCCCCACCCCTTCGCGGCCGATGTTGCCGGTGGCCATGGCCAGGTTGGCGATGCCCATCACGGCGGTGCTGCCTTGGCTGTGCTCGGTCACGCCCAGGCCGTAGTAGATTGCCGCGTTACCGCCAGTGGCATACAGCCGTGCGGCAGCGCGGATCTGCTCGGCAGGCACGCCGCACACCGGGCCAAGTACTTCAGGGGCGTTGTCGGCCTGGCTGACGAAATCGCGCCAGTGGGCAAAGTCCTCGGTTTCGCAGCGGGCATCGATGAAGCGCTGGGCCAGCAGGCCTTCGGTGACGATCACGTGGGCCAGGGCGTTGAGCATGGCGACGTTGGTACCCGGGCGCAATTGCAGGTGCAAGTCGGCGCGGGCATGGGGTGAGTCGACCAGGTCGATGCGACGTGGGTCGATCACGATCAGCCGCGCACCCTGGCGCAAGCGGCGCTTGAGTTGCGAACCAAACACCGGGTGGGCGTCGGTGGGGTTGGCGCCGATCACCAGCACAACGTCGGCCTGCATCACCGAATCGAAGCTTTGCGTACCCGCCGACTCGCCCAGGGTCTGCTTGAGGCCATAGCCGGTGGGCGAGTGGCATACCCTCGCGCAGGTATCGACGTTGTTGTTGCCGAATGCCGTGCGCACCAGCTTTTGCACCAGGTAGGCTTCTTCGTTGGTGCAGCGGCTGGAGGTGATGCCACCGATGGAATCGCGCCCGTATTTCAGCTGGATGCGGCGGAACTCACTGGCAGCGTAGGTCACCGCTTCGTCCCAGCTCACCTCCTGCCACGGGTCTTCCAGGCGCTTGCGAATCATCGGTTTGGTAATGCGGTCCGGGTGGGTGGCGTAGCCCCAGGCAAAGCGGCCCTTGACGCAGGCGTGGCCATGGTTGGCGCCGCCATTCTTGTCCGGGACCATGCGCACCAGCTTGTCGCCTTTCATTTCGGCGCGGAACGAACAACCGACACCGCAGTAGGCGCAGGTGGTGATCACCGAACGCTCGGGCTGGCCGAGCTCTACCAGGCTCTTTTCGGTCAGGGTTGCAGTCGGGCAGGCCTGCACGCAGGCCCCGCACGACACGCACTCGGAAGCCAGGAAGTTGTCACCGCCCGCCGCCGCCACACGCGATTCAAAGCCCCGCCCGGTGATGGTCAGGGCGAAGGTGCCCTGGATGTCTTCGCAGGCCCGCACGCAGCGGCTGCACACAATACACTTGCTCGGCTCGTAGTCGAAGTAAGGGTTGGAAACGTCCTTTTTCTCGGCCAGGTGGTTGGCACCGTCGTAGCCATAGCGCACCTCGCGCAGGCCCACCTGGCCAGCCACGGTCTGCAGCTCGCAGTTGCCGTTGGCCGAACAGGTCAGGCAGTCCAACGGGTGGTCGGAGATGTACAGCTCCATCACGTTGCGGCGCAGGCCGGCCAGGCGCGGGGTTTCGGTACGCACCACCATGCCTTCGCTGACCGGGGTGGTGCAGGAGGCCGGGTAGCCGCGCATGCCTTCGATTTCCACCATGCACAGGCGGCAAGAGCCGAAGGCTTCGAGGCTGTCGGTGGCGCAGAGTCTGGGGATGCTGGTGCCGAGCATGGCCGCAGCGCGCATCACCGAAGTGCCCGCAGGCACGCTGATGGCACGGCCGTCGATGCTCAGGCTGACCTGCACGTCGCTGTCACGGGCCGGGGTGCCGAGGTCGCTGCTTGTATCAGAAGCGGGGTCGAAGAAATTGATCACTGCGCGGCCTCCGTGGTGGTCAGCCCGAAATCGGCGGGGAAGTACTTGAGGGCGCTGGCCACAGGATAAGCGGTCATGCCGCCCATGGCGCACAGCGAGCCGTACTGCATGGTGTCGCACAGGTCGCGAAGCAGCAGGGCCTGATCGTGGCGTTCGGTAAAATCACTGGTCGCGATCAACCGGTCGACCACTTCCATGCCGCGGGTTGAGCCGATGCGGCACGGGGTACATTTGCCGCAGGATTCCTCGGCGCAAAACTGCAGGGCAAAGCGCGCCATGCTGGCCATGTTCAGGGTGTCGTCGGCCACCACCACACCGCCGTGGCCGAGCATTGCGCCCATGGCGGCAAACGCTTCGTAGTCCAGCGGGGTATCGAAGTGGCTGGGGGGCACCCAGGCGCCGAGCGGGCCACCGACCTGCGCGGCCTTCAGCGGTCGGCCACTGGCCGTGCCGCCGCCGTAGCCCTCCACCAGCTCGCGCAGGGTCAGGCCGAATGCACGCTCCACCAGGCCACCCTGGCGGATGTTGCCAGCCAGCTGGAAGGGCATGGTGCCCAGCGAGCGGCCCATGCCGAAATCGCGATAGAACGCCGCGCCCTTGGCCAGGATGATGGGCACCGACGCCAGGGTGAGTACGTTGTGCACCAGCGTGGGAAGGCCGAACAGGCCTTGCAACGCTGGCAGTGGTGGCTTGGCGCGGACGATGCCGCGCTTGCCTTCGATGGATTCGAGCAGCGCCGTTTCTTCGCCACAGATGTAAGCACCGGCCCCCACCCGCACTTCAAGCTCGAAGGCCTTGCCGCTGCCGGCTACGTCGGCACCCAGGTAGCCTGCGTCACGAGCGATGGCGAGGGCCTGGCCGAGCACGCGAATGGCGTCGGGGTATTCCGAACGCACGTAGATGTAGCCCTTGTCGGCACCTACGGCGAGGCCGGCAATGATCATGCCTTCGATCAGCAGGAACGGGTCGCCTTCCATCAGCATGCGGTCGGCGAAGGTACCGGAGTCGCCCTCGTCGGCGTTGCACACCACGTATTTCTGCCCGGCACCAGCATCGCGCACGGTGCGCCATTTGATACCGGCGGGGAACGCCGCACCGCCACGACCACGCAGGCCGGAATCCAGCACCGCAGCAACCACCTCGGCGCCGTCCATTGCCACGGTAGCCTCCAGGCCGGCGAAGCCTCCTTGGCTGCGGTAGTCATCCAGCGACAATGGGCGGGTGATGCCGGCGCGGGCGAACAACAGGCGCTGCTGGGTCTTCAGGTACGGGATTTCATCGACCGGGCCCAGCGCCAGCGAGTGGCCACCGGGCTCACCCGCCAAGGCATCGAGCAATGACGGTACATCCTGCGGGGTGAGCGGGCCAAAGCCCAGGCGCCCTTGCGCGCTGTCGCACTCCAGCAGTGGCTCCAGCCAATACAGGCCGCGGGAACTGGTGCGCTGGATATCCAGCGGCAACTGGCGCCGCTCGGCCTCGCGTTGCAAGGCCTCGGCAACCTGGTCGGCACCCACGGCGCAGGCCACCGAGTCGCAGGGGATGTAAAGCTTCAGCATGCTGCGTCCTCCCGGCAACCGTTTACCAATGCACGCAGGCGCTCAGGGGTGAGCCGTGCATGCACCCTGCCGTCCAGTTCCAGCGCGGGTGAACAGGCGCAGGCGCCCAGGCAATACACCGGGCGCAGGCTGATGGCACCGTCGGCGCTGGTGCCGTGGTCGTCCAGCGCCAACTGGTCGCGCAGTTGCGCGGCCAGGGCCTCGGCGCCGCGGCTCTGGCACGATTCGGCGCGGCACAGGCGCAGGGTGTGGCGCGCCGGCGGTGCAGTACGGAAGTCGTGGTAGAAGCTGATTACCCCACGCACTTCGGCCAGGCTGAGGTTCAGGGCATGGGCAATTTCGGCGACGGCGGCATCGGGGATGAAGCCGATGTCGTGCTGGATGGCATGCAGGATCGGCAACAGGGCGCCGGGGGCGTCCTTGTGGCGGGCCAGAATGCGCTGGATCGCGGGCAGGTGGAGCAGTTCATCAGGCATACAGCGGACCTCGGCATCACGGACCCTGCCTGAATTATTGTGGGGGCAGGTATCCGGCGTGTTCTGCTGCGGCGCGTTGGCCACGTCACGGTTGCGCGGCGCTGACGGCCTCCTTGCCCAGGGCCGCGCATCTGCGCACGCTGGTCCTTGGGCATCCTTCAAGCATGGCACTTGTTACGCAAGAGGGTTGTGTGCGAGCGACCATGCACGGTCTGAAACCGACGCAAGGTCTTACTGCCCCAACGCATCGGCGCCCGCAGGTACAGCGTGAGCATGAAACCTGCGCGATCCCTGTGGGAGCGGGCACGCCCGCGAAGCAGGCGACGCGGTAAATGGCACCGGCTACGCCGGTGTTCGCGGGCACGCCCGCTCCCACAGAGGGCGAGTAAGTGCCATGAAGCCCTTAACCATGTCGCTGGGCGGTGATCAACCACAGCAAATAGCAACCGCCCAACACCCCGGTCACCAACCCGACTGGCAATTGCGCCGTCGCCGCCAGGCGCTGGCTCAACCAGTCGGCTACCAGCAGCAACGCTGCGCCCATCATGGCGGCGCACATCAGCGGCACCCCGGCGGTACGCGTCAACCGCCGTGCCAGTTGCGGCCCGGCCAAGGCAATAAAGGCAATGGGCCCAGCGGCGGCAGTGGCAATAGCTGTAAGGCCAACGGCGGCAAGTACCAGCCGCAATCGCGAACGCTCCACCGCCACCCCCAACTGGCTGGCCGTACCATCGCCCATTTCCATCAGCGCCAGTTCACGCCCGTGCAGCAAAGCCAACGGCACTATCAGCGCGAGCCCCAGCGCTGCCGGTAGCACATGGGCCCAGGTGCGGGTGTTGAGCGAACCGGCCAGCCACAGCTGGGCGAACAGTGCCTGGTCAAGGTCACCGGTGACCAGCAACAGCTGGTTCAGGCCCGACAGCGTGGCGCCCATGCCAATACCTACCAGTACCAGCCGATAGCCCTGGCTGCCATGCCCTCGACGTGCCAGCAGCAGCACCAGCAATGCCGTGAGCATGCCAGCCGCCACCGCCGCCAACGCGGTGGCCAACGGCCCGGCATCGAACAGAATGATCTGCACAATCGCGCCACTCGCCGCACCGGTGGTAAAGCCGATGACATCGGGAGACCCCAGCGGGTTGCGAGCGATCGACTGGAAGATCGCCCCGGCCATGCCCAGCGCCGCGCCCACCAGCACCGCCGTGAGCACCCGCGGCAAACGCACGCGGCTGACAATGCGCTCCACCATCGCGCTGTCACCCTGCCCCATCAGGCTGGCCAATACCTGGTCTGCGCGAATCGGCAGGCTGCCCGTGCCCAGCAGCAGCACCGCCAGGCCCATCACCAGTAACGCCAACAGGCTACCGACCAGCACTGCACGCAGGCTGAAACGCAGGCTTAGCGGCCCACACCGGAACACGCGCAACCCCTTCATAGCTGACATAGGCGAAACCTGCCGATCAGTACGATAAAGGCCGGCCCACCCAGCAACAGCGCCAAGGTTCCGGCCGCCAGCTCCGCGGGAGCTGCCAGCACCCGGCCAAGCAGATCGGCGCCCAGCAGCAACAGGGCAGCGATCAAGGCAGCATACGGCAGCATGCGCCGGTAGTCCGGGCCAACCAGCAAGCGTGCCAGGTGTGGCGCCACCAGGCCGACGAAACCGATTGGCCCGGCAATGGCAGTAGCACTGCCAGCCAGCAACATCAGCGCCACGCAAGCCAACGCCCAGGTAAGACGCACATTCACCCCCAGCGCCCGGCCCAGATCACGGCCAAGCGCCAGCGCGTTGAGTTGCGGCATCAAGGCTGCCGCCAGGGCCAGCCCCAACGCGATGGCCAAGGTCGGCAATGGCAACGCCGCCGCACTGCTGCCCGCCAACGAGCCTGCCGCCCAATTGCGAAAATGGTCGTAGACCTGCGGCGGGGTGTTGAGCACCACAATCGCCGTGAGCGAGGCCAGCAGCATGCTCAGCCCCGCCCCGGCCAGTACCAGGCGCACCGGGTTGCTGTCGCCAGCCCCCGCCTGGCCAAGCAGGAAAACGGCAACACCGGCGATACCGGCACCCAGGAAGGCCAGTGGAATGTACTGGCTGACCTGGGTCAGGCCAAACAGCGCAACGCCAAGGATCACTGCCAGCGCAGCCCCGGCATTGACGCCCAGCAGCCCCGGCTCGGCCAATGGGTTGCGCGTCAACGCCTGCATCACCGTGCCTGCCGCGCCCAGCGCCAGGCCTGCCAGCAACGCCACCAGCGTGCGTGGCACGCGCAGCTCGCGCACGATCAGGTGTTCATCGTTATGCAGGTCGGGATGGTAGAGGGCATCGACCACCACGTCGAAGGCAATCGGGTGCGAGCCGATCAACAGGCTCGCCAGCGCTGCCACCAACAGCAGCACCAGCCCTGCCAACAGCGCAGGGCGCAAGGTTTGGCCAGCCATGGTCAGCGGAAGTAGCCGGCAACGGTGTCGAGCATCTGCCGCCCGGAGTAGTAGTCGATACGGAACGAACTGGGCCCCAGCGGGTACACGCGCTGGTGCTGCACCGCAGGCAGGTTGGCCAGCACCGGATCGTCGCGGAAGGCTTGGGCGTCATTATCGTCGGCGCTTAGCAGGAACACATCGGCATCACCAATGGCAGCGGCCAGGTTCTCGCGGGAAATGAACTGGAACTCGGTGGCGCGAATCACCTGCCCTGCCATGGCCTCAGGCAGCTCCCGCACCTGGAAGCCAAGGGCCGTCAGCAGCCGGGCCTGCGGGCTGAAGGTGCGGCCGATGGAATAACTGCCACCGATGTTGTAGCCGACCAAAACCACCGGCCTTGGTGAAGGCTGCAGGCGAGCTGCCGTTTCACGGGTGTAGTCGTCGAACTGCTGGATCACGGCCTTGGCCTGCTGTTGCAGCCCGGTGCGTGCGCCCAGTTCGGTGGCCAGTTCCTGCCAGGACTGGTTGGAGTAGTTCACCACCAGGGTTGGCACGCCCTGGGCCTTCAACTCCGCCAGGTGCGGCGCAGCACTGTCCGCCCCGGTTGCAGATACCACCAGCAGGTCAGGCGCGCTGGCCACCACGGCCTCGATATCGAACTGCAGGTTGCGGTACAGCACCTGCACATCACGCTGGTCAGCCACGGCTGCCCACTGCGAGAAAAAGCCCTTGCCATCGGTCAGCCGGCTGGGCGTGGCGGCGGCGCTGGCCACCAGCGGAGCCTGCATGGCCAGCAGGATGCCGGTCACGCTCGGGGTGGTAGAGACGATGCGCGCAGGTGTGGCCGCTGCGGTCGGGATTACGCCAGCCAGCGTCAGGGCGACGGCGGCCAGTGCTGCACAAACTCGAAAACGCTTCATCGATGGGCTTCGCCTTGGAGGAGTCAGCTGCGCATGATAATACTTCTCATGCAGATAATTCCATCATGTAGAATACGTTCCGCAAATTTCGTGTTGCCAAGGACCCACCATGAGCCCACGCCTGCAAGCCCGCGCGCTGACCCTGCGCCGCGATAACCGAACGCTGTCGCACGACCTGTCGCTGGACATCCCCGATGGCGCCTTTACCGTGATTGTCGGCCCCAACGCCTGCGGCAAGTCGACCCTGCTGGCGGCGATGTCGCGGTTGCTGGCCCCCAGTTGCGGCCAGGTGCTGCTGGATGGCCAGGACATCCAGCAACGCCCCGCCAAGGACGTGGCCCGGCGCCTGGCCCTGTTGCCACAGAGCGCCAACGCACCGGACGGCATCCGCGTGGCCGAGCTGGTCGCACGTGGCCGCTTCCCGCACCAGCGCCTGTGGCAACAGTGGTCGGTGGAAGATGAGCAGGCGGTACAGCGGGCGATGCACGCAACCGGCATCGAAGACCTTGCCGAACGGCCGCTGCAGGCGTTGTCTGGCGGCCAGCGTCAGCGCGTGTGGATTGCCATGGTGCTGGCGCAGGACACCCCACTGGTGCTGCTGGACGAGCCCACAACCTATCTGGACATTGCCCACCAGTTCGAATTGCTGGAGTTGCTGCGCGACCTGAACCACCAGGGCCGTACCATCGTGGCGGTGCTACATGACCTGAACCAGGCCTGCCGCTACGCCAGCCACCTGGTGGCGATGCGCGACGGCGCCATCGTTGCTCAAGGTGCGCCAGCGGAGATATTTACCGAGGCGTTGGTGCAGCGGGTGTTCGGGTTGTCGGGGCTGGTGATCGAGGACCCGGTGAGCGGTACGCCGATGCTGGTGCCGCGAGGGCGGCTTACCGAGGCCGGCAAAATCAAATAGTTCAGGCAGTAGAAATTGTGGGAGCGGGCGTGCCCGCGAAACAGGCGACGCGTTGGATGGCACGGGCTTCGCCCGTGTTCGCGGGCACGCCCGCTCCCACAGGGATCACACGAGGTTGCAACCTTCACCCGGCCGGGTAGCGAAGGTGCTTATTCCGGTAAAACCGGCGCTGGCGCACCCAGCATGCGCCCACCCGTAGCCTGGTTGACCTGCCCTGCTTCATGGAACAACGCCTGGCGGTCCTCCGGTGCCCGCAACTGCCCCAGGTCGGTCACGGTGGTCATCACGCAAACAATCTCCTGCTGCGCATCGAACACCGGCGCCGCCTGGCCAGTCACGCTGGACAGCAGGTGGCTGGTCAGTTCGGCCCAGCAATGCTGGCGGATCTGCTCCAGCACCTTGGCGCTGGGCGCAGTGCCGCGAAAATGCGCAGGCTGCAACTTGCGTGCGGCATCGATGGTGGCCTTGGGCAGAAACGCCTGGAAGATCAGCCCACAGGCGGTGTTGTCGATGGGCAGGATGTCGCCCAACGCCAGCGGGTTGATCGAGAAATAGGCACTGCGGTACCAACGCACCAGGGTCGGGCCACGGTCGGTCCAGATCGCCACCCCACCGCTGGCGGCATGCCGTTGGGCCAGCCCCTTCATGTGCCGGGCGGCAATTTCAACAGCATCCACACGCTTGAGGGCGCCAATGCCGATGCTGAGCGCGGCCGGGCCCAGGTCGTACAGCGCGCTGGCCGGGTCCTGCCTGGCCAGCCCCTCCTTCACCAGGCTCTGCAGGTAGCGGTGCGCCGTGGAACCGCCGGTACCGGTGCGGCGGGCCACCTCACCCAGGCTCAGTTCGTTCTCCGCATTGGCCAGCACATTCAGGAACCGCGCAGCGATCGACACCGACTGGATGGTGCCGGAACGCTTCTCGCCCGGGCTTTCCGGCTCCGTGTCGGCGGGGGACTGCAAAGTGTTCAACGGGGCTATCTCCTCATTTCTGATTATCCTGCCAGGCGCCATCACGGTGGCCGGTTAGCGCGGCTGCCTATCATACCGTCAGCAACCCCGGCCTGGCGCGGGTGCTGGCAAACGCAGGCACCACCATACCACTTTGAGGAATAGATTCTTTATTGCGGAATACAATGGCACCATGATACCTTGCACCGCAAACGAGGATCGTTCTCATTTGGAGGTTGTCTTGAAGTACCCTGCGCAACGCTCGATCAGCCATGGATTCGGTGTGCTGACCCTGTCTACCCTGCTGGCTGCACCCCACGCCCTGGCCGAACAAGCCCCCACTGCCGGTAGCTCGCAACTGGTGCTTAGCCCTGTGCTGGTCAGCGGCGAAAAGGTCGAACGAGACCTGCGCAACACCGCCTCGTCGGTGTCGGTAAAAAGTGCCAGCGAAATCGACAGCCTCAAGACCGGCAACGCCTCGGTGCACGAAGTGCTCAACGACGTGCCCAACGTGATCTACACCGACTCGGTGGGCGCGCCGATCATTCGCGGCCAGGACACCCAGGGCCCGAACAACGGCGCCAACGTGTTCTGGGGCGGCACCGTGCCGCGTGCCACCATCAACCTCGACGGGCACTACCTGAACTACAACGAGATGTACTTTGGGGCACCGTCGGTGTGGGACGTGGACAGCATCGAGGTGTATCGCGGCCCGCAGACCACCAGCCAAGGCGCCAACGCCATCGCCGGTGCCATCGTGGTCAAGACCAAGGACCCGACCTTTGACCCCGAGGCGGCCTACCAGGCCGAGATCGGCAGCTATCACTCGCGGCGCAGTTCGCTGGCGGTGTCCGGGCCACTCACCGACAACCTCGCCGGGCGCCTGGCGTTGGACTATTCGGCGCGCGACACCTTCATCGACTACACCAACCCCTCGTTTGCCAGCCACAACACCGACCAGGATTTCCGCGCCCTGAACCTGCGCGGCAAGCTGCTGTGGCTGCCCGCGGCGGTACCCGGCCTGGGCCTGAAGTACACCTTCGCCCACGGCGACTCCAACCGCCCCACCCAGGAAGCAGCCTCGCGGCCATTCCACGACCTGAACCACACCGGCGCCACCATGCCCAGCTGGCACCAGCAGAGCAACACGCACATTGTCGACGTGGATTACGAGCTGGATAACGGCATGAAGCTGTTCAACCAGACCCAGTACTCGCTGTCCAACGTGCACCGGGTGATTGGCGTGGCGAACGGCGGCGACGCCGACATCCGGCAGAAAAACTTCTCCAACGAAAGCCGCATCACCTTCGGCGAGCAGCAAGACACCTTCAGCGGTATGGCCGGCCTGTACCTGGCACGCACCGACTCGGACGAAGTCCTGTACTACGGCGGCATCTCGGACTTCGACGACACCAAGCGCAACCTGGGCGTATTCGGCGAAGTCAGCTACCGCCTGAATGACCGCTGGACGCTCACCACCGCCCTGCGCCTGCAGCAGGACCAGATCCAGCGCAGCGGCACCTCGCCGTTCGCCGCCAACGGGCTGGACTACGACAAGACCTTTACAGCACTGCTGCCCAAAGTGTCGCTGGCCTACGCCCTGACCCCACAATGGACCGTCGGCGGCATGGTCAGCCGCGGCTACAACCCGGGCGGCGTATCGCTGAACCTGAGCAGCAAGCGCTTCGAGGAATTCGACGATGAGCGCATGTGGAACTACGAGCTGTTCGCCCGCGCCAGCCTGCTGGACGACCGCCTGCACCTGAACGCCAACCTGTTCTACATGGACATGCAGGATGCCCAGTACAACATCCCGGTGGTGCTTGCCTCTGGCCTGACCCAGTCCTACACCATCAACGCCGAAAAGGCCCATGCCTATGGTTTCGAGCTGTCGGCGGACTACCGGGTGCTGGACAACCTGACCCTCAAGGCCAGCGCCGGCGCCCTGCAAACCCGCATCGACGACATCGACGCCAACAGCAGCTACGCCGGCAACGAATTTGCCCGCTCACCTGGCTACACCGTCAGCTTCGGCCCGAGCTGGGACATTACCGACCGCCTGAACCTCAATGCCCAGGTGCGGCACATCGACGGCTACTACTCGGACGTGGCCAACACCAAAAGCTATGCCATCGACGGCTACACCGTGGCCGATGCGCGCATGAGCTACCGCTTCAGCGACCAGGTGCAACTGTACACCTACGTCAAGAACGTGTTTGACGAGCGTACCCCGTCCTACATGCAAACCAACCGGGGCATCGGCGGTATCGAAGCGAGCATGACCGAGCCGCGTATCGTGGGCGTAGGCATCAAAGGCGCCTTCTGAAACCAACCGGGGCCGCTTTGCGCCCCTTCGCGGGCACGCCCGCTCCCACAGGTTCAGTGCGATCCATGTGGGAGCGGGCGTGCCCGCGAAGGGGCGCAAAGCGGCCCCAGATCTTCCACAGCCAGCAACCGGAGACCCTGATGACATTCAACAAAGGCCTGCACATCGGTATGTCGCTTGCCCCTACCTGGCTCAGCGGCGAGGGCTGGCGGCGTGCCGACAGCCGCGTCGAAACGCTGTTCGGCAGCGACTTCGCCATGGACATCGCCCGCCGCTCCGAAGCCGCGCACCTGGACTTCGTGTTCCGCCCCGACGTCAGTTGCGTGGTGACCGATGCCCTGGAAAGCGGCTCGGGCTTCACCAGCCTCGACCCCACCGTGCTACTGGCCGCGCTCACCCGCGAAACCAGCCGTATCGGCCTGGTGTCGACTGTTTCGACCACCTTCTTCCCCCCCTACCTGGTTGCGCGTCAGTTGCAGTCACTTAACTGGCTAAGCCAAGGCCGGGTCGGCTGGAACATCGTCACTGCCCTGCAAGGCCACGAGAACTTCGGCCTGGCGGCCATGCCCAGTGCCGAAGAGCGCTATGCCCGCGCCGCCGAGTTCACCGAGGTGGTGCAGCGGTTGTGGCGCAGCTTCCCGCAGCAGGCCCTGCGCATCGACCGCGAAAACGGTGTTTACGCCGACCCGGCGCACGTACAGCCAATCAACCACCAAGGCGAATTCCTGCAGGTACAGGGCCCGCTGAACCTGCCCGAACAGGGCGCACGCATTCCGCTGATCCAGGCGGGGGCATCCGACAGCGGTCGTGACTTTGCTGCCCGCATTGCCGACATCGTCTTTGCCCCTACACCCGACCAGGCCGCGGCGGCGGACCTGCGCCGAGACCTGTCTCGCCGAGCCCAAAAACACGGCCGCCAGGCCGACGATGTTCGCCTGTTGCCCGGCCTGAGCCTGTATTTGGCACCCACTCGCCAGCAGGCACGCGAACTGTTCATGGAAACCCACGCCCGGGTAGACAAGGCACGCAAGTACGCCGCCATCGAGAAGATGATCGGCATCGACCTGGCCAACTGGCCGAGCGACCGACGCATTCACGCAGCCGACTTGCCGCCGCTGCAACTGCTGCCCGGCGCCAGCCGGACCCATGTAAGCCTGCTACGGCGCTTGATCGAGCGTGAATCGCTGCTGCCAGAAGAGCTGCTGATGCGCCCGGAAGTGTTGTCGGCGGCGCACTGGCAGGTGATTGGCACGGTCGATGATGCCGTAGCAGAGATTGCCGACTGGGCCGAGGCGGGGGTGATGGATGGCTTCATTGCCGCGCCGGGGGGCTCGTTTGGCTCGGTGTACAGCTTTCTGGATGAAGTGGTGCCACGGCTGGTGGAGCGTAGGTTGTTCCGTGAGCGGTATCACGGGGCTACATTTGCCGAGCACTTGCAGCGGTATTGACGGGCCAAGGGGTAATGTCAGTCAGTTAAGGCCAATGGGGCCGCAGTGCGGCCCATCGCAGGCAAGCCAGCTCCCACAAAGACCGCGCAAACTTTGAGTTTCACACAGTACCTGTGGGAGCTGGCTTGCCTGCGATGGGCTGCGCAGCAGCCCCAATGAACGCCCATACTGCTTAACTGATGGGTCTCAGGCCACTGCCTTGTCAGCGCTGTGCGCCGCTTCCAGCTCGCGCACCAAAGGCAGCACGTGCTCGCCGAAGTACGCCACTTCCTCCTGGAAATGCAGGAACCCGGAGAGGATCAAGTCCACCCCCACCGCCTTCAGCGCTACGATGCGTTCGGCAATTTGCTGCGGCGTGCCGATCAGGTTGGTCTTGAAGCCATCGTTGTACTGCACCAGGTC
Organism: Pseudomonas sp. NPDC008258; assembly: GCF_042956345.1. Classification (NCBI taxonomy): domain Bacteria; kingdom Pseudomonadati; phylum Pseudomonadota; class Gammaproteobacteria; order Pseudomonadales; family Pseudomonadaceae; genus Pseudomonas; species Pseudomonas sp. NPDC008258. The sequence continues at coordinate 34,861 of NZ_JBIBGE010000021.1, forward strand.
CTCGAAACTGGACTTGGCCCAGTTGCCCTCGCCCTCCGGGCTGGCGGCCCCGGCATGTTTTACCTCCTGGCCGAACGCTCGCACCGCCTCGGGGTTGGCCTTGTCGATGATCTCTTGCAGCACCGCACGCGCTTCTTCCTCGGTATCGCGGGCGATGATGAAGGCATTCACCCCGATCTTCACCGAGTGGCCGTTGGCCGCGGCCTTGGTGCGGATATCGTCCACTTGGGCCTTGATCCCTTCCACGCTGTTGCCGTTGGTGAAGTACCAGTCCGACACCCGCGCCGCCATGTCCCGCGCCGCACGCGAACTGCCGCCCTGGAAGATCTCCGGGTGCGGTTGCTGCAGCGGCTTGGGTTTGAGGTTGTAGTTTCGGAAGCGATAAAAGTCGCCGTTGAAAGTGAAGTTGTCCTGCGTCCAGATGCCCTTGAGTGCACGGATGAATTCTTCGGAGCGGCGATAGCGCTCATCATGGTCCAGCCACGGCTCACCGATCGCGTGGAATTCGCCCTTGAACCAGCCCGAGACCACGTTGATGGCGATACGGCCATTGGTGAACTGGTCGATGCTCGCCAGCTGCTTGGCCGCCAGCGCCGGGTTCCATGGGCCAGGCAGGATGGCAGCGATGACCTTGATCTTTTCCGTGGCGGCCAGCAGCGCGTGGCTGATGGTGACCGATTCGTGCTGGTTGTCGGCGCCGTAACCGGCGGTGAAGCGGATTTGCGACAGGGCGTAGTCGAAGCCGGATTTTTCAGCGATTTGCGCCAGCTTGCGGTTGTAGTCGATGTCCCAGCTGGTGCGTTGCTCGATGGTACTGACCACCAGGCCACCGCTGACGTTGGGGACCCAGTAGGCGAACTTGATCGGGGTGTGGCTCATGGGGTGGCTCCTTGAGAGTCCTTGGGGTTCAAGGAGGCAGGAGCAGCAAGCGTGCCAATAGCTGGATGGCTTTATTTTCAATGAGTTGGCGATAAAAGTCGGCGATGTTGCCTGCATGTGATCAAACACGCTGTCGGATCACTGTTGCCTGCGCAACACCGCCGCTTGCTGCTAGCTCACCGGTTTTTGCGCATGCCCATGTGGGCGTCATCCATCAAGGCCTTGGCCATGTCGCAAAGGAAGTGCGAGGCCCACACCAGCACCGGTTCATTGTCCATTACCCCGATAAACGATGCCCGCCGCGAGCAGTCCATCAACACGGAAGCCTGCTCGACAGCATGGTCACAGCAGTTGCCGGGCTCGACACGGAACAGCTTCTTGCCGTCGATGATACCGTCCAGGAACGTGGCCGCACCTACGGTCAGGCCCAGGTTGCCGGTGTCGTCATCCAACTCTTTATCCATCTTGAACCTCTTCTGAATCTGCCAGCCAGTGCCATCCACCGCTGGCAAAAGATTGATGTCAGCCCATCAATGCAAGCTGTGCATCTGCGGCTTGCCCTTGAGCTGCACCTGCGCAATCGCCGACTCCAGCAACAAGCGCACAGCCTCCACTTCGTGCAGCACCGCCAAGGTCATGACGGTGGCGGGAGACTTGGGCAGCGTGGAGATGGCGTGATGGCCCACGGATAAGGCGCAGAGCACGTATTCGGTGGCCTGAATCAGGGTGTCTTCAAGATGGTGTGATGGGTCTGGGGAAACGGGTGGATCCGGGACTATTTTGAGCATGGTCACATCTCGATTTCGTGAGAAAAAACCACACCCCATCCCTTGCAGAGAATGGGTGGCGGCTGCGTACGGGCCTGCAAGACCGGGGAAGATCGAGAAACCCGGCTGACCCGAAGGTCACCCGCACGCAGCCACCATTAAGCACGACCATTGGCGCAGGCCAACGGCTCGATGGTGAGCACGCTTTCGATACTTCCCCGGGCTTGCAGACCCGGCCGTTGAATTTGCAACGACAGGTGCAGACTAGGGGGCTCAGGTTTCCATCGCAATGGCGAAACGGGTTGAAAAGGATGATTCAGAAATGGACTACAGGGAAGGGGAAAAATCTGGCTTTATCGTGTAGGAAATACCAAAAATGTGGCGAATCAACGAAGGGCCCAATACGTGGCTACGCCACGCACAGGCAGTAATGTTCAAAGCTGACTATACCGCCAACCGCGCCAGCCGCTGCAGAGCCAGGATCACCTCATCATCCCGAGCCTCAAGGACATCCGCCTGAATAAGGGCGATCACCGCCTTCAGCAACTCAGTCTGGTTCATCTCTGTTTGCTGTTGAAGCGCGAGCATGTCCTTTGCCGTGTGCGGATTAACCTTCATCGACAGCCGCCGAGTCGCATTGGAGCGCGCAAGCCCGCGCTGCGCTCGCTGTTCTTCCAGCGCCTGGATGAACCCCAGGTGCGCAGCCTGCAATTGCCCACACCGCTCCACCTGCGCCAACTGCTGAAAATAGTAGGCAAGGAACAATTTGCGCAAGTTGGCCCCCGCTTCACTAGTGACTGCATGCATGGCCGCATCGAGCACGTCGACGTAGACGGCCGGCAAACGCGCCTCGATCGACTTGAGCTGCTGCATGCGCGCCTCGTGAATGGCTGGCGTGGATTGCGGTGGAAGCGCGACCACAACCTCGCAACGGGTACATACCCCCACCAGAATGTCCTTGGCCACCCCCCTGCCATCGCTGAACGGTACATCCCGTCGGGTATAGCGAGTGGGCACCACTGCCTGGCAGTGCTCGCACAGTGCTTTTCCGCTATCACCCTCAAACAGAATCTTCATGATCTGGGTACTCCCGCTAATTCAAGCGCCGATATCACTGCGCGCTGGTCTTACCTGAAACTGATTTTCGTACATCAGCGCCACCACTACGAAAATAATCGTACAAAAAGAAATCGAATCTACTGCTTGCAAAACCAAAGTGACCAGCGGCATGCCTTGCGACCGCTGTCATACACCGCGTCGTACTCTTCGCGGGTGAACCCGCTCCCACAGAACTGCATATCTCTTACTGATCTAGCAGGGGCCCTGTGGGAGCGGGCATGCCCGCGAACACCGGCGCAGCCGGTGCCATGCACCGCGTTGGATTCTTCGCGGGCACGCCCGCTCCCACAGGGACGGAACAGGGTTCTGGGCCGCCGCGCCTATCCGCCACAACCCAGACCATGCCTAGGGGACGTGAAGAAACATGAAACATTATTTATCAATATTAATTCCCATTTGATGTAGTTTCTCATTCGCATAGAAATCGTACCCTTTACCACTCCCCGCCTCAGGAATTCGTCTTGAAACGTCACCTCCCCGCCCGCCTCCTGCTGGTCGGCGCATGCAGCGCCATGCCTGTCGTTCATGCCGCCGACAACCTCACCCTGCCCGCGACCCAGATCGACAGCACGAGCGAAGCGATAGATGGCGTAAGCCAGGGCTACGAAGGCCGGGCTGCATCCAGTACCACCAAACTGGGCCTGACCGACAAGCAGACCCCTCAGGGTGTAACGACCATCACCCGACAGGCGCTGGACGATTTCAAGATCACCGGTATCAAGGACGCACTGCGCGCAGCACCATCGGTAACCGTCGAGCAAACCGAAACCGACCGTACCGAATTCACCTCGCGTGGCTTCGATATCAATACCTTTGAATACGACGGTACTGGCATGCCCTTCGTCAGCAGCACGCTGGTAGGCGACCAGGACCTGGCCGAATACGAGCAGATCGACGTGTTGCACGGCGCCAATGGTTTGATGAGCGGCGCCGGCAACCCGTCGGCCACGGTCAACTTCGTGCGTAAGCGCCCGACCGACACCTTCCAGGCGCAGGTCGATACCAGCGTCGGCTCATGGGACAGCCGCCGGATCGACATCGATGTAGCCGGCCCGCTGACCGACAGCGGCAATGTGCGCGGCCGCTTCATCTACTCCCACGACAAGGGCAATTCGTGGATGGACCGCTACAGCCACGAGCGCAACGTGGCTGCCGGCCTACTGGCGTTCGATGTGTCCGACGCCGACACTGTGACCGTGGGTTTCTCCCAGCACAACAGTGACTCCAATGGCAGCACCTGGGGCAACCTGCCGCTGGTGGACAACCACGGCAATGCCATTCATTACAGCGGGCGCAGTAGCAGCATCGGGCAGCCGTGGACCTACTGGAACCTGCACACCCAGCGGGCCTTCGTCGAGCTCAAGCATGATATCGGCAATGACTGGAACGCCACGCTCACGGCCACCGGGCAGCAGGAAAAACAGAACACCAACATGCTGTATGTGGGGGGCGTCTCCAGGGATGTCGCCGACGCGTATGCCAACCACACGCGCAGCGAGGCACACCAACTGCTGGGCGAGGCCAAGGTGCAAGGGCCGTTCAGCCTGTTCGGTCGCGAGCACCAACTGACCTTCGGGGCCGCGTATGGGCGCACCCATCAGAAAGGCCAGGAGTATGACGAAGACCTGGAACACGGCAGTTTCTTCAACACTTCGTTCTCGGGCATCCTGGCGGGCAACACGCCAATGCCATCGTTTGGCGTCACCAGTGAGGGCCTGGCGCAGAACTTCCAGGACACCCAGAAAAGCGTATTCGCCGGGGCACGCTTCAGCCTGGCGGACAACCTTCACTGGATAGCCGGTGCACGTATGCTCAGTGCCGACGGCAAGGGTGAGAGCTACGGTTCAGAGCACTTCACACGCGCCCATGGCAAAGTCACGCCGTACACTGGCCTGGTCTACGACCTGAACGATGCATGGAGCCTCTACGGCAGCTGGACCAAAATCTACAACCCGCAGTACAACGTGGTGGGTACCGACGGCAAGCTGCTCGACCCTCTGGAGGGCAAGAGCATGGAAGTTGGCTTCAAAGGCAGCGTGATGGACGACCACCTGCACCTGACCGCTGCGCTGTTCAAGACCGAGCAGCGCAACGTGGCCGTGGATGCGGGGTTCGACGGGGTCAAGGAGGTTTACACGCCGGGCGATTTCAAGAGCCACGGCGTAGAGTTGCAAGCCTCCGGCGAAGTGGTACCGGGGCTGGACATGCTCGCTGGCTACACCTATGTGCGCATTGACGATGACAACGGCGAGCGTGCGCGCAAATATGTGCCGACCCACAGCGTGCGCGGTATGGTCACCTACCGCCTGCCAACCCTGCCACAGATGAAGGTTGGCGCCCGGGTCAGCTGGCAGACTGGCGTCGAGAACGACACCAACAGCGCCATCCACCAGAACGCCTACGGCCTGGTCGACCTGATGACCAGCTACGACATCGACAGCAACTGGAGCACGTCGCTGAACCTGAACAACGTCACCGACCGCAAATACCTGCTGTCGCTGTACAACAATGCGACAACCGCCAGCTACGGCGCACCACGCAACCTGACGGCTTCGGTGACCTGGAAGTATTGACCCCCGCCTGTAGGGTGTTGCAGTGCGCCGAGCGGTATCAAGTCATGACCCCGGCGCCATTCAGGTAAGCTCGGCTTCCTGCAATGCAACCCTCAAGGACGGACCCCATGCATTCACTGACTGACGAGCAGGTACTGGCGATCATCCGCGAAAACCCGGTAAACCGGGCGCTCCTGGCCGTACTGCCAACGCTGGATATCCCCCACTGCATGCTGGTGGCAGGCGCGCTGTTCCAGACCGTCTGGAACCACCGCGCCGGGCTGCCTGCCCAACGGGGCATCAAGGATTACGACATCGCCTACTTCGACGAAGACTTGTCCTGGGAAGCAGAAGACCGGGTTATCAGCAGGGTGCAGCAGGCCTGCGCGCACCTGGGCGTGAATGTTGAAGTGCGCAACCAGGCCCGCGTTCATCTGTGGTACCAGGCTAAATTCGGTGGTGATTATTCTCCATTGCTCAAGGTCACGGATGGCATCGACCGCTACCTGATCCGCTCGACCTGCCTTGGGGTTGATGTGTGCACGGGCGCGCTGTACAGCACGCATGGCCTGGATGACCTGCAAAACGACCTGCTGAAGATGAACGAGCTGAACCCGCGCCCAGACTTGTTCAGGCAGAAAGCCGCCAGTTACCAGGCGCGTTGGCCCTGGCTTGCGTTAGTTGAGTGAACGGCAGCTCTCATCCCGACGAGACCGACTGGGCCGAGGCCTGGTGAATATGTAGATGGCTCGCTGTCCGGAACGCCACCAACAGCACGGCAACGCCTGCTACCAGCGCCAGGGAAAATCCCCACTGTACACCGGCGTTGTCGACGATACGGCCGCCCCCCGCTGCCCCCAGCGCCACCCCGACATTCAACCCGGCAAGCAACCAGGTCATGCCCTCGGTTACTTGTCGCTCGGGCACCAGGCGTTCCAGCAACGTCATGGCCACGATCATGGTGGGCGCGAAGAACAGCCCTGCCGCCAGCATTGCCAAAGCAAGGGCGGGAATACTGCTCACCGCCACCAGCGGCAACGTGGTCGCTGCTGTTGCCAATGCCCCCGCCAGCAGTTGACGATGCAAAGGCGCATTCGGGCGAAGTGCGCCGAACAACAACCCGGACACACATGAGCCCAGCGCATAAACCGACAACACCCCACTGGCTGCTGCCGGGCGGTTCAATTGCTCGGCAAATGCCACACTGACGATATCCACGGTGCCGACGATGACGCCCATGGCCATTAACAGCAACGTCAACAGCCGTACGCTCGATAATCGGAAGACTGAACGTGAGCGTGCAGAAGAAAGGCCCCGAGCCTCAACCGCAGGTTCGGTGGCCCGCTGAAAAAGCAATGCAATCACACCGAACAGCAGTAACGATGCTGCGACCAGCAGTGCCGCTTGAGGCAATACCATGATGGCTAACCCGATTGCCAGCGGCGGCCCAAGGATGAAGGACATTTCGTCGATCACGGTCTCCAGCGAGTACGCCGTCGACAACTGGGGCTGGCCTCGATAAAGCGCTGTCCAACGGGCCCGCACCATGGCTGAGATACTGGGCATGAATCCGGCGAGCAATGCTCCGATGAACAGGCTCCAGTCAGGCGCGTGCCACAATCCGCTGGCAGCCAGGATCAATAGCCCGATGACACTTGTTGCGGTAGCGAATGGCAGCACCTGGCGTTGCCCCTTCAGGTCTACAAGCCTTGATACCTGGGGTGAAACCAGCGCATAGGCCAGCACGAATGTCGCTGAGACCATACCCGCCAGCGCATAGCTGCCTCGCAATTGGGACAGCATGGTGATGATGCCAATCCCGGTCATCGGCAGAGGCACTCGCGCTAGCAAGCCCGCCATGCAGAACCCCGCGCTGCCTGGCGCCTTGAACAGTTCCCGGTAAGGTGTGGCCATCTGGATCTCCTTGAAAACAGCTTGCAGGTCAGTTGCATTGGGATGGAAGATACATACGTTGCGTATGAATAAGAGCGTATATTCATACGCACCGTATGTAAATAATCATGCATCGCTTATGTAAGGAGAGCGCAAATGGTTCGCCGCACCCGTGCCGACATGGAAGAGACCCGAGCGGCCTTGCTGAACACCGCCCGCAGGGTGTTCAGTGAAAAGGGTTATGCAGATACATCGATGGACGACCTGACCGCCCAGGCAGGCTTTACCCGTGGCGCGCTTTATCACCACTTTGGCGACAAGAAAGGGCTGCTTGCAGCCGTTGTCGAGCAGATCGATGCGGAAATGGATGCGCGCCTGCAAGCCATCTCCGATAACGCTGAAAACGCGTGGGAAGGTTTTCACGGACGCTGCGAGGCTTACTTGCAGATGGCGCTGGAACCTGAAATCCAGCGCCTCGTGCTGCGGGACGCCAGAGCCGTTCTGGGAGGGGCCTCATCTGAAGCACAACGTCATTGCGTCAAGTCCATGCAGCACTTGATCGACGCGCTCATGGTGCAAGGCGTAGTAGTTGAAATGGACGCCGAAGCGTTGGCATCGATGATCTATGGCAGCTTGTCTGAAGCCACGCTCTGGATTGCTGACGGGGATCAAGGGCCAGCGCGCTTGCGAAGTGCGACTGACGCCCTGCGAATACTGCTACGCGGGTTGTTGATCAAGACCTGATCGGAGCGAGCCATCGAACCAGCCACTGCGGGTCATCTCCCACACCTCGACCTGCATTGGCCCAGATACAAAGTTGCCATCACAACCATGGCGTTAACCTACGCGCCCCTCAGCTGAACACCCAAAGCACGCGCGTGGGCTTGTCGGTAAGGTTGGCATAACGAAAACTGGCGTGGGGTTGCAGTTGAAAGCTGTCACTGGCGCGCAGCGTTACCGGCTCGCCGCCGCCCAGCCATACGGTCAGCTCGCCTTCGAGCACGAAGCAGCCCTGCTCCGAGCTGTCGTCCAGATACGCCTCACCACTGCTGGCGCCTGGCTCCAGGTGGCTATCGAGCATGGAGAAGGCGCCCGATATCGTGGGGGATGCCAGTACGTCAGTGATGCCGCCCGCCAGGTGCAGGGTGCGGCGCTCATGCGGGCGGGTGACCCAGTCGAGTTCGCGGGGTTTTTCCAGCTTGTAGAAATAGGCGGTCGAAACGCCGAGCTCTTCACTGATGGCGGTGAGGTCGGCTACGGTTGGGCGCGATACGCCCCGTTCAACCTGGGACAGAAAACCCACCGAGCGGCCAATGCGCTGGGCCAGCTCGCCCAGCGTCAGGCCTTTGAATTTGCGCAGGTCGCGAATCAGTACTGCCAGGCCTTCAATCTCTTCGTGCACTTTCATAGTTGAATCGCGACTTTCGGACGGGAAAATGAATGCCCTGAAAAGTACATGATTCATTTCACAAAGCAAATTTCTTCAAGGATTTGCTGCCCATCAGTCAAGCAACCCGGGGCCGCTTTGCGGCCCATCGCCGGCAAGCCAGCTCCCACAGGTACAGCGCATGCCTGAAGAACTGCGCGATCCCTGTGGGAGCTGGCTTGCCGGCGATGGGCTGCACAGCAGCCCCGGTGGCACTCACTGATGCTCAGCGAACAACCTGATAAGTCAGGTCCAGGCACTTGCGGGCCTTTTCCACCAGTTCGTCGATCTCTTCCAGGCTGATCACCAGCGGCGGCGCGATGATCATGGTGTCGCCCACGGCGCGCATGATCAGGCCGTTGTCGAAGCAGTGCTGGCGGCAGATCATGCCCACACCTTTGCCTTCGTAACGGGCGCGGGTGGCCTTGTCTTTCACCAGCTCGATAGCACCGAGCATGCCCAGGCCGCGCACTTCGCCCACCAGCGGGTGGTCGGCCAGCTCGCGCAGGCGTTGTTGCAGATACGGCGCGGTTTTATCGTGCACCTGCTGAATGATCTGCTCGTCACGCAGAATACGCAGGTTCTCCAGGCCCACCGCAGCCGCCACCGGGTGGCCGGAATAGGTGAAGCCATGGTTGAAGTCGCCGCCTTCGCTGATGACCTTGGCCACTTCGTCACGCACGATCACTCCGCCCATTGGAATGTAACCGGAGGTCAGGCCCTTGGCGATGGTCATCAGGTCGGGCTTGAGGTCGTAGTAGTCGGTGCCGAACCACTCGCCGGTACGGCCGAAACCGCAGATCACTTCGTCGGCGACGAAGAGGATGTCATGCCTGGCCAGGATTTCCTTCACCTTCGGCCAGTAGGTTTGCGGTGGAATGATCACACCACCGGCGCCCTGGATCGGTTCGGCAATAAAGGCGGCAACGTTGTCCACGCCAACTTCGAGGATCTTCTTCTCCAACTGCTCGGCCGCCCACACGCCAAAGTCGGCCTCGGTCATGTCGCCGCCTTCGCCAAACCAGTACGGCTGCGGGATGTGCACGATATCCGGGATCACCCCGCCCTGCTGGTGCATACCGCTCATGCCGCCCAGCGCTGCGCCCGCCACGGTGGAGCCGTGGTAACCGTTGATGCGGCCGATGATGACTTTCTTGTTCTTCTGGCCCTTGAGTGCCCAGTAATGGCGAACCATGCGCAGCACGGTGTCGTTGCCTTCAGAGCCGGAGCCAGTGAAGAACACGTGGTTCATGCCTTGCGGCGCCACATCGGCGATGGCCTTGGCCAACTCCAGCGCAGGCGGGTGCGCGGTCTGGAAGAACAGGTTGTAGTACGGCAGCTGCTTCATCTGCTGGCTGGCGACCTCGGCCAGCTCATCGCGGCCATAGCCGACCGCCACGCACCACAGGCCGGCCATGCCATCAAGAATCTTGTTGCCTTCGCTGTCCCACAGGTACACGCCCTTGGCCGACGTGACGATGCGCGGGCCCTTTTCGGCCAGTTGCTTCACATCGCTGAACGGGGCCAGGTGATGGTCGCGGCTCATGGCTTGCCAGGCAAGGGTCTGCGAATTCTGTTCACTCATTTTTTCACTCCATCACGTTGCGCAGCCAGGCTGCGCAGGTATTTTTTTATCAAAGGGAACGGTCGGTATTCAGGCGGACTGCAACAGCTTCTGGCGCAATACCGAGCGATGCCGGCAAGCCTTGCCAAAGGACTGGAAGATGGTCAGGTAATGCGGGTTGTCCATGACCTGGAACTCGGGGTGCCATTGCACAGCCAAGGCAAAGCCCTTGCTGCCCTGGACTGAAATCGCTTCCACCAACCCGTCGGGTGCCAGCGCCTCCACCCTCAGCCCGGGCGCCAGTACATCAATGCCCTGGCCGTGGATGGAATTGACGTCGAAGACCGCCGGCAAGCCCATGCGGTCGAGCAGGCCGCCGGGTTCCACATGCATGGTGTGACGCGGGCCATACTGCTTTTCGATCGGCTCGCCCTTGCCTTCGCGGTGGTCCATGAACATGCCGGTTTCGTGCACCTTCTGGTGCAGCGTGCCGCCCAGCGCCACGTTCATTTCCTGGAAGCCACGGCAAACCCCCAGCACCGGCACACCTGCGGCGATGGCTGCACGCATCAGCGGCAACGTGGTGGCATCACGCAAGGGGTCGTGATGGGTCCCCGCAGCACTGGCCGGGCCGTTGTAGTGGAACGGCTCGATATTGGACGGCGACCCGGTGAAGATCAGCCCGTCCACCACGTCAAGAATGTCGGCGCTGTCCATAAGCTCGCCAAGGCTGGGTATCACGATGGGCAAGCCACAGGCTGCCTTGGCCGCCGCGCGTGCGTACTTTTCGGCGATGGTCTGGGTGGCATGCTGCTCAATCATGCTGGTGCATGCGGTAATGCCAATAACGGGCACACGTGGCATATCTTCCTCCGGCAAATCGGTATTGCGCGTGGTATTCAAACGTTGGGAAGGTGTCGCTGTTCGAGCTTCGGCACTTACAGGAACCAGCGGTACTCGCGGGCATCGATGTGGCGCATGAAGTCCAGTTGCTCCTGGTATTTGTTTTCGCAATAGACCATCACGAATTCACTGCCCAGGCCTTCGTTGACCACCGGGTGGTGACGCATGGCGGCCAGGGCACTGAGGGCATCCTTGGGGAAGTCGATGCCGCTCTGGCGGTTTTCGTTCAACGGGGCGATGGGTTCGGCGCCGCGATCCAGGCCATGCTCCATGCCCGTCAGGATGGCCGCCAGCACCAGATACGGGTTTGCATCGGCGCCAGCGATCCGGTGCTCGATACGCAGGTTGCGCGGGTCGGACTCGGGGATGCGAATGCAGGCGTCGCGGTCCTCGAAACCCCAGCTGGCCTTGCTGGCCGCATTGACCATGGCGCCGTAGCGGCGGTAGGCATTGTGGTTGGGGGCGAAGATCGGCATGCAGTGGGGCAGCAGCTCCAGGCATCCGGCCACCGCATGGCGCAGCTTGCGCTGCTCTGCGCCCGCCAGGATGTTGTTGCCAGCGCTGTCGTACAGGCTGACGTGCACATGCATGCCACTGCCCGGCGCATCCAGGTACGGCTTGCTCATGAAGCTGGCACGGTAGCCGTGTTTCACCGCGATGCCGCGGGTACTGCGGCAGAACAGCGCCGACCAGTCTGCCGCGCTCAGGGCATCTTCGCTGTGCGCGAAGTTGATCTCGAACTGGCCTGGGCCAAGCTCCGCCGTGATGACGTTCGCCGGCACACCCTGTTCGTTGGCGCCATCGACCATCTCGTGCAGCACCGACGAGAAGCGTGACAGCCGCTCGATGTGCATGTTCGGCTGGTCGTCTTCGTCGTCGGTCGCGGTATCCCGTGGGTATTGCGGCAGGCCGTTGTCGAGCTTGCGGTCGAACAGGTAGAACTCCAGCTCGAAGGCCACCACCGGGCGAATGCCACGTTTGGCCAGGCGCTGGATGACGCGGGCCAGTACTTCACGGGGTTCGAACTCGATAGGCTTGGCTGTGCCATCGGAGGTGATGAGCATCTGGGCAATCACTTCCTTTTCCCAGCGCACCGGTTTCAGGGTACCCGGCACCAGGCGCCGGGCGGCATCCGGGTCGCCGTCGGCGAAGCAGTAGTCACCAATCGGGTAAAGGCCGCCCTGGGTGCCCAACAGCACACAGTTTTGCGGCAGCTTCAACGGTGTGCCGGCTGCGACTTTTTCCAGCATGTCCATGGGGTAGCGCTTGCCATAGAAGTGCCCGGGGATATCCAGCGCAATCAGGTCGACATAACGTATTGCCGGGTGCTGCGCCCGGAACGAGCGCACTTCAGTCAGCAGATCCGCAAAGATGACACTCATCTTCTTATCCTTGTGAGGTGAACAGATTCAGTTGAAGACCCAGAGCACGCGGGTGGTCTTTTCCGTCAGGTTGGCGTAACGAAACTGCGCGTGAGGTTGCAGCTGGAAGCAGTCGTTGGCCTGGAGGGTCACCGCGTCGCCCTCGTCCAGCCATACCGTGAGTTCGCCTTCGAGCACGAAACAGCCCTGCTCGGAACGGTCGCTCAGGTAATCCTCGCCACTGCTGGCGCCGGGCTCGAGATGGCTGTCGAGCATGGAGAAGGCGCCGGCGATGGTGGGCGAAGCCAGCACATCGGTGATGCCCGACTCCAGGTACAGCGTGCGCCGCTCATGGGGGCGCGTGACCCAGCCGATGCCGCGGGGCTTGCTCAGGTTGTAGAAGTAAGCGGTGGACACACCAAGCGCTTCACTGATGGCGGTAAGGTCTGCCACGGTCGGGCGCGAAACGCCCCGCTCTACCTGGGAAAGGAAACCGACTGAACGGTTGATGCGCTCGGCCAGTTCACCCAGGGTCAGGTTCTTGAATTTGCGCAGGTCGTGAATAAGGATCGCGAGGGCTTCAACCTCTTCGTGCATCTTCATCGTTTCGGACTGCCGTGAAATTTTTAGCGTTATTTTTCATGAAAAATTACATAAAAAATTTCACGCGTCAAGCTGAGTGATGCACAGGTACCTCGGGCCTGGCCGCGTTCACCACCAACTTTGCAGCCAAACGGTCATGCCAGCTCACCTTGCGACAGCTATCGTTGCTGGTCTGGGCAACGACTACCGACCGAGGGTGGCGCCATGAACACCAGTGATTTGCTCGAACAGTTACTTCGGGCCGGGCAGCGCTCGCAAGCACCGCAAGGCGGCGGTATGTCATCGCAAGACGGCCTGGGTGGTTTGCTGGGCGGGCTACTTGGCGGTGGCAGTGCATCAGGTGGGGGGCTTGGTGGTTTACTGGGTGGCATTTTGGGCGGCGCTGGCAGCAACGCTGGCGGCTATACCCAGGGCCGTTCCGCTGGCGGCATCAATTATGCCGCCCTGGCTTCGTTGGGCATGATGGCGTTCCAGGCTTATCAAAGCTGGCAGCGCAGCCAGGCGGCAGCCCCGCAACAAGCGTTGCGTACGGTAGACCAGCTGTCCGGCCCCGAGGCCGAAGATCACAGCCATGCAATCCTGCGCGCACTGATCGCGGCAGCCAAGGCTGACGGGCGCATCGACGAGCAGGAAGAACAGCTGATCTACGCTGAAATCAAACGCCACGCCAACGACCCGCAACTGCAGCAGTGGCTGGATGAAGAAGTGAGCAAGCCACTGGATGCTGCCGAGGTCGCGCAGTCGGCCCAAGACCCGGCCATGGCCGCGGAAATGTACCTGGCCAGCGTGATGCTGGTGGACGATCAGCAGGACGCCGAGCGGGCCTACCTTGACGAACTGGCCGCCGCACTGCAAATCGACCCGACGTTGCAGGTGCATCTGGAGCAGCAGGCCAAGGGGAGCGCCTGACCCACTCGCCTACTTGCTGGCGATCGATTGATCCGCCAGCGGGCAGCTCTGGGCGTTGAGGAAGCGCGACTTCTTCAGCCAATCCTGCTGCGGGTAATAGGCAAACACATAGCTGCCGCGCTGCAGCGTCTCGATCAGTTTGCCGGCAATGGCCGGGCGAACGGCCGGGCACCCCTGGCTGCGCCCAAGGCGCCCAAGGCCGGGCACGACCTTGGGGTCGGCATAGGCGGCGGCATGCATCACGATCGCCCGCGACATACTGTTGTCGTTGAACCCCGGTTCCAGCCCTTGCAGCCGCAGCGAGCGACCGTGCTTGCCGCTATAGGTCTGGCCGGTTTCATAAAGGCCGAGAGAGGATTGGTAACTGTTCGGCGCATTGGAGAACGTGGTTGGCACATCGGCGCCGCTGTTCTTGCCATGGGCAACCCACTCTTCGAACAACAGCTTTTTGGCGCGCAGGTCGAACACCCACAGGCGTTTGTCACGCGAGGGTTTTGAATAGTCGATCACCGTCAGCAACTTGTCCGCTTCGCTGTGGCTGGCACAGGCGTAGGCAGTAAGTGCCAGGGTCAAGGTCGAAAGGCTGGCATTCGGCGCCAACCGTTGCAACTCGGCGGCACCAGGCAGGGGCTGCGCGTGCGCGGCCTGCCAGGCGCTGAGGAAAAACAGGCCAATACTGGCCACCGAGAGCCGGATGGCCCCCTGCAATGGTTTGAACATCGACATGGATTACCCTGATGAAAACCTGGCTTTTCTTGCCTTGATTGCAGCCAAAAGCGGCTACTTTGCTTGATTTCTAAAGAATTGCCGATCATTTCTTGACCAATGGTTTAACTTCCTCACTGCCTTCGGTGCTGATCACCGTGAATTTCCCGTCGCTGCGGGTATCCCGGGTGGACGCCCAGTCGGTGATCACCAGCATGGTGCCAACATCCATCGCCGCACGTAGATGGCGACGAAACTCCGGGTTGATGGTCAGTTGCCCCAATTGTTCATAGGGCGTATTCCCGTACTCCGGGTTGCTCAGGCCCACCACTGACCAATGTAAGGGCAGCGCGCCGTCGACGGCCAGGCTGGAGGGCTTTTGCAGCAGGGAATACACCGCCATTCCGCTGCGATGCTGGCTGCTTTGCAGCGAAAGTGCGGGGGCGGAGCCGACCAGCTGGCCACCGCGATACACATAGGCACGCAAGTCGGCGCGGCTGACCAGGATCGACAACGGCCCTGAGGCAGGGTCCGGGTCGTCCCAGAACTGTTGATTGCTCAACACCAGCGGCCCTTGGGCTTTGCCTTCGCTGACCGTAGGCGCCAGCACGCCGGGGTGGTAGACCTCCACCGGGGCACTGTGGGTGTCGGAAACAATAACCGTGGTCGAACTGAAACCGGTGACCTCATACAGCTTTTTGGCAAACGCCAGCGGCAGGCGCACGCAACCATGCGACGCGGGGTAACCCGGCAGGTGGCCGGCGTGCAGGGCGATACCATCCCACGTCAGGCGCTCCATGTACGGCATCGGCGCGCTGTTGTAGAGGCTGGATTTGTGCTCGACCTTTTTCTGCAGAATGCTGAATACACCGGTGGGCGTTTCACGGCCTGCCTTGCCGCTGCTCACAGTGCTGACGCCGATGGCGATGCCATTGCGATACACGTAGGCACGTTGCTCGGTAAGGCTCACGACAACGGTTACCGGCCCCACCGGCGACACCTGCGGGTACCAGAGAAACTGGCCAGGCTTGAGGCTGTCGAGCTGGTGCCTGAGTTCGGTCGGCGTGGGCACCTGCAGGGGTGCCGCTTCGACCAGGGCGGCGGCAAGCAACAGGCTCAGCCCGAGCGATACATGCAACATCGAATAATCCCTCTTCGATCCCTGCTGCCAGCTTAGTCGGAACGCGCCGCACAAAGCCACCTGCCCCCTGCATTCCTCGTGCGTGGTAACAAATGAGCACAGCAAGTGTGCACAAAATTCCCAACTCGCCGCTCACGCCATACCGGAAAAAGCCGAAAGAGACCTGCGCGCCCAGCATTCATTGGCGCCCGTGGCTTGGTACGAATCTTGTTTGTATACAAATCCAACAATAAAAGTACACAACCATCACGAGGTCCCGATGGCGTCGATTTCGCGTTCCGATGTTAGCCCACCTGATACGCTCCCCACCGACACGACCGAGCCCGGCCAGCTGGCGTTGAGCCCGCGCCTGTACAGTGCCGACCTTGCCCCGACCCGCGCGGCGAACCGTACCTGGGGGCGCTACAGCCTGTTTGCGCTGTGGACCAACGACGTGCACAACATCGCCAACTACTCCTTCGCCATCGGCCTGTTCGCCCTGGGCATGAGCGGCGCACAGATCCTCGCCGCCTTCGCGCTCGGCGCGCTGGTGATCTACGGCCTGATGAACCTGTCCGGCTACATGGGCCAGAAAACCGGCCTGCCCTACCCCGTCCTGTGCCGGATCAGCTTCGGCATCCATGGTGCACAGATCCCGGCACTGATCCGTGCGGTCATCGCCATCGCCTGGTTCGGCATCCAGACCTACCTTGCCTCGGTGGTTTTGCGCGTTCTGCTGACTGCCCTCGCTCCAGACCTCAAGGCGTATGACCAGAACGCGATCCTGGGCCTGTCGCCCCTGGGCTGGGTCACCTTCCTCGGCATCTGGTGCGTGCAGGTGGCGATTTTCGCCTACGGCATGGAGATGGTGCGCCGCTTCGAGTCCATCACCGGGCCCATCATCCTGGTAGCCTTCACCGGCCTTGCGGGCTGGATGTACTGGCGCAGTGGCCTGTCGATTTCCTGGTCCAGCGGCAAGGCACCAACCGGCACCACAATGTGGCTGAAGGTGCTGGGTGCGGCTGCCTTGTGGGTCTCGCTGTATGGCACCATGATCCTCAACTTCTGCGACTTTACCCGCAACTGCCCGGACCGGCGCACCATCAGCGTGGGCAATTTCTGGGGCCTGCCGGTGAACATGCTCGGCTTCGCGCTGGTCGCTGTAGTACTGGCCGGTGCGCAGTTCAGCATCGACGGCAAACTGGTGCAGAGCCCGACTGAAATCGTCGCCGCCATACCCAACACCGCTGGCCTGGTGCTTGCCTGCCTGGCGTTCCTGATCGTTACCGTGGCCGTGAACATCATGGCCAACTTCGTCGCCCCGGCCTACGTGCTGGCCAACCTGGCGCCCAACCTGCTCACCTTCCGCCGCGCCGGCTTGCTCAGCGCCGCCATTGCGGTGGTGATCCTGCCCTGGCACCTGTACAACAGCCCGTCGGTAATCGTGTATTTCCTCGGCGGCCTGGGCGCCCTGCTCGGCCCTTTGTACGGCATCATCGTCACCGACTATTACCTGGTACGCCGCAGCCGCGTGAACCTGCCGCAGTTGTATAGCGAAAGTTCACAGGCCGCCTATCACTACAGCGGCGGGGTCAACCTGCGCGCCGTAGCGGCATTTATCCCGGCTGCGCTGATCGCCACCGTGCTGGCGCTGGTACCGGCGTTTGATACGTTGTCGCAGTTTTCCTGGTTCTTCGGCGCTGGCCTGGGCGGGCTGATCCATTACGCCATTGCCAACCGCAGTGCCCGCTACGCCGACGTTTCTGGCGAAAGCATCGCGGTGGACAGCGCGCAGCATTGATCGCGGGCAAAAGCCCGGCAGTGGCCAGTCGACTGATCACGCCAAGGCAGTTACGCTGGCGCTTTCCACCTGCACGGAAGCGCCAGTGATCGATACCTATGAAGGAAGCTGCCTGTGCGCAGCGGTCAGTTACCTGCTACTCACCCCGCCAAAGGCTGTAAGCCACTGCCACTGCAGCCAGTGCCGCAAAAACCACGGGGCCGCGTTTGCTTCGTACGGGAGCGTTCCGCGCAGCCAACTGCGAATACTGCGCGGTGCTACCAGCCTCAAGAAATTTGCCTCTTCACCCACGGTAGTGCGCGAGTTCTGCGGCGAATGCGGCTCAAGCCTGTTCTGGTCGCGCACCCACGGTGAGTTTGCCGACTGGGTGTCGGTTGCGCTGGGCACGCTCGATACGCCGTTCCTGCCCAGGAAGCAGAAGCAGGTTCATGTTGATTCTGCTGCCCCCTGGTATGCCCCCATCAGCGCCGTTACCCACACCGGCTGACATTGCAAAGCAGCTTGATATCCGTATGCTTGCGCCTGCCCAAGGATGGGTGCCTGTGGCGCTCACCGGGTTCTGACACGCGGGCCAGCATAAAGTGGCCTGCAACCCCGATACACACCAACCGATAAGGAAATCCCATGCGTAAATTCAAGTTTGTGCTCGCAGCGTTGCCATTTTTTGTACTGGCCGGCTGCGGCAACGACGCCCTGGAAGGCACCTACGAAGCGACCACCACTGTAATGGGTTTCAAAAGCCCAAAGCAGACATGGGAGTTTTCCAAGGACTACATCATGACCAACGGCAGCAAGGTCAAGGTTGAGGAATGGGAACGCAAGGATGATGTAGTCACTGCACGCAACAAGGACGGGCTTGCTCTGATCAACGTTCGCGTGCTGGACGGCGGCAAGCGCCTGGAAGCCGTAGGCGGCAGTGACATGGCCAAGAATGAGTTCGTGCGGGTTGACTGACCGGCCTGCCAGATAGCGTCACTGGGGCTGCTGCGCAGCTCCTTGACGCTTGGCATACACTACTGACGCGCCCCCGCGAGCACCGGCAACGCCGGTGCCATCCACCCCATGGTCAAGACACTCCCGCAGAGAGCAATCACGGCTAGGCACCTCGATGCCTGAACAACGGATGCTAGCGCTCACCGCACCTTCCGGAGATTCCGTTCGTTGACTGACTCACAGCACAACCCGACCTACGCAAAACGGTTCGAAGCCGTGCTTGCCTACATCGACAGCCACCTCGAAGGCGACCTGTCGGTGGCTGCCCTTAGCCGCATCGCCAGCTTCTCGGCGTTTCATTTCCATCGGCAGTTCACGGCATACATGGGCGTACCGGTTTCGCGGTATGTGCAACTGATGAGGCTTCGACGGGCAGCGCATCAACTGGCGGCCTCGCCTGCCATTTCGGTGCTGGAAGCCTCCTTCAGCGCCGGCTTCGAAAGCCCCGAAGCTTTTGCCAGGGCGTTCAAGCGCGCATTTGGCATGGCACCGAGCGCGTTCGCCAAGGCCCCGAACTGGCAGGCCTGGAGTGCGGTATTCGTTGTTCCTCACCTTTCCAGGAGTATCACCATGCAAATCCGTATCGTGGATTTCGCCGAAACCCGCGTAGCCGCGCTGGAGCACCGCGGGGCGCCCGGCCTGGTCGGCGAAAGCGTTGCGCGCTTTCGCCAATGGCGCATGCAGAGCGGCCAATCGCCGGTGGCCAGCAGCCGCACCTTCGGCATCCCCTACGACAACCCCGACACCACCCCGGCGCACGCCTTTCGCTTCGCGGTTTGCGGGGAAATGGATGAGGCCGTGCAACCCAATGAGTTCGGCGTGCATGAACGGGTCATTCCGGCGGGGCGTTGCGCCGTGGTTCGGCATGTCGGCTCGCCTGACTACATCGGCGAAACCATTTACCCGATTTATCGGGACTGGTTGCCTTCGAGCGATGAAGAGTTGCGCGATCATCCGTTGTTCTTCCACTACCTGAGCGTGTATCCGGAAACGCCGTTGGAGGAATGGCAGACGGATATCTATGTGCCGCTGAAGTAGTCAAACGTTGGCTGTGAGCGCGTGCATGGCGCGTTAACTAACGCGGCATGCACGCGCTGTCATAGCGTGCGGTTTGATGCGCTGGCTTGCTCAGCTCCACAGCACGGGTTTGGAAATTAGCACCTGTAGGCACTTGTTATCCTTCAGAGCGTTTTGCTCCAGTGCCTGTTCGAAGCGGTCGAAGGCTTCGTCATCGAGAAGGAACAGCTGGCGCTCAATGAGCACCTCCTCTGCTCGCTTGCAGGCAGCATCCAGGATAAAGCTGCTTCTGTCCGTTCCCATCAGATCTACCGCCGCATCGATCAGGTCTCGCTGTATGGTACCCACTCGCATGTGGATCGATACGGGATGTTCACGCTTTTTGGTACGAAACGACATGCCAATTTCCCCATAGCGGTGGAGTGATCTCCACAGAAAGGCAGCAGCACACATAGCTAACGTCTGCACGTGTGTATGAATTTTTGTAACGCACACGCAGAGGTTTGAGAACGAGTCCCCGACCTGTACCCTGACGGATTCCAAGCTGCCTTGGTAAACTAACCGACAGCCCAGGCAGGTGCAGGTCCTTTTTTGTTGCGAGCATTTGCTACGCCGCCCCTGCAATTTGCTAAAACGCCTCAAAATTTAGAATTCGGTACCGAAAACGTTGAACGATATGACCACTGACCTAGGCTCTAACCCAGCAACCACGCGCCCTGAGCCGTCACGCCGCTTCAGCGTTGCACCGATGATGGACTGGACAGACCGCCACTGCCGGTTCTTCCTGCGCCTTCTCTCCAAGCAAACCCTGCTCTACACCGAAATGGTCACCACCGGCGCCCTGCTGCACAACGACGCCCATCGCTTCCTGCGCCACGATGCCTCCGAGCACCCGTTGGCGCTGCAACTGGGCGGCAGCGTGCCTGCCGACCTGGCGGCCTGCGCACGCCTGGCCGAGGACGCGGGCTACGACGAGGTCAACCTCAACGTCGGCTGCCCGAGTGACCGGGTGCAGAACAACATGATCGGCGCCTGCCTGATGGCGCACCCGGCGCTGGTGGCCGATTGCGTGAAGGCCATGCGTGACGCGGTGTCGACTCCGGTGACGGTCAAGCACCGCATCGGCATCAATGGCCGCGACAGCTATGCCGAACTGTGCGACTTCGTCGGGCAGGTGCGCGAGGCTGGCTGCCGCAGTTTTACCGTGCATGCGCGCATCGCCATTCTGGAAGGGCTTTCGCCGAAGGAAAACCGCGAGATCCCGCCACTGCGCTATGACGTGGCAGCGCAGTTGAAGGCAGACTTCCCGGACCTGGAAATCGTACTCAACGGCGGGATCAAGACCCTGGACGAGTGCCAGGCGCACCTCGAAACCTTTGACGGCGTGATGCTGGGGCGTGAGGCCTATCACAACCCTTACCTGCTGGCCGAGGTGGACCAGCAGCTGTTTGGCAGCGATGCACCGGTGGTCAGCCGTAGTGAGGCGCTGGCACAGCTGCGGCCTTATATTGTTGCGCATATGCAAAGCGGTGGTGCCATGCACCACGTTACCCGGCACATCCTGGGGCTGGCCCAAGGCTTCAAGGGTGCGCGGCGGTTCCGCCAGTTGCTGTCGGCAGATATTCACAAGGCGGCGGAGCCGTTGGCGGTGTTTGACCAGGCGGTGGAGTTGTTGCAAGGGCGGTAATCCAGCTGGACGGGCACAATGGTCGCCCCCGCGCAGGTCAGGTATGTGCAATCCCGTGGGAGCGAGCATGCTCGCGAAGCAGACGACGCGGTGCATGGCACCGGCTTCGCCGGTGTTCGCGGGCTCGCCCGCTCCCACAAGGGTGGGGCGCAGACCTGAGTTTCTTGTGTAAGCCAGTGGCATCCACAACCGCCCATGCATGCAGTTGCGGAACCTCATGACAGCTTACGACTCGAATCTTCACCTTCGCACCGCCCTTCGTGGGCGGGCCCGCACCTACAGGCCCTTGAGCGGCCGTCGGGGCTCGGGTAATGTCGAGTAAATGCACAGGACAGAGCACGCCCATGACCTCCAAGCTGGAACAACTCAAGCAGTTCACCACCGTGGTCGCCGACACCGGGGACCTGGACGCTATCACCCGCCTGAAACCGGTCGATGCCACCACCAACCCGTCGCTGCTGCTGAAGGCCGCCGCCATCCCGGGCTATGCCGACTTGCTCAAGCAGGTAAAGGCCGATGCCAAGGGCAATGTCGACCTGGCCTGCGACAAGTTCGCAGTGGCAGTGGGGTCGGGCATCCTCAAGGTCATTCCGGGGCGTATCTCCACCGAGGTGGATGCACGCCTGTCGTTCGATGAGCCGGCCCTGCTGGCCAAGGCGCGCAAGCTGATCGAACTGTACGAAGCGGCCGGCGTTGGCCGCGACCGTGTGCTGATCAAACTGGCCTCCACCTGGGAAGGTATCCGCGCTGCCGAGAAGCTGGAGAAAGAAGGCATTCAGACCAACCTCACCCTGCTGTTCTCTTTCGCCCAGGCCCAGGCCTGTGCCGATGCCGGGGTGTTCCTGATTTCGCCGTTCGTGGGCCGCATCTACGACTGGTACAAGAAGAGCACCGGCCAGGAATACGTAGGCGCCGAAGACCCGGGTGTGCAGTCGGTCACGCGCATTTACAACTACTACAAGGCCAATGGTTACAACACCGTGGTCATGGGCGCCAGCTTCCGCAATATCGGCCAGATTGAACAGTTGGCCGGTTGCGACCGCCTCACCATCAGCCCCGAACTGTTACAGCAACTGAGCGATGACCAAGGTGAATTGCCGCGGGTGCTGAAGCCGGGCAATGCTGGCGAGGCCAAGCAGCAACTGAGTGAGAGCCAGTTCCGCTGGGCGATGAACGAAGATGCCATGGGTACCGAGAAGCTGGCCGAAGGCATCCGCCAGTTTGCGCGGGACCAGGAAAAACTGGAGAAAGTGATGGCTGAAAAAGCCTGATACATATCGGGTTTGCCTGACGGGCGGGAAGTGTTCAGCATTTTCCGCCCGTTTTGTTTTCCCTGGCATCAGTTGTGTATTGAATTCCAGGGCCTCTTCGCGGGCAAGCCCGCTCCCACAGTGAACCCCACAGGCCTGAAGTTGGCGCTGTACCTGTGAGGGCGGTTTTACGCGCGAAGAGGCCCGCAAGCCACCCGAGCTGTCGATGACCTCCCCTACCCCCTTGCCCCTAGTACTCACCGGCCCGCTACTGCGCCGCCTGGAACCCCAGCGCCTGGCCGTCTGGCTGGTCGCCACCCAACCGCTGCAACCTGAATTCACCTGCCCGGCCAGCCAGGCACAGGTCGATTGCCAGGTTATCCCGGTCGGCAAGCACGCCTTCATCCACCTGCTTGATATCCACTTCACCGATCCCCTGCCCTGCAACCAGTTGCTCGACTACGACCTGATCATCAACGGCCATGGCATCGCCGGCTGGGCGCCACACTTGCTCTACCCAGGCAGCAAACGCCCAAACCTGGTACTGCGCGACCGCCTTGACCATTTGCTGCACGGCTCCTGCCGCAAGCCACACCACCCCGCCGCCGACGGCCTGTTGTGCGCCGACCGCCTTCTGCTGGCCTGCGAGCAACCTGAACAGCGCCCGGCCGTGCTACTGATGACCGGCGACCAAGTGTACGCCGACGATGTCGCCGGCCCCATGCTGCGTGCAATTCATGGGCTGATCGCACGCCTGGGTTTGTTCGACGAGCAGCTTGAAGGTGCGGTAGTGCCCGACAGCCAGGCGCTGTACCAGCACCCGGCCAGCTACTACCACCGCGCCGACCTGCTGCCGGCGCAGGAACACAATGAAACCCTGCGCGAGCGCTTTTTTGGCGGCAAGCGCAAGCCGATTTTCTCCTCCAGCAACGCCGACAACCACCTTGTGACCTTCGCCGAGGTGATGGCCATGTACCTGCTGGTTTGGTCGCCTGTGCCTTGGCAGCTAGTGGACATGGACATGCCCAGTGGCCTCAGCGACCAGCGCCAGACTCGTTACCAGCAGGAACTGCCACTGATCCGGGCGTTTGCCGACAACCTCGGCCAGGTGGCGCGGGTGATGGCCCACCTGCCTTGCCTGATGATCTTCGACGACCACGACATCACCGACGACTGGAACCTCTCGGCACAGTGGGAAGAAACCGCCTACAACCATCCGTTTTCGCGACGGATCATTGGCAATGCCTTGCTCGGCTACCTGCTGTGCCAGGCCTGGGGTAACGATCCCGACGGCTGCGCGCCACTGATCGGCCAATGCCAGGTAATGAACAGCCAGAACCAGGATGCGCTGATCGACAAACTGCTGCGCTTTCAAGGCTGGCAGTTCAACTTGCCCACCAACCCGCCCTTGCTGGTGCTGGACACCCGCACCCGCCGCTGGCGCAGTGAAAGCAGCCTCGCCAAGCCGTCCGGCCTGCTCGACTGGGAGGCACTCAGCGAGTTGCAGCAAGCGCTGCTTGACCACCCTTCGGCGGTTATCGTGTCACCCGCTCCGATCTTTGGCGTGAAATTGATCGAAACAGTGCAGAAAGTATTCAGCTGGCTGGGCTACCCGCTGCTGGTGGATGCCGAGAACTGGATGGCCCACCGGGGTGCGGCGCAGGTCATACTCAACATCTTCCGCCACTCGCGCACACCGGGGCACTACGTGGTGCTGTCCGGGGACGTGCATTATTCGTTCGTCTACGAAGTGCTGATCCGCCACGGCCAGCGCAGCCCGCACTTGTGGCAGGTGACCAGCAGTGGCATCAAGAACGAGTTCCCGCGGCGGTTGCTGGATGTGCTCGACCGGCTCAACCGCTGGTTGTATGCGCCGCGCTCGCCGCTTAACTGGTTTACCAAGCGCCGGGAGATGGAGGTAGTGCCGCGTACGCCCAGCCACAGCAAGGCTGGGGAGCGCTTGTGGAATGGCGCGGGGTTGGGCCAGGTGTTCTTTGACGAACAAGGGCGGCCGGCGCGGGTGTATCAGCTGGGTGCCGGCGGTGGTGAAGCGACCGAATTTGTTGCCAGGTAGTAGCCTGGCAACCGGTCAGCTGCGCTCCAGCGCGCTCACCAGATCATGGAACGCTTCGCGGTTGGAGTCGTTCAAGCCCATGAGGATCTTGTGCGCCTCCAGCACCTTGGAGCGCACCACATCTTCATTCTGGTCCTGCGACGGCAAGTCGGTAAGGCACTCAGGGCAAGGTATCGGACGATCGACGATGTTGAACACCTGATCGAAGCCCATCGACTGCAACAACCGGGAAATATCCGGGTTGGTGGTCACCACGGTCGGCAACAGGCCCACCTTCTGCCGTGAAAGGATCGACAACTTGGCCAGCAGGCCCAAGGTGGTGCTGTCGATACTCTCGGTTTCGGTCAGGTCGATGACAATCGCCGAGAAGTTCAACGCGGTGAATATCTTCTCGATCGTTGCATCCAGCGCCGAACACAGGGTCAGGCGCACTTCACCGACGAACTTCAGTACGAAGGTGCCACTCTGCTCGGCGAACTGGATTCTACCGGTACTCATTGAAGGTTCCTGCTCAACACCAATAGGGCGATATCATCCGGCATCTCCCCAAGCGTAGCCAATCCAAATCGTTGACGCAGCCCATCCAGGCTGCCACCTGCTGCCTTGACGATTTCCGGCAAGGCGGTTTCTTTATCTTTGAGCGTGTGCCCCGGCAAAAGGTCCAGAATGCCATCGGACATCAGCGTAAGGCTGAACTGCGGCGGCAGCTCCACCACCAGGTCCTGGTAGGTAGCCTCGTCGAACAACCCCACCGGCAGGCCACGGCCTTCCAGGTAGCGGGTATGCTCGGGGGTGTGCAACACCGGCAGCGGCAAGTGACCACCCACCGCGTAGGTCAGCAGGCCAGACTCTTCGTCGATCACCCCGCCGACCATGGTGACGTGCTTGCCCAGCTTGCTATTGATCAGGCCGCGGTTGATATGGCTGAGCACTTCCGACGGCTTGAACTCGCGCATCTTGCTGCGCTTGAGCTCGAACATGAGCCGCGTGGTCATGAATTTCAACAGCACGGTCACAAACGCCGACGACGCGCCATGCCCGGAAACATCGGCGAGGTAGAAGGCAATGCGCCGGTCGTCCACGCGGAAGTAATCGACAAAATCACCCGACAGGTACAACGACGGGATGATCTGATGCTCGAAGGCAAAATCGCCTGCCAGCCAAGGGCTTTCCGGCAGCATGTTCATCTGCACCTGGCGACCGGCGGTCTGGTCCTCCTGCAACAGGTGCAGGCTGGCCTCCAGTTCGCGGTTAGCCGCTTCGAGCTTGTCGCGGTAACGCTGGTTTTCCAGCACCAGGCGCGAACGGTCGAGGGCGCGGCGCACCGAATGCTCAAGCACGGCCAGGTCTTCAAGCGGCTTGATCAGGTAGTCCGCAGCGCCCAGGCGCAAAGCTTCCACAGCATCACTCATGACGCCGGCACCTGACACCACGATCACCGGTAACTGGGGCGCACGCTCGCTGACCTGACGGATCAGTTCGAGGCCGCCCATCTGCGGCATGCGCAGATCGCAGATCACGAGATCGGGCTGGTGTTCTTCGAAGACCTGAAGCCCCTGCTGGCCATTACCGGCCTGGAGGACGCTGAAGCCACTGTCTTCAAGATAGGCGGCGAGGCTCGCACGGACCACGTCGTCGTCATCGATAATCAGCAGCGTTGCACTGGTTTTCTGCATGTGGGCGAACGGCGCCGATTTGGGTTTGTGCAGCGGTGTCGGCAAGGCAGACGGCCAGCTACGGGAATTCTTTGTGGTCACACTCTACTTGAGTTGTAGGACAAGAACACCTGACCGGCAACTGTCCGGCAACTGTTAGAGCTACCTTGTAAGGCGCAGACGGTACTCCCATCTGGCAGGCGTTTCAAGCATGCAAGGGTCGACCTCGCCGCACTTTACAGGGCAAATCACCGGGAGTTATAAGAAAGTGGACCAGCGCAACCCGATGGGAAGGATGCAGCATGCCCCAGACGCCCTCCAGCCACAGCGAGAAACGCGATTTCATCCGCATGCGCATCGACACCGAGGTGAACCTGTTGCATCAAGGCCAGGTCATTGCGGCGGTGTGCCTGGACCTGTCCAGCAGCGGTATGCAGGTGCAGGCCCCACAGCGCTTCCAGGTGGGGGATCATATCGAAGTGAGGATTGATTCCGACCACCCGGCACTGAAAGGGCTGCACGCCAGCACCGAGGTGGTATGGATTGCCGACCAGCCGGGTGGGCAGCAGAAGTTCGGGCTGCGGATTCTGGCCATGCATTGAGCAGGGGCCGCGTTGCGACCCCTGCTCAGCGATCAGAAGTCGTCTTCGACTTCGCCGTCCTTCACCTTGAACTCGCGGTTCTGCAGGTAGGCGTTGCGAATGAAGATGTACTTGTCACCCTGGATCAGCTTCTCGGCCGACAGCAGGTCGGCACGGGTGTCGATCACGTCCAGCGCGAAGATCGAGTTGCGCGTCGGCACATGGTCGATGTAGCGGTAGGGCTTGGTGTAGGTATCCGGGTACTTGGCCACGCCGTCACGCACAGTGCTTGGGCCCAGCAACGGGATGACCACGTAAGGGCCGCTCGGCACGCCCCAGTAGCCCAGGGTCTGGCCGAAGTCCTCGTCATTGCGCTGCAGGCCCATCTTGGTGCCCACGTCGAAGAAACCGCCCAGGCCGAAGGTGGTGTTGACGATCAACCGCGCAGTGTCCACGCCCGCCGCATGGGGCTTGAGCTGCAGCAGGTCGTTGGCCAGGTTGGTCACATCACCCAGGTTGCGGAAGATGTTGTGGATACCGTCTTCAAGGAACTGCGGAGTAACCGCCTGGTAACCCTTGGCCAATGGCTTCAGGGCATAGGTGTCGAGGGTATCGTTGAAACGGAAGATCGGGCGGTTGACCGCTTCCCAGGGATCCTCCTCGGTGGCTGCCTGGGTGGCTGCCACGGGCGCCAGCAGCATGCTGGCGCAGACACAGGCCTGGGTGACTCGTTCGATCACACTGGCACCGATCCTACGCATAGATGTCTCTCCATCGAATTTCTCGGCCGCAAACGCGCCGGGGCGCGCTGCTGGTAAGGCGGCAGTATAGAGGCTTGCGGCCTGATAAACAGCTTTACACATTTTTGCTCAATATTTTGTGAACAACTGTTGCTCACCCGTCACTGTCACAGAGCGGTAACAATCAGCGAATAGCCTGCGGGCTATTTGGGGGAAGTTGCCATGGACGCTGCACCCGCCTTCACTGCTGTGCTGTTCGGCTTGCGCGGCTGCCTGGTACAGGCCATCAATGGCGGCGCCCCCTCGCCCGCCCCCGGGGCCCTGGCTACCCTTGCCAGCCTGCGTCAGCGCCAGGTGCCATGCATCTGGCTGGATGACCTCAACGCCAGCCAAAGCAGGCGCCTGGCCCACGTATTGCCCGACTGGCTGCCGGGGCATTCCGTCAACGGCGTACGCTGGCCTGCGCCCAACGCTTGCTGGCAGGCGCTGATGACCCTGGATAGCGAACGCCTGGACGGCTGCGTACTGGTCAGTGGTGACCCGCGCCTGTTGCAATCAGGCCTCAATGCGGGGTTGTGGACCGTGGGCCTGGCTGCGTGCAGCCCGTTCTGCGACCGTAGTTCGCAGCAATGGCAAGCCCTGACCCCGCAGGAACAGGACCTGGCCCGCGGCAAGGCGACGCTGGAGCTGTTCGGCCTGGGCGTGCACTCGGTGATCGACCACCTGGAGGCGCTGGACACCTGCCTGGAGGACATCGCCCAACGCCGGCGCAAGGGTGAAAAACCCTGATACAGCAGCATTGACGCGGATCATGCAAAGCAGCGGCAGGTGGATTACGCTGAAGGCAGGCCAGAACCTTTGCCGCTTCGCTGAGGTCCATGGCTTGCCAAGCCATTGATGGAGAACTGCCAATGCCTGCCCGCGAATTGCAAGAGCGCCTGAACAACTTGCGCGAGCAACTGGACCGCAACGTACCGCTTTCGGAAGAGGAATTGGTTGCGTTGCACGAAGAAGCGCGCCAGATCGAGGCGCAACTGAAGCTTGAAGAAGCCACGCCGGACAACAACCTGGTCGATAACGTCCATCTGGCAATCGAACGTTTCGAAGCTGATCACCCGGACGCAACCGCGACCCTGCGCAGCATCGTCAACTCGTTGCACAGCATGGGGATCTGAAATGGCCGGGGCTGCTTTGCAGCCCTTTCGCGACACAAGGCCGCTCCCACAGGTACAACGCAAGATCAGAGGTTTGCGCTGTACCTGTGGGAGCGGCCTTGTGTCGCGAAAGGGGCGCAGAGCGCCCCCAGCGTACCTGAACCTTACTGCCGCACCAGGCGCTTGTTGTCCGGGTTGATCGCCCCGGTGCTACGGTACGGGTTGATATCCAGCCCACCCCGGCGCACATAGCGCGCATACACCGTCAGGTGCTCCGGCTGCAGCAGGTTCTTCAAATCCAGGTAGATGCGCTCCACGCACTGTTCATGGAAGTCGGCATGCTGGCGGAAGCTGATGAGGTAGGTCAGCAAGCTGGCATGGTCAAGCGCCCTGCCCTTGTACTCGACCACCACGCTACCCCAGTCCGGCTGGCCGGTCACCGGGCAGTTCGACTTCAGCAGGTGGCTGTGCAAGGTTTCTTCCACCACCCGCTCCGCGTTGCAATGCAGCAGCTCTGGCTGCGGCTGCTCGTAGTTGCTGATGGCAACGTCCAGCACATCGATGCACTGCCCCGGCAAAGCCGTCACACCCTGGGCCTCGACCTCGGCCAAGGTGCGCACCTTCACGCCTACCGGCTTGCCAGCAGCGGCAGACAGGTCTTTCTCAAGGCAGGCCTGCAGCTCGCCCGGCGAAGCGAACACCGTCTGGTTCAGCGAGTTGAGGTACAGCTTGAACGACTTGGACTCGATGATGTTCGGCGAATCAGCAGGGATGGCGAACTCGCCGATCGCCACCACCGGTTTGCCCGACGGCAGCAGCCAGCTCAGTTCGAAGCAGTTCCAGTAGTCCACGCCCTGCCAGGGCAAAGTCTGCGCGGTGACGCCCAGTTCGGCCCACTTGGCGGTACGCGGAATCGGGAACAGCTGTTCCGGGGAGTAGGTGGCGATGTATTCGCTGGACTTGCCCAGCGGGGAATGTTCGGCAGCAGGATGCATGGAAACTGACCTAGAGGTTCGAATTGCCCCTAGTCTACCGGTTTTGCACCCTGCCTTGGAGCGCAAGTCACTCGATGGTCAGCGCCCCGACCATGCCGGCCTGGTAATGCCCCGGTACGTTGCAGGCAAACTCGATGGGCGCCGACTTGCGGAACGTCCAGGTCAGCTCGGCGCGCTGGCCGGGCATTACCAGCACGGTATTGCCGCCGCCATGACCATGGCCGCCACCATGGTCCATCATCTGGCCGTGGTCCATGCCTTCATGGTTCATACCCTCATGGTTCATGCCCGCCGTGAACAGCTTGCCCTGCATGGCCACCATTTCCTTCTGGTGTTCGGCGTGCATGGCCTTGTCGCCCAGGTTGAATTCGTGGGGCAACTTGCCCTCGTTGACCAGCACGAAGCGCACTGTCTCGCCGGCTTTTACCTGTAGGTTCCTGGGCTCGAAGGCAATGTCCTTGAGTACCACGTCTACAGTACGGGTGGCTTTGGCCGCCGGGGCTGGCTCACCGAAGGCGAAGGTTTGCGACTCGCCGGCAAAGGCAGGCAGGCTGGCCAGGGCAAGAGCGGCGGTGATGAACAGGCGTTTCATGATGACTCCGGGAATACACAACGGGATGCAGCCACATTAGTCAGGGGCGACTGGCAGCTACCTGACAGGCAGATTACAACTTTGTCAGCTTGAGCGTGCCGGTGGTTCGTCACGTATCATTTCAGCCAAAGCCCTGCGGAATATGCAGGGCAACTGCCTTGCACAAAATCCAGAAGGTTGCACGGTCACTGTGGGAGCGGGCATGCCCGCGAAGCAGCCGCCGCGCTGGATGGCACGGGCTTCGCCCGTGTTCGCGGGCGTGCCCGCTCCCACAGGGGCCGCGAAACGCCTGAAACAAGAGTACCTACATGAAACTACTCATCGTCGAAGACCAGGCCCGCACCGGCCAGTACCTGAGCCAGGGCCTGAGCGAGGCCGGTTTTGCCACCGAACTGGCAACCGATGGCGAGACCGGCCAGTTTCTGGCCCTGACCGGCGACCATGACCTGCTGATCCTCGACGTGATGCTGCCCGGCCGGGATGGCTGGCAAATCCTGCAAGCCGTGCGCCAGGCCGGCCTGGACACGCCTGTACTGTTCCTTACTGCCCGCGACGCCGTCGAAGACCGGGTGCATGGCCTGGAACTGGGTGCCGACGATTATCTGGTCAAGCCGTTTGCCTTTTCCGAACTGCTGGCCCGGGTGCGCAGCCTGCTGCGCCGCGGCACCAGCCCCAGCCTGGACACCACCTTGGGCCTGGCCGACCTGCGGCTGGACCTGATCCGTCGCCGCGCCGAACGCGCAGGCCAGCGCATAGACCTGACTGCCAAAGAATTCGCCCTGCTCGAACTGTTGCTGCGCCGCCAGGGCGAAGTACTGCCAAAATCACTGATCGCCTCGCAGGTATGGGACATGAACTTCGACAGCGACACCAATGTGATCGAAGTGGCGATCCGCCGCCTGCGCCTTAAGATCGACGACCCGCACACCCACAAGCTGATCCACACCGTACGCGGCATGGGCTACGTACTTGAAGAGCGCTCCGAGTAATGCGTCGGCTTTCCCTCGGCAGCCGCCTTGCCCTGTTGTTCGCCGCCTGCACCGCCGCCGTCTCGCTCGGCGCCGGCCTGTTGTTCAGCCGGGCCAGCGAGCAGCACTTCGTCGAACTTGACCAGCAACTGCTGGACTCGCGCCTGTCGCTGCTGCGCACCCAGCTGGCAGGCGTCAGCACGCCTGAAGCGCTACAGGCCCGTCTGCCCGCCCTGCGCGATGAACTGAGCCACCAGGCCGACCTGGCCCTGCGCATCAGTGGCAACGATGGCGCCACCTGGTTCGAAAGCCGTACCGGGCTGCCGCTGCCCCCCCTGCCCGCCGGGCTGGCCACCGTGCATGCGCCAGGCACCGACTACCGCAGCCTGGCCGTGCCCCTGGCGCAGGGCACAACAGCGTCGCCGCAACTCACGCTGTACCTCGACATCACTCATCACCAGCACTTCCTGCAAGGCATGCAGCGCTTGATCTGGCTGACGGTCGGTCTGTCTGCGCTGGTCACCGCGTTGCTGGGGGCCTGGGCTGCCCGCAGCGGGCTGCGCCCCTTGCGGCAGATGGGCCAGGTTGCCGCCAGCGTGTCGGCACGCTCGCTCACCACCCGCCTACCGGTGGCGCAAATGCCCGAAGAGCTGGCCGAGCTGGCCAGCAGCATGAATGCCATGCTGCAGCGCCTGGACGATGCCTTCCAGCGCCTGTCGGCGTTTTCTGCCGACATCGCCCACGAGTTGCGTACGCCGCTGTCCAACCTGCTGACCCACACGCAGGTCACCCTCACCCGCCCGCGCAGCCTGGAGGAATACCGCGAAGCGCTGCATGGCAACCTGGAAGAGCTGCAATGGATGGCACAGATGATCAACGACATGCTGTTCCTGGCCAAGGCTGACCACGGCCTGCTGGTGCCAGGGCAAGCACCTTTGGCGCTGCATGAGGAAGTGGATGCGTTGCTGGAGTACTACGCGCCGCTGGCCGAGGACAGTGACGTGCAAATGCTTCGTGAGGGTGAAGCCGTGCTGGACGGTGATCGGCACATGCTGCGCCGGGCACTGTCCAACCTGCTGGATAACGCGCTGCGCTTTACCCCGGCAGGTGGGCAGATCCGGGTGATGTTGGGGCCTGGGCCGAGGATCAGTGTGGCAAACACCGGCGCGGCCATCGACCCCGCTGCTTTACCGCGACTGTTTGACCGTTTTTATCGGGTGGACCCGGCGCGGCGGGAAGGCAGTAGCGAGCATGCGGGGTTGGGTTTGGCGATTACCCGGTCGATCGTACAGGCCCATGGCGGGCGTATTCGGGCGGAGTGTGAGGGGGGCTGGACGCGGTTTGTGATCGTATTCGCCGAAGACAGGTGAAATTGGGGCTGCTCCGCAGCCCATCGCCGGCAAGCCAGCTCCCACAGGACTGCATCAGGCCCAGAGCCTGCGCGGTACCTGTGGGAGCTGGCTTGCCGGCGATGAGGCCCTCGAACCTACCTCAAACCGCCAAACCAATCGCCGGCTGCACCTGCGATGCCCGGTAAGCCGGGTAAATGGTCGCCAGGAAGCTCATCACCAACCCTGCAGCGCAGATCATCACCACATCCCCCCACTGCAACTGCGACGGCAAGCTGCTGACGAAGTACACATCCGAGGTAAAGATGTGCTGCCCGCTCACCCGTTCCAGCCAACCGACGATCTGGCTGACATTGAACGCGGCAATCACACCCAGCACGCCACCAATCAGCGTGCCGACAATGCCGATCAGGCTGCCCTGGACCATGAACGTGCCCATGATCTGCGCCGGCGTGGCCCCCAAGGTGCGCAGGATGGCAATGTCCGACCCCTTGTCGTTCACCACCATCACCAGGGTGGCGATGATGTTGAACGCCGCCACCGCGATGATCATCATCAGCAGCAGGCCGATCATGGTCTTTTCCATCTTCATGGCACTGAACAGGCTGCCCTGGGTGTGCGACCAGTCATCGGCGCGGTAGGCATCGCCCAACCCGGCGGCAATGGCCTTGGACACCTGCGGCGCGGCATACAGGTCGTGCAGCTTCAGGCGCACACCCTGCACCTGGCCCGGTGCCCAGCGCTGCATCTCACCAGCGTCGGCCACGTGGATATAGGCCTGCGAACCATCCAGCTCAGCGCCGACCTTGAAGATACCGACCACCGTCAGGCGCTGCATGCGCGGGGTGATACCACCCGGCTCCTTGCTGATTTCCGGCACGATCAAGGTCAGCTTGTCGCCGGTATTAAGGCGGAAGCGCCGAGCGGTCAGCTCGCCAATGACCACACCGAATTCGCCCGGCTGCAAGTCCTGCAGGCGGCCCTGGACAATGTGCTGGCCAACGATCGAGACCTTGCCCTCTTCGGCCGGGTCGATACCGCCCACCTGGATCGGCTGCATCGCACCCTTGTACGACAGCATGCCCTCCATTTCGGTAATCGGCGCTGCCGCCATCACCGCCGGGTTCTGCGTGGCCGCGTCGGCCACCTTGTGCCAGTCGTCCAGCGGCTGCACGCCAAGGATGGCGGCATGCGGCACCAGGCCGAGAATGCGCGAGCTCATTTCGCGCTGGAAGCCGTTCATCACCGACAACACCACGATCATCGCCAGCACGCCCAGCGACAGGCCGATCATCGAGGTCATCGAGATGAACGAGATGAAGTGGTTGCGGCGCTTGGCTCGGGTGTAGCGCGCGCCGATGAAGATGGGCAAGGGTCTGAACATGTACGGAATCACCCAAAGAAAACAGGAAAACGGGGCGGCACCTGCCACCCCGGGCAGTCGATCAGATCGCCACCAGGTGGCCGTCGTCGAGCTTCAATACACGGTCCATCTGCCGCGCCAGGTTGAGGTCATGGGTGACCACCAGGAACGCCGTGCGCGATGCGCTGGACAGCTCCCGCATCAGCTCCTGGATACCTTGGGCGGTATGGTGGTCGAGGTTACCGGTCGGCTCGTCGAGCATCACCAGGCCTGGGCGGTTGACCAGCGCACGGGCAATCGCCACGCGCTGGCGCTCACCACCGGACAGCTCGGCCGGCTTGTGGTTGAGGCGGTGGCCCAGGCCCACGCGCTTGAGCAGCGCTTCGGCACGTTCGCGGGCTTCGGGAATGGGCGTGCGGCCAATCAGCAGCGGCATGCACACGTTCTCGATGGCGGTGAACTCCGGCAACAGGTGGTGGAACTGGTAGACAAAGCCCAGCTCGCGGTTGCGCAGCAGCCCGCGGGCACGTTCGCCCAGCGCCGACAGTTCTTCGCCTGCCAGCCAGACGCTGCCCTGTGTTGGCCGGTCGAGGCCGCCCAGCAGGTTGAGCAAGGTGCTCTTGCCAGAGCCCGAGCTGCCGACGATGGCAATGCGCTCACCGGCGTGCAGCTCCAGGTTGAGGCCGGACAGCACCTGCACCGACTCCGGGCCCTCGTCGTAGGACTTGCCCAGGTTGCGGCAACTCAGAACGGCTTTATCACTCATGCGCGACTCACTCATAACGTAGCGCCTCTGCAGGCTGGGTGCGGGCCGCACGCCAGGCCGGGTACAGGGTGGCGAAGAAACTCAGGACCAGCGCCGCACCGCAGACCATGTACACGTCCTGGGCCTGGATCTGCGACGGCAGGTAATCGATGAAGTACACGTCGGCGTTGAGGAACTT
This sequence comes from Pseudomonas sp. NPDC008258, assembly GCF_042956345.1. NCBI lineage: Bacteria > Pseudomonadati > Pseudomonadota > Gammaproteobacteria > Pseudomonadales > Pseudomonadaceae > Pseudomonas > Pseudomonas sp. NPDC008258. The sequence goes on from NZ_JBIBGE010000021.1 coordinate 69,825, forward strand.
GTGCCCGATCAGTTTCTCGATGCCGGCAATTGCCGAGCTGACGTTCAGCGCGGCGACGATCCCGACCACGGCACCGATCAGGGTGCCAATCACCCCGATCACCGTGCCCTGGACCATGAAGATGAGCATGATCTGCCCGGGGGTGGCGCCCAGCGTGCGCAAGATGGCAATGTCGCCACGCTTGTCGTTTACAACCATCACCAGGGTGGAAATGATGTTGAACGCAGCCACCGCCACGATCAGCAGCAACAGCAGGCCGATCATGGCCTTTTCCATGCGGATCGCCTGGTACAGGTTGCCGTGGGTACGGGTCCAGTCGCGGCTGTAGTACTCCTGGTCACCCAGCTGCTGGGCGATGCTCCAGGCCACCCGTGGCGCCTGGAACAGGTCATCGAACTTCAAGCGCAGGCCCTGCACCTGGTCGGGCTTCCAGCGGTGCAGGCGGGACAGGTCGCTGATGTTGGTCAGGCCCAGGTAGCCATCGATCTCGCCCGCGCCCACGTGGAAGGTGCCCACTACGGTGAAGCGCTTCATGCGCGGGAACATGCCGGCAGGGGTCACGCTGACCTCGGGGGCGACGAAGGTGAGCTTGTCGCCGATGGCCACGCCCAGCTTGGCCGCGGCCTTGTCGCCGATCATGATGCCCCACTCGCCCGGCGCCAGCTGGTCGAGGCGGCCTTGCAGGACGAAGTTGTCGATGATCGACACCTCACGCTCGCGGGCCGGGTCGATACCGTTGAGCAGCACCTTCTGCACCTTGCCGTCATGGGTCAGCAGGCCCTGCATCTGGGTGAACGGCGCTACCGCCACCACCTGCGGATTCTGCTTTACTTGTTGGGCAAGGGCTGGCCAATTGCCAATGGGCTGGCCGCTCTCCAGCGTGGCATGGGGGATCATGCCCAGCACGCGGGTGCGCATCTCATGGTCGAAACCGTTCATCACCGACAGCACCACGATCATCACCACCACGCCCAGGGCGAGGCCGATCATCGAGGTCAGGGAAATGAACGAGACGAAGTGATTACGGCGTTTGGCACGGGTATAACGCGTGCCGATGAATGCGAAAAGAGGTCTGAACATGTCGGGGCTTGTTCGGATGAAAGGGAACGTCCTTGTGGCGAGGCGCCAACGGCGGCTTTACACTCGGACCACCGCCGCTACCTTGGGTTCGCCATGACGACATTAGACGAAGAAGATCGCCGCGAATACTACCGCATCGAAGATCGGATCGCACTCCAAATCAGCCCCCTCAGCGCGGCCGAAGCCCTTGACCCAGATGTATTGCAAGATGATTCCCCGCTGTTCAACCTGCTCAGCGAACTGCACCTTTCCGACTTTGAGTCGCAGCACCTGCTGCGCCAGCTGAGCGACAAGGACCGCACCCTGGCCGCCTTCCTGAAGGCGCAGAACAAACGCCTCGACCTGCTCAGCGCAGTCGTGGCACAAACCCTGCTCGGCGAAGTGGGCCAGCCGCTGCCGGTGGTCATTTCCGAAGGCGGTATCGAATTTGCGCAAGCCACGCAGATTGCCCCCGGCACCCGGGTAAAAGTGAAAATGGTGCTGATGCCGCGCGCCCATGGCCTTCTGCTGCGCGGCAGGGTCACCCATTGCGACCCGCTTCCTGAAGGCGGCTTTGAGGTGGGCACCGAATTCATCGACATGACCGACGCCCAGCGTCAACTGCTGGCCCGCCATATCCTGCAGCGCCAGCAACAACAACGGCGCCAGCAGCTGGGACAGAACGACCCCGCCTCCTGAGGCCATTTCCCCCCGATTTGAAGGAACGAACGTGACTCTGATCTACGGCCATCGCGGCGCCAAGGGCGAAGCGCCCGAAAACACCCTGACCAGCTTCCGCCAGTGCCTGTCCCACGGCGTCACCCGCTGCGAACTGGACCTGCACCTGTCGGCCGACAACGAGCTGATGGTCATTCATGACCCAACCCTCAAGCGCACCACCGGCAGGCGCGGCAAAGTGGTCGAGCACCCGGCCGCCGACCTGGTGAAGATCGACGCCCGCAAAGGGGGCCCGGGCCATGTGCAACCTTGCCCGATCCCGAAACTGGAAGAGCTGTTCGAGAAGTGCCCGTTCGAACACTGGCAGCTGGAGGTCAAGAGCGCTTCGCGTACCCGCGCCGCCACTACCGTGCTGGCAATCCGCGAACTGGCCCAGCAATACGGTTTGCTGGACAAGGTAACCATCACCTCCAGCTCACGCGAAGTATTGGGCGCTGCCCTGGAACTGGTGCCGGACGTGAAACGCGGGCTGGTAGCCGAATACGCCTGGCTGGACCCGTTGAAGGTGGCACAGAACTACGGCTGCGAGATGCTCGCATTGAACTGGACACTGTGCACCCCCGAGCGCCTGCTCAAAGCACAGGGCCAGGGTTTGCACGTGTCGGTGTGGACGGTCAACGAACCGGCACTGATGCGCAGGCTCGCTGACTTTGGCGTGGACAGCCTGATTACAGACTTTCCCGGTTTGGCCAAGACCACCCTCGGGTAGGGTTGAAATCGGTCTCTCCGACCGGCTCAGGCCACCGGTCGGAGCCGCTCAAAAAAGCCGGTTCAGGCCGTCGTAGGCAGCTACCCGGTAGGCTTCGGCCATGGTCGGGTAGTTGAACGTGGTGTTCACGAAGTACTTCAGGTTATTCAGTTCGCCCGGCTGGTTCATGATCGCCTGGCCGATGTGGACGATTTCCGAAGCCTGGTAGCCGAAGCAGTGCACGCCCAGGATTTCCAGGGTTTCGCGGTGGAACAGGATTTTCAGCATGCCCTGCGGCTCGCCGGCAATCTGCGCACGCGCCATACTCTTGAAGAAGGCCTTGCCCACTTCGTACGGGACCTTGGCCTGGGTCAGCTCTTGCTCGTTCTTGCCGATCGAGCTGATTTCCGGAATGGTGTAGATGCCGGTCGGCACGTCATTGACGAAGCGCCAGCTGCCATTATCGACGATGCTGCCGGCAGCCGAACGGCCCTGGTCATGGGCGGCACTGGCCAGGCTTGGCCAGCCGATCACGTCACCGGCGCCATAGATGTTCGACACGGCAGTGCGGTAGGCCTCATCGACCTCGATCTGGCCACGGCTGTTAACCTTGATGCCGATGTTTTCCAGGCCCAGCTTGTCGGTGTTGCCGGTACGGCCGTTGCACCACAGCAAGGCGTCGGCCTTGATCTTCTTGCCCGACTTCAGGTGCAGGATCACCCCGTTGTCCAGGCCTTCGACGCGCTCATACTCTTCGTTGTGGCGAACGGTGATGTTGTTGTTGCTGAAGTGGTAGCTCAGCGCCTGGGAGATTTCCGAGTCCAGGAAGCTCAGCAGCTGGCCACGGTTGTCCACCAGCTCTACCAGCACGCCCAAACCACTGAAGATCGAGGCGTATTCGCAACCGATCACGCCAGCACCGTACACGATCAGCTTGCGCGGGGTATGGCTGAGGCTGAGGATGGTGTCGCTGTCGTAGACGCGCGGGTGATGGAAGTCGATGTCGGCAGGGCGGTACGGGCGCGAGCCGGTGGCGATGATGATGTGCTTGGCGTTGAGTTTTTCCACCACGCCGTTCGGGCACACGACCTCAACGGTTTGTTCGTCGGCGAAGCTGCCGGTGCCGAAGAACACGTCGACACGGTTACGGGCGTAGTAGCCGGTGCGCGATGCAACCTGCTTGGAAATGACCTTCTCGGCGCTTTTCAGCACGTCAGGGAACGAGAACCAGCGCGGCTCGCCGATGGCACGGAACATCGGGTTGGTGTTGAACTGCATGATCTGCCGCACCGAGTGACGCAGTGCCTTGGACGGGATGGTACCCAGGTGCGTGCAGTTGCCACCGACCTGGCGACGGTCATCGACCATCGCCACCTTGCGCCCTGCTTTGGCGGCGTTCATTGCCGCGCCTTCACCGGCCGGGCCGGAACCCAGCACCACTACGTCGTAGTTGTAGACAGCCATGCGTACTCCTTCAGAACTGGCCCGCAAGCCACGGTCGCTCGCGGGGCGCGATCATGCCGCCGGGGCGTCATGAGAAAATTCGGGTGCAGTCTAATCAAGCGTGAACGCCGCGCACATTAACCCTTGGTCGCGTCGTAGGCCAATTTTGCCCGCACTACATATGGTTCACCCATTCCCTGGCGGCAATCATCCCTGCCTGCGCTTTCAATCGCCTTTCACTGCCCGTTCGAATGCGGGCGTAGCTCGAGAGACGAAGCCACCCTCTACCCGAGTCACCAATACTGCAGCCAGGCCATGCGCCACGGCAAAATCCCAACCACGCTCAGGGCCCAGGATCAGCAGCAACGTCGAATAGCCATCGGCCTGCAGCGCCGAGGCATCGAGCACGGTGACGGCGGCCAGGTCGTGTTGCACCGGGCGCCCGCGGCGGGCATCGAAGGTATGCGAATAGCGCCGGCCATTCTCCTCGAAATAGTGCCGATAGTCACCCGAGGTTGATACTGAAAGGCCATTGACCGGGATGATCTGGCGGGCGATCTGGCGGTCTTCGCGGGGCAACTCAAGGGCAATGCGCCACGGGCTGCCATCGGGCTTGCGGCCGACCGCCTTGAGCTCGCCAGTGGCTTCGGCGACAAAGCTGGTTACGCCCATGGCTTGCAGGCGTGCGGCGATCAGGTCGACAGCGTGGCCGGCGGCGATGCTGTTGAAGTCGAGCTGCACCGGGGCGTCCTTGCACAGGGTGTGACCGTCGATGCGCAAGTGCCAATAGCCCACGCGCTGGCGCACCTGGGCCAGGGTTTGCGGGTCTGGCACCTGCTCGTGGCGGGCCTGGGGGCCAAAGCCCCACAGGTCGAGCAACGGCTCGACGGTAAGATCGAAGGCACCGTCGCTCTGCTCGGCAAGGTGCTGGCCGAGGTTGACCAGCTCGAGCATGTCGGTCGGCAGGGCCAGGCACTGGTTGGCGGGCAACTGGTTGAACTGGCTGACGGCGGAGTCGCCGCGGTAGGTCGAATAATGCTGGTCGATGTCGTGCAGGATGGTTTCGACTGCCGCCTGTACCTGCGCCGGCGCCGGGCCACCGGGCTCGCGCACGTACTGGATGCTGTAGCTGCTGCCCATGGTCGGGCCACCCAGGCGCTCCAGGGTGGGGCCCTGGTTGCAGGCGGTGAGCAGCATCAGCAAGAGACAAATAAATGCGCGCAATATCGAGATCTCGAATGCCTGTACTGGCCCTTTCGCGGGCTCGCCCGCTCCCACAGGAACTTCACTTCCCTCACGACCTGCGATATCCCTGTGGGAGCGGGCGAGCCCGCGAAAGGGCCAGTACAGACACAGTAAATGCCCGATCGTTTCATCAGGCAAAAAAAACGGGAACCCGAAGGTTCCCGTTTTTTCATTGCCTTACAAGCGCATTAGCGTGGAAACGCTGGCGGGTTCACACCGGCCATGTCTTCCATCACGCGAACCACCTGGCAGCTGTAACCGAACTCGTTGTCGTACCAGACGTACAGGACAACGCGGTTGTCATTGGCGATGGTGGCTTCAGCGTCAACCACACCGGCGTGGCGCGAGCCCACGAAGTCGGTCGAAACCACTTCCTGCGAGCTGACGTAGTCGATCTGCTTGTGCAGTTCCGAGTGCATGGCCGTCTGGCGCAGGTACTCGTTGATTTCGTCGCGGTTGGTGGCCTTTTCCAGGTTCAGGTTCAGGATGGCCATCGACACGTTCGGCGTCGGCACGCGAATGGCGTTGCCGGTCAGCTTGCCCTTCAGCACTGGCAGTGCCTTGGCAGCAGCGGTAGCAGCGCCGGTTTCGGTGATAACCATGTTCAGCGGCGCGGCACGGCCACGGCGGCTGCCCTTGTGGAAGTTGTCGATCAGGTTCTGGTCGTTGGTGAACGAGTGAACGGTTTCGACGTGGCCGTTGACGATGCCGTACTTGTCGTTGACAGCCTTGAGCACCGGCACGATGGCGTTGGTGGTGCAGGAAGCAGCCGAGATGATCTTGTCATCAGCAGCGATGTCACCGTGGTTGATGCCGTGCACGATGTTCTTCAGCGCGCCCTTGCCAGGTGCGGTGAGGATCACGCGGGCAGCGCCCGGGCAGGCCAGGTGCTGGCCCAGGCCATCGGCATCACGCCATACGCCGGTGTTGTCGACGATCAGCGCGTTTTCGATGCCGTACTGGGTGTAGTCGACTTCGCTCGGGCTCTTGGCGTAGATAACCTGGATCAGGTTGCCGTTGGCGGTGATGGTGTTGTTGGCTTCATCGATGGTGATGGTGCCATCGAACGGGCCGTGTACCGAGTCACGGCGCAGCAGGCTGGCACGCTTGACCAGGTCGTTTTCGGCGCCCTTGCGCACAACGATGGCACGCAGGCGCAGGCCGTCGCCACCACCGGTCTTCTCGATCAGGATGCGCGCCAGCAGGCGACCGATACGGCCGAAGCCGTACAGGACAACGTCGGTGCCTTTACGGGCCGAAGCGTTCTGCTGGCCAACCACATCGGCCAGCTCTTCACGGACGAACTGCTCGGCAGTGCGGCCATTGCCTTCCTGCTTGAACTTGTTGGCCAGCTTGCCCAGGTCAACCGAAGCGGCGCCCAGTTTCAGCTCGCTCATGGCCTTGAGCAGGGGGAATGTCTCGTGGACGGACAGTTCGGTTTCGTCGGTTTGACGATGACGCGCAAAGCGGTGCGCCTTGAGGATCGAGATAACCGAACGGTTGATCAGGCTACGGCCATAAATCGAGCTCACCACGTTGTTGTTGCGGTAGAGCTGACCGATAAGCGGGATCATCGCTTCAGCCAGGGCTTCACGATCAATCCACTCACCAAGACACTGGTCGGGCTTCTGAGTCACGGGAACCTTCCACATGTAGGGACAGAAAAAAGGGGCTACATTATGACGCCCCGACGCGGAACGGGCAATGAGCGCCTGTCGTGGCGACGCAAGCCAGCATTCACGCCCTTTCGAGCCTGACAGCCGGCACCGTCACCGGTACAATCGGTCTCTTTGCCGCAACGCTTGGAGTGCAATCTCCCGTGTCAGTTCTGCGCCTACCGCACATGTCGGCCACGGCCGGCAAACAAACCTGGGGCAACCTGCCCGGTGCCGCCCTCAGCCTTGCCATCGCCGAGGCTGCCAGCAACGCTGGCCGCTTCACCCTGCTGCTGACGGCCGACAGCCAGGCCGCCGACCGTCTGGAACAGGAGCTGCGCTTCTTTGCCCCGGACCTGCCGGTGCTGCCGTTCCCCGATTGGGAAACCCTGCCCTACGACCTGTTCTCGCCGCACCAGGACATCATCTCCCAGCGCATCGCCAGCCTGTACCGCCTGCCGGAGCTGAGCCACGGCATCCTCGTGGTGCCGGTCACCACCGCCCTGCACCGCCTGGCACCCACGCGTTTCCTGCTGGGCAGCAGCCTGGTGCTGGATGTGGGCCAGACCATCGACGTGGAGCAGATGCGCACGCGCCTGGAGGCCAGCGGCTATCGTTGCGTTGACACCGTTTACGAACATGGCGAGTTCGCCGTGCGCGGCGCCCTGATCGACCTGTTCCCGATGGGCAGCAAGCTGCCGTACCGCATCGACCTGTTCGATGACGAGATCGAGACGCTGCGCACCTTCGACCCCGAAACCCAGCGCTCGATCGACAAGGTGGATTCGGTACGCCTGCTGCCGGCGCGCGAGTTCCCCATGCAAAAAGAGGAAGTCACCCGCTTCAAGGCACGCTTTCGCGAACGCTTCGACGTCGACTTCCGCCGCAGCGCCATCTTCCAGGACCTGGCCAGCGGCATCATCCCCGCCGGTATCGAGTACTACCTGCCGCTGTTCTTCGAAGAAACCTCGACCCTGTTCGACTACCTGCCAGCCGACACCCAGGTGTTCTCGCTGCCCGGCGTGGAGCAGGCCGCCGAACACTTCTGGAACGACGTGCGCGGCCGTTACGAAGACCGCCGCGGCGACCTCAGCCGGCCACTGCTGCCACCGGCCGAGCTGTTCCTGCCGGTGGAAGACTGCTTCGCCCGGCTCAAGCAATGGCCGCGTGTGGTGGCCAGCAGCGAAGACCTCGACCCTGGCGCAGGCCGCGAGCGCTTCCCGGCGCGCGCCCTGCCCAACCTGGCCATCGAGGCAAAGGCCAACCAGCCGCTGGCCGAACTGGCCAATTTCCTTGACCAGTTCCCCGGCCGCGTGCTGTTCACCGCCGAATCGGCGGGCCGCCGCGAAGTGCTGCTGGAGCTGCTGGAGCGCCTGAAACTGCGCCCGCACACCGTCGACGGGTGGGCCGACTTCATCACCGGCAGCGAACGCCTGGCAATCACCATCGCCCCACTGGACGACGGCCTGCTGCTGGACGACCCAGGCCTGGCCCTGATTGCCGAAAGCCCGTTGTTCGGCCAGCGGGTGATGCAACGCCGCCGCCGCGACAAGCGTGGTGAAACTGCCAACGACGCCGTCATCAAGAACCTCACCGAACTGCGCGAAGGCGCGCCGGTGGTGCACATCGACCATGGTGTGGGCCGTTACCTGGGCCTGGCCACCCTGGAAATCGACGGCCAGGCCGCCGAGTTCCTGACCCTGGAATACGCCGAGAACGCCAAGCTGTACGTGCCGGTGGCCAACCTGCACCTGATCGCCCGCTACACCGGCAGCGACGATGCCCTGGCACCGCTGCACCGGCTGGGTTCGGAAGCCTGGCAGAAGGCCAAGCGCAAGGCCGCCGAGCAGGTGCGCGACGTGGCCGCCGAGCTGCTCGACATCTATGCCCGCCGCGCCGCGCGCAAGGGTTATGCGTTTGCCGACCCGTCCGCCGATTACGCCACTTTCAGCGCCGGCTTCCCGTTCGAGGAAACCCCGGACCAGCAAGCCGCCATCGAAGCGGTGCGTGCCGACATGCTGGCACCCAAGCCAATGGACCGCCTGGTGTGCGGCGACGTGGGCTTTGGCAAAACCGAAGTGGCCATGCGCGCCGCGTTCATCGCCGTGCACAGTGGCCGCCAGGTGGCCGTGCTGGTACCCACCACCCTGCTCGCCCAACAACACTACAACAGCTTCCGCGACCGCTTTGCCGACTGGCCGGTGACCGTGGAAGTGATGAGCCGGTTCAAGTCGGCAAAGGAAGTGGCAGCCGCCGCCGCAGACCTGGCCGAAGGCAAGATCGACATCCTCATCGGTACCCACAAGCTGCTGCAGGATGATGTGCGCTTCAAGGACCTGGGCCTGGCCATCATCGACGAAGAACACCGTTTTGGCGTGCGCCAGAAGGAGCAACTCAAGGCCCTGCGCAGCGAGGTCGACATCCTTACCCTGACCGCCACGCCAATCCCGCGCACACTGAACATGGCCGTGGCGGGCATGCGCGACCTGTCGATCATCGCCACGCCGCCGGCGCGCCGCCTGTCGGTGCGCACCTTCGTCATGGAGCAGAACAAGAGCACGGTCAAGGAAGCACTGCTGCGCGAGCTGCTGCGCGGCGGCCAGGTGTATTACCTGCACAACGATGTGAAGACCATCGAAAAATGCGCCGCCGACCTGGCCGAGCTGGTGCCCGAGGCACGCATCGGCATTGGCCATGGGCAAATGCGCGAGCGCGAGCTGGAACAGGTGATGAGCGACTTCTACCACAAGCGCTTCAACGTGCTGGTGGCATCGACCATCATCGAAACCGGTATCGACGTGCCCAGCGCCAACACCATCGTCATCGAGCGCGCCGACAAGTTCGGCCTGGCCCAGTTGCACCAGCTGCGTGGCCGGGTCGGCCGCAGCCACCACCAGGCCTACGCCTACCTGCTCACCCCAACCCGGCAAAAAGTCAGCGCCGACGCCGAGAAACGCCTGGAGGCCATCGCCAACACCCAGGACCTGGGCGCAGGCTTCGTGCTGGCCACCAACGACCTGGAAATCCGCGGTGCGGGCGAACTGCTGGGCGAAGGCCAGAGCGGGCAGATCCAGGCCGTGGGCTTCACCCTGTACATGGAAATGCTCGAACGTGCGGTGAAGGCCATTCGCAAAGGCACCCAGCCGAACCTCGAACAGCCACTGGGCGGTGGCCCGGAGATCAACCTGCGGCTGCCGGCGCTGATCCCCGAGGACTACCTGCCCGACGTGCATGCGCGGCTGATCCTGTACAAGCGCATTGCCTCGGCTGCCGACGAAGACGGCCTGAAGGACTTGCAAGTCGAGATGATCGACCGCTTCGGCCTGCTGCCGGAGCCCACCAAGAACCTGATGCGCCTGACCTCGCTGAAGCTGCACGCGGAAAAGCTCGGCATCAAGAAAGTCGATGCCGGCCCCAATGGCGGCAAGCTCGAGTTCGAGGCCGAAACCCCGGTCGACCCGCTGACCCTGATCAAGCTGATCCAGGGCCAGCCCAAACGCTACAAGTTCGAAGGCGCGACCCAGTTCCGCTTCCTGGTGCCGATGGAACGCCCCGACGAACGCTTCAATACCCTGGAGGCGCTGTTCGAGCGCCTGACCCCACAGCCTGCCTAAGGAAGATCCATGCGTGCCATCCGTTGCCTGACCCTGCTGCTGGCGCTGTTCGCCCCGGCCGCCTTCGCCGAAGGCCTTTATCAGGTAGAAATGATCCTGGTGCGGCAGAACAGCGTGCCCGCCTTCACCAGCCCGTTCGCCCCGGAAAACTGGAGCGCCGGCGCCCCGCGCCTGGAAAAGGACGCCGAACGCCGCCTGGCACTGGAAGACGAAGCCACCCGCCTGGAAGCCACCGCCGACTACACCGTGCTGCTGCACAAGGCCTGGCAGCAGCAGGTTGGCAGTGAACCTAGCCGCATCGCCCTGGGCGAAGGCACCGAGCAGTTCGGCCACTTCCCCATCGAAGGCAACCTCAGCATCGCTGAAGGCCGCTTCATCACGGTCGACGCCAATTTCTGGGTCAACCAGCTGGACGGCAACGGCAGCGTGCTGCAAAGCGAGCAGTTCAAGCAAAGCAACAGCAACGTCAAGGGCGGCCAGCTCACCTTCCTCGACGGCGGCCACCTGGCCGTGCTGCTGAAGGTGACGCCGCCAGGCACCCCGAAAATGCCGGTGATGGACCCGGAGATGATGGAGCAGTAAACGGATGAAGCAAGATGCCGCCGAGTTGGTCAATGCATACCCGAACTGGACACAATCGTTCAGCAAGGCAACCCTGCAACGCGGTGAACGCTATGCCGAGGAAGGCCGGGTCGAACTGGACGGCATTTACGGCCAGATGATTACGGCCCGTTGCCAGGGAAGCGGCGACAACACCTACCAACAGACCATCGACCTGCACATCGCGGGCGGCCGGTGCCATGTCCAGGGCGAGTGCGATTGCCCGGTACGGCAAAACTGCAAGCATTGCGCCGCGGTACTGTTCGTCATCAGTGACCCCTACTCGGGCAATCAGGACTCCCAAGCCACCCCAGGCACCTTGTCTGTCGAGCTGCAACACTGGTTGAGCGGCCTGGAGCAGGCGCCGCCCAAAGCCGGCGCAGCCGACGACAAACGCGGGCGCATGGTGTGCTATCAGCTGCAACTGGCCGATGACGCCGGCTGTTCCCTGCTAGTGCGCAAGGGCACGCGCAGTGAAGAAGGCATCCGCTTCAGCCGGGTCCAGTCGCTCTACGACTTTCTCTACGAACCACCACGCTTCGTAACGGAAGACGATACCCGCATCCTGCGTTTGCTCGGGGCCCTGAACCAGGGTGGCGGACAGGATCGCGGCTACAAACTCAAGGGCCTGGAAGGTGGCGAGCTGTTCCAGCGCGCCCTGGAAACCGGACGCATGTTCTTTGATGTCGGCATGCCGCTGTTGCGGGAAGGCCCCGTGCGTCATGCCGAGTTTCGCTGGGTACGCCTGGAAAACGGCAACTACCGGGGGCTTTGGCACAGCGGCGAGGAACTGCTGCGCTGCGTCATCCCTCTGCTGCCGCTGTACTATTTCGATGTGCTGACAAGCGAAGTGGGCAGGATCGAACACAGCCTTGACCCGCACGTGGCCGTGCAACTGACCATCGTACCCGAGGTACCGGAACACCTGGTCGTACCTCTTAGCCACAAGCTCAATGCACTCAGCCACAAGGTGCCAACCCCGACGCAAGTGCAAGAGCAGGTATTCGACAGTGTTCAACCCAAACCCATGCTTGCCCTGGGCAGCCTCGAATACACCGCCTACATGCCGAAAACCGGGCGCATGCAACGGCAAATGCAACACCGCGCCGCATTGGCGTTCGATTATGACGGCCTGCACGCCAGCGGCAGCGAAGACAAGCCACTGACCCGGCTGGCAGGCAACACCAGCCAGCGCATTCGTCGCCAGCCTCAGGCTGAACAAGCGCTGCGCAAGATGCTGCGCGACTTCGGCTTCAAACCCGCCACCCGGCAGAGCAAGGCCCTGCCCGACAGCGCCGGGGAGATGTTCCAGCTACCCGACGATGAAGCCTGGCTGCGCTTTGCCCGCGAAGGCCTGCCACGCCTGCGCGCAGCCGGCTGGGATATCGACATCCACCGCGACTTCGCCTTCAACCTGCAAGAGGTGGACGACTGGTACGCGACTATCGACGAAGCCCCTGGCCATGAATGGTTCGACCTGGAACTGGGCATCGTGGTCGACGGCCAGCGCCACAGCCTGTTGCCGATCGTGCTGCAACTGCTGCGCAGCAGCCCGGAGCTGCTGCGCCCCAGCGAGCTGGCCCGGCGCAGTGACGACGAACACTTGCTGATCGACCTCAACCGCGGCCGCCTGGATGCCCCGGCCCTGCGCGTCGCCCTGCCTTATGGCCGGGTGAAATCGGTCATGGCCACCCTGGGTGAGCTTTACCTGCACGAGCATGCCGCTGGCCCCGCGATGCGCCTGGAACGTGCCGACGCGGCGCGCCTGAACGAAATCGAAGGCCTGCCCCTGCTATGGGAAGGTGGCCAGCATGTACGCGACCTTGGCCGCCGCCTGCGCGATGCCCGCGACCTGCACGTAGAACCGCCAGCCGGGCTGCAGGCCAGCTTGCGGCCCTATCAGCAACAAGGCCTGAACTGGCTGCAGGCACTGCGCGAGATGGGCACCGGCGGCATCCTCGGCGACGACATGGGCCTGGGCAAGACCTTGCAGGCCCTGGCTCACCTGCTTCTGGAGAAACAGGCCGGGCGCCTGAATGCTCCGGCCCTGGCAGTCATGCCCACCAGCCTGATACCCAACTGGCTGGACGAAGCCCAACGTTTTGCCCCCGACCTGCGGGTGCTGGCACTGCACGGACCTGGGCGCAGCAAGCACTTTGCCAAGCTGCATGAGTACGACCTGGTCCTGACCACCTATGCACTGATGCCGCGCGACCTGGAACACCTGCGCGCTCAGCCCTGGCATGTACTGGTGCTGGACGAAGCGCAGAACATCAAGAGCAGCACCAGCAAGGCCGCCCTTGCCGTCTGTGAGTTGCAGGCCGCCCAGCGCGTCTGCCTGACCGGCACGCCGATGGAGAACAACCTGGGCGAGCTGTGGTCGATATTCCACTTCCTGATGCCCGGCTGGCTGGGTGACCTCAAGCGTTTCAACCAGGACTACCGCACGCCGATCGAGCGCCACGGCGACGGTGAGCGCATGGCCCACCTGGCCACCCGCATCCGCCCGTTCCTGCTGCGTCGCACCAAAGAGCAGGTGGCCACCGAGCTACCCGCCAAGACCGAGATGGTGCACTGGGTCGAACTCAGCGACGCCCAGCGCGACACCTACGAGGCCGTGCGGGTGGCCATGGACAAGAAAGTCCGCGATGAAATCGCCCGCAATGGCGCCGCACGCAGCCAGATCGTCATCCTCGACGCCCTGCTCAAGCTTCGCCAGGTGTGCTGCGACCTGCGCCTTGTCAAAGGCGTGGAAAGCAAAGGCAACCAGGCCGACAAAGGCAAGCTGGGTGCGCTGCTTGAAATGCTCGAAGAGCTGCTGAGCGAAGGCCGTCGCGTACTGCTGTTCTCGCAGTTCACCTCGATGCTGGCGTTGATCGAGCAGGAGCTGGAAAAGCGCAAGATCCGCTACAGCCTGCTGACCGGTGACACCCGCGACCGCCGCACGCCCGTACAGCAGTTCCAACAGGGTGACAGCGAAGTGTTCCTGATCAGCCTCAAGGCCGGGGGTGTGGGGCTGAACCTGACGGCTGCGGACACGGTGATCCACTTCGACCCGTGGTGGAACCCGGCCAGTGAAAACCAGGCCACCGACCGCGCCTACCGCATTGGTCAGGACAAACCGGTATTCGTGTTCAAGCTGATTACCCGGGGCACGGTGGAAGAGAAAATCCAGTTGCTGCAACAAGAGAAGGCGGCGCTGGCGGCAAGCCTGCTGGATGGCGGCCAGGGTGGCCAGTGGCGCATGGGCGATGAAGAAATCGAGGCGCTGTTTGCCCCATTGCCAGGCAAGCGGGGGCGATAAAGCCTGAGTCTTCTATTGTCTGTACCGGCCTCTTCGCGGGCACGCCCGCTCCCACAGATACCGCGCATGGCCCCCTGTGGAAGCGGGCGTGCCCGCGAAGAGGCCAGTACAGTCAATCGACCAGTTGAGCCTCTTTCAACGCCCCCAACGCCTCCAGCCAGCGCGGCTGCTGTCGGTAATCGGTCCGCGCAAACCCTTGCCCACGCATCCGCGCAATGCGCGCCGAGGGCTTCACCTTCATCCGCTGCGCCGCACTCAGCGCAAGCTCTGCCGCCGCCCGGTCATTGCATACCAGGCCCATGTCACAGCCTGCGCTCAACGCAGCCTCAATACGGCTGGCCGCATCACCCACCACATGCGCACCCGCCATCGACAGGTCATCACTGAAGATCACCCCGTCAAAGCCCAGCTCGCCACGCAGGATGTCCTGCAGCCAGCGCCGCGAGAAGCCGGCCGGCTGGTTGTCGACCTGCGGATAGATGACATGCGCCGGCATCACCGCCGCCAGCTGCCCGCTCAGGCGGCTGAACGGCACCAGATCGGCCTTGCGCAGTTGTTCGAGGCTGCGCTCATCGGTCGGGATGGCCACATGCGAGTCGGCCTCGGCCCAGCCATGCCCCGGAAAGTGCTTGCCACAGGCAGCCATGCCCGCTGCATTCATGCCACGGATGAACGCGCCGGCCAGTTGCGTGGCGCGCAGCGGGTCACCCTCGAAGGCGCGGCTGCCAACCACGGCGCTGCGTTGGTGATCCAGGTCGAGTACCGGGGCAAAGCTCAGGTCCAGGCCAACCGCCAGCACCTCGGTCGCCATTAACCAGCCGCACTGTTCGGCCAGGTATTCGGCATTGTCGTTGTCAGCCAGCGCACGCATGGCCGGCAGACGCACAAAGCCCTGGCGCAGTCGCTGTACGCGACCACCCTCCTGGTCCACCGCCAGGATCAGCTCGGGGCGAATGGCGCGGATCGACGCACACAATTCACGCACCTGGCGCGGGCTGTCGATGTTGCGGGCAAAGATGATCAGGCCGGCCACTTCGGGCTGGCGCAGCAGGTGACGGTCTTCGGCGGTCAGCCATTTACCGGCGATATCCACCATCAGGGAGCCTTGTAGGCTGACGGTCATGGGTAATCCTTCATTGAAGACTGGACAGAAGCCGCGCTAGCTTAGCCCAAGCGCCCCGCCCCGCCCAGTCTTCAAGCCTTGGCGGTGCTGGCGCTGGTCTTGGTGCGCGGGCGCAGCTGGGCGGCAGCCATGGCGTCGTCGGTGACACCGCTGTCGGCGCGCATGCCCGCAGCCAGGAACGGTACCATCAGGCGCATGACCTGTTCGATCGAGGTATTGATGCCGAAGTCGGTCTCGGCAATTGCCCGCAGCGCCTTGATACCCGACATGCTGAAGGCCGCAGCACCGAGCATGAAATGCACGCGCCAGAACAGTTCCAGTGGCGGAATACGCGGTGCGGCCTCGTTGACCAGCAGCATGTAGCGGCGGAACACCTTGCCGTACATGTCCTCCAGGTATCGCCGCAGGTGGCCCTGGCTCTGGCTGAAGGCCAGGCCCAGCAAGCGCATGAAGATAGACAGGTCGTTGTTGCTGCGCGGCTGCACGGCCAGCGCCTGCTCCACCAGCATTACCAGCAGCTCTTCGAGGCTGGGCTTGTGCTCTGGCTTGGCCTGGCGCCGCTCCAGCTCACGCTCCAGGCTGGCGCAGAATGGGCCGAGGAAGCGCGAGAACACCGCCTGGATCAACGCCTTCTTGGAGCCGAAGTGATAGTTGACGGCCGCGAGGTTGACCCCGGCCTTGCTGGTAATCAGCCGCAACGAGGTCTCGGCGAACCCCCTTTCCGCGAACAGCTGCTCGGCAGCATCGAGAATGCGTTCAACGGTTTCCGATTGGGCCATGACTGCTCCGAGTGCTCCGCCAGACAAACAGGTGTTTGAAACATACGTTTCAGCCCTGCTTCTGTCAAGGCTCGGTGACCGGGCGGTCGCCATTTAAAAGCGCCAGACGGTCGGCTGCAAGCGCCACCCACGATGTTTATTGCGCCTTTTGGCTTGCAGCGCATCCAGTACTGTATATAATCCCAGTCACTGTACAAAAAGACAGAGCGCTCACCATGTTGAAACTGACGCCACGCCAAGCTGAAATCCTCGCGTTCATCAAGCGCTGCCTGGAAGACAACGGCTTTCCGCCAACGCGCGCCGAGATCGCTCAGGAGCTGGGCTTCAAGTCGCCCAATGCCGCCGAGGAACACCTCAAGGCCCTCGCCCGCAAAGGCGCGATCGAGATGACCCCGGGCGCCTCTCGCGGCATCCGCATCCCGGGCCTGGAAGCCAAGGCCGAAGAAAGCGGCCTGCCGATCATCGGCCGGGTTGCCGCCGGCGCACCGATCCTTGCCGAACAGCACATCGAGCAATCCTGCAACATCAACCCGGCCTTCTTCCACCCCCAGGCCGACTATTTGCTGCGCGTACACGGCATGAGCATGAAAGACGTCGGCATCTTCGACGGCGACCTGCTGGCAGTTCACACCTGCCGTGAAGCTCGCAATGGTCAGATCGTAGTGGCCCGCATCGGCGACGAAGTGACCGTCAAACGCTTCAAACGTGAAGGCAGCAAGGTCTGGCTGCTTGCCGAAAACCCCGAATTCGCCCCTATCGAAGTCGACCTGAAAGAACAGGAACTGGTGATCGAGGGCTTGAGCGTCGGCGTCATTCGCCGCTGATCCAGGAGGCGTCATGCAGCAGTTCATTCACGCACCCGAGCAAGCCCAGTTGCCACTGTTCGAAGCATTCCTCGCCCAGCCCGTACTACCGGGCCTCAAACCCAGCGAGCCGACGCGCAAGAGCAGCCAACCCGAGCTGTTCAGCGAACTGTCACTGCGCGGCGCCCCCGGGCACTGCCAAAGCCTGCTGGCGCCGGTTTTGCGCGAGCTGAGCGAAGAAGACGAGACCCGCTGGCTGACCCTGATCGCCCCGCCGTCGAGCCTGACTCAGGCGTGGCTGCGCGATGCCGGCCTCAACCGTGAACGTATCCTGCTGCTGCACCCTCGCAACAACCAAAGCCCGCTGCAACTGGCTTGCGAAGTGTTACGCCTGGGGCTCAGCCACACCGTGGTCAGCTGGCTAGGCAGTGTCAACGCCACTTCACGCCAGCAACTGCTGCGCGCAGCCAGTGCCGGAAATGCACAAAGCCTGAACATCCGCCTCGGCTGATGTTCAGGCTTTGCCTGTCACTTCAAGTAGCCTGACGCCCCGCTGCAGCATCAGTGCAGCACACGCGGCCCTTCATCTTTCTCCAGCTCGCCATCCATCAGGCGACCGGCCATCTGCACACCCACGCTGAGCATGGCCTTGGCCACTTCAACATGCTGACCCTGCAGGAATACCTTGGCGTCTTCCGAGAAATCCAGGGTTACCAGAGAGCCCTCATCCTCGGCGCGACGCAGTTCGATGCGGCCATCAGGCAACTCGACAATTTCCAGAAAAGACGTAGACATAAATGGCAGTTCTCCGCGAAAGGCCAACATTGTACCAGCCGAAGCGGCTATCAGCACTCACTCAACGCGTCGCGGAAACGTCTCACCAAGCCTTTGAGGTTGTTGCGCCAGCTTTCCAGCTCGGCACGGGACAGCGCAGGATGCTCGGGTTCATCGAGGTTGACGGCCTGGATCAGGGGCTGGGTAACATCCGTTTTCGGCGTTTTCTTCGCGACAGGTGGTCGGAACAAATCAGCATAAGCACCTAGCATTTGCGCTAGCCAGGTTTCGCGCTGACGGGCGATTTCCAACAGCTCAGCCACTTCCGGAATGGCGATACCATTCAGCGCGTCGTCGGCCAGCGCTTGCTCAACCGTTGCCACAACCGGCAACCGATAGAAACCACCGATTTCATGGCACAAGCCCAGTAGCGCGCCGTACAGGTGGAACAGCGCCGACTCGCGCTCGGCCTGCACCAGGCCCTGGGCGTTCATGGCCTGGCTTTGTTCAGCCTTGGCCATGGACTCCAGGGCCAGGCCGGCAAAGAACAGTTTCTGGTTGGTGCGGGTGTAGAGTTCCTGGGCCATTTCGAATGACCTCCCTTTGGGCTGTAAGGCAAGTACCTGCATCATAAATGATTGGGGCCGCTTTGCGCCCCTTCGCGGGCAAGCCCGCTCCCACAGGGACGGCGCAGCCTTCCAGCATTGCACCTCACTTGTGGGAGCGGGCTTGCCCGCGAAGGGCCGCGAAGCGGCCCCAATTACTGCACTGACGAATCAGCGCTTGTCTTCAACCTTCCACGCATTCCCGTCGTAGAACGCCTTCCAGCCGGTCGGCTTGCCATCAACCTCGGACTGCACGTACTGCTCCTTGGTCTTGCGGCTGTAACGGATTACCGCCGGGCGCCCTTCCGGATCCTTCTGCGGCGCCTCGCACAGGAAGTGGTACTTCGGGTCGATCTCATGCTTGTGCGGCACAATCTCCAGCACCAGCGGCGCACGGGTTTCGCGGTTCTTCGGGAACTGGCTGGCGGCCAGGAACAACCCCGAAGCGCCATCACGCAGCACGTAGGTGTCGTCGACCTTCTCGCACTTGAGCTCCGGCATGTCCACCTTGTCCATCTTCGGTGGCGCCGCTTCGCCGCTCTTGAGCAGCTTGCGGGTGTTCTTGCACGCCGGGTTGGTGCAACCGAAGAACTTGCCAAAACGGCCGGTCTTCAACTGCATCTCGCTGCCGCACTTGTCGCACTCCAGGCTCGGCCCTTCGTAGCCCTTGATGCGGTAGTTGCCTTCTTCGATCTCGTAGCCGGCGCAATCCGGGTTGTTACCGCAGATGTGCAGCTTGTGCTTCTCATCGAGCAGGTAGGCATCCATCGCCGTAGCGCAGATCGGGCAGCGGTGCTTGCCCAGCAACACGCGGGATTCCGACTCACCCTCATCGTCAGCGGCAATCTCGTCGCCCGGCACCAGGTTGACGGTGGCCTTGCAACGCTCTTTGGGCGGCAGGCTATAGCCCGAGCAGCCCAGGAATACACCCGTGGAAGCGGTGCGGATCATCATCGGCCGGCCACATTCCTTACAGGCAATGTTGGTCATGGTCGGCTGGTTGGCGCGCATGCCGTCTTCGCTGGATTCGGCAGTCTGCAACTTCTTGCTGAAGTCGCCGTAGAACTCGTCGAGCACGTTCTTCCAGTCACGCTCGCCCTGGGCCACGTCGTCGAGGTTCTCTTCCATGTCGGCGGTAAAGCCGTAGTCCATCAGGTTGGAGAAGCTCTCCGACAGGCGCTCGGTGACGATGTCGCCCATCTTCTCGGAATAGAAGCGGCGGTTGTGCAAGGTCACATAGCCACGGTCCTGGATGGTGGAGATGATCGCCGCATAGGTCGACGGGCGACCAATGCCGCGCTTTTCCATTTCCTTGACCAGGCTGGCTTCGGTGAAGCGCGCCGGTGGCTTGGTGAAGTGCTGGCTCGGGTCGATCTGGATCAGCTTCAGCGCTTCGCCCTGGACCATTTCAGGGAGCACGTCGTCTTCGCCCGGCTTGCTCTGCTGTGGCAGCACGCGGGTGTAACCGTCGAACTTGAGGATACGGCCCTTGGCGCGCAGCTCGAAGTCGCCGGCTGCCACGGTGACGCTGGTGGACAGGTACTGGGCTGGCGGCATCTGGCAGGCCAGGAACTGGCGCCAGATCAGCTCGTACAGGCGCTCGGCGTCGCGCTCCATGCCAGTGAGCTTGGTCGGGTGGGTGTTCACATCGGAAGGACGAATGGCTTCGTGCGCCTCCTGGGCCCCTTCCTTGCTGCCGTAGACCAGCGGCGCATCCGGCAGGTACTGCTTGCCGAACTCGCGCTCGATGTAGCTGCGCGCCATGTCCAGCGCATCGGCCGACAGGTTGGTCGAGTCGGTACGCATGTAAGTGATGTAGCCGGCTTCGTACAAGCGCTGGGCCATCATCATGGTCTTCTTCACCCCGAAGCCCAGGCGATTACTGGCCGCCTGCTGCAGGGTGGAGGTAATGAACGGTGCCGACGGCTTGCTGCTGGTCGGGCGGTCTTCACGCTTGACCACGCTGTAGCTGGAGGCCTTGAGTTTCTCCAGCGCGGCCATGGCCTGGGCTTCGTTCAGCGGCTTGAAGGCCTCGCCCTTCTCGCGCGCCACCTCGAAACGCACCTTGGCGTTCTTGGCAGTACCGAGGTCGGCGTGGATCTCCCAGTATTCTTCCGGGATGAACGCACGGATTTCGCGCTCGCGCTCCACCACCAGCTTTACCGCCACCGACTGCACGCGGCCGGCAGACAGGCCACGGGCGATCTTGGCCCACAGCAGCGGCGAGACCATGTAACCCACCACACGGTCGAGGAAGCGGCGCGCCTGCTGGGCATTGACCCTGTCGATGTCCAGTTCGCCCGGTTGCGAGAAGGCCTCCTGAATGGCCTTTTTGGTAATTTCGTTGAACACCACGCGCTTGTAGCGGGTGTCGTCGCCGCCGATGGCCTCGCGCAGGTGCCAGGCAATGGCTTCCCCTTCGCGGTCCAAGTCGGTTGCGAGATAGATGGTGTCGGCATCCTTGGCCAGGCGGCGCAGCTCTTCGATCACCTTTTCCTTGCCAGGCAGGATCTCGTACTTGGCCTTCCAGCCATGATCGGGGTCGACGCCCATGCGTGCCACCAGCTGGCGGCGGGCCTTCTCTTTCGGCGAAAGGGCCGGTGCCTCACCCGCGGCCTTGCCACGCTTGGCGGCCGGCTCTTTGCTTGCGCTGGCCGAACCGCTGGTGGGGAGGTCTCGGATATGGCCGATACTCGACTTCACCACGTACTGGTTGCCCAGGTACTTGTTGATGGTCTTGGCCTTGGCCGGGGATTCCACAATGACCAGCGATTTGCCCATGGATCGGAGTATTCCTGAATCTGAAGATAAAAAACGCGTCAGGTGCCGGACGCGGCACCGCTATATATAGTGGCAAAAGTGTGAGGTCAAGTTCGAACGATCATGCGTGCGACTTGCCCAGCAACCCAGGCAGCCCCTCTTCAGCCTTGACCAAAGCAAAGCGTGGCACTTGCTCGCCGTCAACCTCGACAGATTCCTGGAACATCGAAAGTGGCCGCACCCAGAAGCTGTAATCACCATACAGGCACTGGTAGAACACCATCCACTCTTCGCTCTCGGAGTGCCGCGCAACACTGAAGACACGGTACTCAGGCCCTTTGTAATGCCGGTATACGCCTGGTTGTATCTGCATGTTGCCCACCCTCTTGACTAAACCTGAAAAAAACAAAAACCGGGGCACAAGGCCCCGGCTGCTGTCCCGCTACGCGATCAGACGCGTTCGAAGACAGTGGTGATACCTTGGCCAAGGCCGACGCACATGGTCGCCACCCCCAGGGTACCGCCATTCTGCTTCATGACGTTGAGCAGGGTGCCCGAAATACGGGCCCCGGAGCAACCGAACGGGTGGCCCAAGGCAATGGCGCCGCCGTGCAGGTTAACCTTCTCATCCATCTTGTCGAGCACTTTCAAGTCTTTCAGCACAGGCAGGGCCTGTGCGGCGAAGGCTTCATTGAGCTCGATGAAGTCGATGTCGGCCATGGTCAGGCCGGCACGCTTGAGGGCTTTCTGGGTCGACGGCACCGGGCCATAGCCCATGATTGCCGGATCGACACCGGCCACCGCCATCGAACGGATCACCGCCAACGGCTGGATGCCCAGGTCCATGGCGCGCTGGCCAGACATGACGATCATGCACGAAGCACCATCGGTGATCTGCGACGAGGTACCGGCAGTGACGGTACCGCCTTTCGGGTTGAACGCCGGCTTGAGCGACGCCAGGCCTTCAAGGGTGGTTTCCGGGCGAATGGTTTCGTCGAAATCGAACACCTTCAGGAAGCCATTCTCGTCATAGCCCTGCATCGGGATGATCTCGTCCTTGAACTTGCCTTCGACCGTGGCCTTGTGGGCCAACTGGTGCGAACGCAGGCCGAACAGGTCCTGCTGCTCACGGGTGATGCCATGCATCTTGCCGAGCATTTCCGCAGTCAGGCCCATCATCCCGGAAGCCTTGGCAGCATGCAAGGACAGGTGCGGGTTGGGGTCGACGCCGTGCATCATGCTGACATGGCCCATGTGCTCCACGCCACCGACCACGAACACATCACCGTTACCGGTCATGATGGCCTGGGCAGCGGTGTGCAGTGCGCTCATCGACGAGCCACACAGGCGGCTGACGGTCTGCGCTGCAGACGTATGCGGGATCTGGGTCATCAGCGAGGCCATGCGGGCGATGTTCCAGCCCTGCTCCAGGGTCTGGTTGACGCAGCCCCAGATCACGTCCTCGACCTCTTTCGGGTCGACCTTGTCGTTGCGCTCCAGCAGCTTGCTGATCAGGTGCGCCGACATGTCTTCGGCGCGGGTATTGCGGTGCATGCCACCCTTGGAGCGGCCCATTGGCGTGCGACCGAAGTCGACAATCACCACGTCTCTTGGATTCAGGCTCATATCAAATCTCTCGCTCTAGCTCGTTGACCGCTCAGTTGAAGAAGCGCTGGCCGTTCTTGGCCATTTCACGCAGCTTCGCAGTCGGGTGGTACAGCGGCCCCAGATCGGCGTACTGATCGGCCAGGGCGACGAATTCGGCCACACCGATCGAGTCGATGTAACGCAGCGCACCACCGCGGAAGGGAGGGAAACCAATGCCATACACCAGGCCCATGTCGGCTTCAGCGGCAGTTTCGACAATGCCGTCTTCCAGGCAACGCACGGTCTCCAGGCACAGCGGCACCATCATCCAGTTGATGATGTCTTCGTCAGTGACTTCACGCTGCTCGAACACGATCGGCTTGAGCACGTCGAGCACGGTAGCGTCGAAGACTTTCTTCGGCTTGCCGCGCTTGTCGGTTTCGTAGGCATAGAAGCCCTTGCCATTCTTCTGGCCCAGGCGGTTGGCCTCGTACAGCGCGTCGACGGCCGAGCGGCGCTCGTCCTTCATGCGGTCCGGGAAGCCTTCGGCCATCACGTCGCGGCCGTGGTGGCCGGTGTCGATGCCGACCACGTCCATCAGGTACGCCGGGCCCATCGGCCAGCCGAACTTTTCCATCACCTTGTCGATGCGCACAAAGTCGACACCGGCGCTGACCAGCTTGGCAAAGCCGCCGAAGTACGGGAACAGCACACGGTTGACCAAAAAGCCAGGGCAGTCGTTGACCACGATCGGGTTCTTGCCCATTTTCTTGGCGTAGGCCACGGTGGTGGCGACCGCCACTTCACTGGACTTTTCACCACGGATCACTTCCACCAGCGGCATCATGTGCACCGGGTTGAAGAAGTGCATGCCGACGAAGTTTTCCGGGCGTTTGAGCGCCTTGGCCAGCAGGTTGATGGAGATGGTGGAAGTGTTGGAGGCAAGGATTGCATCTTCCTTCACCTGGCCTTCCACTTCAGCCAGCACGGCCTGCTTCACTTTCGGGTTCTCGACCACGGCTTCGACGACGATGTCGACATTGGCGAAATCGCCATAGGACAGGGTCGGGCGAATGGCGTTGAGCGCCTCGGCCATCTTGGCCGGGGTCAGGCGGCCCTTGTCGACGCGGTTGCCAAGCAACTTGGACGCCTCGTTGAGGCCCAGTTGAATGGCTTCCTCGCGGATGTCCTTCATCAGGATCGGGGTGCCCTTGACCGCCGACTGGTAAGCGATGCCGCCACCCATGATGCCAGCGCCGAGCACCGCGGCCTGCTTCACGTCGTGGGCGATCTCGTCATGTGCCTTGGCCTTGCGCTTGAGTTCCTGATCGTTCAGGAACAGGCCGATGAGGCTTTCGGCAACCGAGGTCTTGGCCAGCTTGGCAAAGCCTGCGGCTTCCACTTCCAGCGCTTTGTCGCGGCCAAAGTTGGCGGCTTTCTGGATGGTCTTGATGGCTTCGACCGGGGCCGGGTAGTTCGGGCCGGCCTGGCCGGCAACGAAGCCCTTGGCAGTTTCGAAGGCCATCATCTGCTCGATGGCATTGAGCTTGAGCTTCTCCAGCTTGGGCTGGCGCTTGGCCTTGTAGTCCAGCTCGCCACTGATGGCGCGCTTGATCAGGTCCAGGGCACCGGCCTGCAGCAGCTCAGGCGCAACCACAGCGTCGACGGCGCCCACTTTCAGCGCGTCTTCGGCGCGGTTTTCCTTGCCGGAGGCGATCCACTCGATGGCATTGTCCGAACCGATCAGGCGCGGCAGGCGCACGGTACCGCCAAAGCCCGGGTAGATCCCCAGCTTGACTTCCGGCAGGCCTATCTTGGCGCTGGTGGACATGACCCGGTAATCGGCTGCCAGGCACATTTCCAGGCCGCCGCCCAGGGCGATGCCGTTGATGGCAGCAACGGTCGGCACTTCGAGGTCTTCGAAAGCGCTGAAGATGCGGTTGGCTTCCAGGTTGCCGGCGACCAGTTCGGCCTCGGGCAGCTTGAAGTTGTCGACGAACTCGGTGATGTCGGCGCCGACGATGAACACGTCCTTGCCACTGCTGACGATCACGCCCTTCACCGAGGCGTCGGCCTGGATGGCGTCGACAGCCTGGCGCAGCTCGTTCAGGGTCAGGCGGTTGAACTTGTTGACGGACTCACCCTTGAGGTCGAACTTGAGCTCGACGATGCCACTTTCAAGAGCCTTAACCGTGATGGCTTTACCTTCGTAAATCATCAACTGATCTCCACGATATGGAAGCTGAACTGTACACGCCGATCGCTGCAGCAGAAGCAGGCCTATCTGCCCCGCCCCAGGCACACCCGTCAGCGCGCTAGTCGGAAGTATGGCTTGGCGTCATGACATACAAACGCTCAATTCATACGCCCGTTTGATTTGGGTGTGCACACATTCTCCGAAAAGATCGGCGTTGTCAAATGCTCGCGAGCACGGCGAAAACGCGACTTTCCGGTCATTTTGTATCGTCCTGGTACAAAACATGATGACAGTGATCGCCGACCATTCATGTCAGCGATTGACCACAGCTTCGGCAAGAACGCTGCAACTTTTCGCTTGCGCGGCGACTTCGGACGGCTACACTGGCACTTGCTTGAATGAATACCCGGCCTGCCTGGCCTTTTCTGCGACAGCAGAACGCAAAGCGGCGACTTGGCACCCCACCCCTTCAGGGGATCTGCCAAGCCGCCGCTTTGTCGTTACGTGCTATTGAATTCCACTCGATCCCTGTGGGAGCGGGCGTGCCCGCGAAGAATCCAGCGCGGTGCATGGCACCGGCTGCGCCGGTGTTCGCGGGCTTGCCCGCTCCCACAGGGATTGGCGTCAGCTCAAGAATCAGCTGTCAGGCCAGGGTTTCGAGGACGTAGGCAACATCCTGCAACACTGCCGTATCGCCCCGCTCAGTCCAGTACAACGCAATCATCCGCGCATCGGCCTCGACCTTGTAGACGCTCGCCGGCAAGCGTGCCAGAGCTTCCATGAAGCGCGGGTCTTCGCAGGGCTCACGCCATTGGTTCCACCACACCCCAGGGCTTATCTGCCAGAAGCTGAAGCTGTCCTCATGGCCACGACGCCGCGCCCGATGGTACTGCGGGCAAGGGCTTGGCGGCTCCTTCTCCAGCCAATGCGGCCACTGCTGCGGCGCCAGCTGCATGGCCAGCCCCATGCGCCGCGCCTCCAGGCGCAACTTCATCTGCTCGCTCTGCTTGCGCGAGGAACGCAGCCAGGAAAGCGGGCTGAGAATCAGCGCAAGGATTGACACCACCAGCAATACCGTCATATCAGTAGATCCCATAAAGCGTTGCAAATGAGCTGGTTAGCCATTTTTCACGGAAGACCCGCCCGAAAGCGACCATACTTCTTCTATCGCGATTGTCAGGAGTACCGCTCATGCAATACGAACATTTGTTGGTCGCCGTCGACCTGACCGAAGAATGCGACCCGGTGATCAAGCGCGCCATGGCGCTGGCCAAACCTTCGAATGCCAAGGTTTCGCTGGTGCACATCGTCGAGCCGATGGCCATGGCATTCGGCGGTGACGTACCGATGGACCTGTCGCAGCTGCAACAGCAACAGTTCGATCAGGCCAAGGAGCGCATGGACCGCCTGTTCAACAAGTACCCGGACATCCAGCGCGGTGACTCGCACCTGACTTACGGCCAGCCACGCCAGGAGATCCACCAGCTGGCCAAGGACCAGAAGTGCGACCTGATCGTGGTCGGCAGCCATGGCCGCCATGGCCTGGCATTGCTGCTGGGCTCCACGGCCAACGACGTACTGCATGGGGCGCCGTGTGATGTATTGGCAGTGCGGTTGCTGAAGAAGGAATGATTTAACCTGTTCCGGCCTCTTCGCGGGCAAGCCCGCTCCCACAGGGACCGCACCGCTATCAAATGCAGTGCAACACCTGTGGGAGCGGGCTTGCCCGCGAAGAGGCCGGAGCAGGCTAACGCAAATCAGCCTTCCAGCTCAGCCCAGCGCTCTACCAGGGCATCCAGCTCACCCTGCAGCTTCTCGATCTTCGCCAGCACTGCCGAGGTTTCTGCAATCGGCCGCTGATAGAAGCCCGCCGCACTCACTTCTTCCTGAGCCTCAGCCATACGCTGTTCAACTTCGTCGATCTGCCCTGGCAGCATCTCCAACTCACGCTGCAGCTTGTAGCTGAGCTTCTTCTTCGGCGCTTCATCCACCGCCGGCGCAGCAACGGGCACTGGCTTGGCCTCGACCTTCTCCACCACCGCGCTGTTGAGCGCCGATTTGCCGCTCTTGCTTTCGGTAACACCCAGCAGCTTCGGCGAGCCGCCCTGGCGGATCCAGTCCTCGTAGCCACCCACGTATTCACGCACCTTGCCCTCGCCTTCGAACACCAGGGTGCTGGTGACGACGTTGTCGAGGAAGGCCCGGTCGTGGCTGACGATCAGCACGGTGCCCTTGTAGTTGGACAGCACTTCCTCAAGCAGCTCGAGGGTTTCCACGTCCAGGTCGTTGGTCGGTTCGTCGAGTACCAGCAGGTTGGCCGGCTTGCTGAACAGCTTGGCCAGCAGCAGGCGTGCACGCTCACCACCGGACAGCGCCTTGACCGGCGTACGCGCACGCTGAGGGCTGAACAGGAAGTCGCCCAGGTAGCTCAGCACGTGGCGGTTCTGGCCATCGATCTCGATAAAGTCACGGCCTTCGGCCAGGTTGTCGATCACGGTCTTTTCAAGGTCAAGCTGGTGGCGCATCTGGTCGAAGTAGGCCACTTCCAGCTTGGTGCCGCGCTCGACCTTGCCTGCGGTCGGCTCAAGGTCACCGAGCATCATCTTGAGCAAGGTGGTCTTGCCGGTACCATTGGCGCCCAGCAGGCCGATACGGTCCTCGCGCTGCAGCACCATGGAGAAATCCTTGACCAGCATCGGCCCGTCAGGGTGATGGAAGCTCACGTTCTCCAGCACCATGACCTGCTTGCCGGACTTTTCCGCCGCTTCGATCTGGATATTGGCCTTGCCCTGGCGCTCACGGCGCTCACCACGCTCCACACGCAGGGCCTTCAGTGCACGCACGCGGCCTTCGTTACGGGTACGGCGGGCCTTGATGCCCTGGCGGATCCACACTTCCTCCTGGGCCAGGCGCTTGTCGAACAGCGCGTTGGCAGTTTCCTCGGCGGCCAGTGCGGCCTCCTTGTGCACCAGGAAGCTGGCGTAGTCGCCATTCCAGTCGATCAGGCCGCCACGGTCCAGTTCCAGGATACGGGTGGCCAGGTTCTGCAGGAAGGAACGGTCGTGGGTAATGAACAGCACCGCGCCGTTGAAGCCGCGCAGGGCTTCTTCCAGCCAGGCGATGGCACCGATATCCAGGTGGTTGGTCGGTTCGTCGAGCAGCAACAGGTCTGGCTCGGATACCAGCGCCTGGGCCAGCAACACCCGGCGACGCCAGCCACCAGACAGTTCAGCCAGGGTCTTGTCGGCCGGCAGCTGCAGGCGGCTGAGGGTGCTTTCCACCACCTGCTGCAGGCGCCAGCCATCACGCGCCTCCAGCTCGTGCTGAACGTGCATGAGCTTTTCCAGGTCTTCGTCACCCTGGATGTTCATGCTCAGGTGATGGAACTGCGCCAGCAATTCGCCTACGCCGTCCAGGCCAGCGGCCACCACATCGAACACCGTGCGCTCGTCGGCCACCGGCAGTTCCTGCGGCAGCTCGCCGATCTTCAGGCCCGGGGCACGCCAGACTTCACCGTCGTCGCCCTTCTGCTCGCCCTTGACCAGGCGCAGCATGCTCGACTTGCCGGTGCCGTTGCGGCCGATGATGCACACCCGCTCACCACGAGCGATCTGCCAGGACACTTTGTCCAGCAGCGGCATGGCGCCGAATGCGAGGGACACATCGCTGAATTTGAGCAGGGTCATGTTGGTCTCCATAAATCGGGCGCGCATTCTACCTGACTTGGCCCTCGACGGCATCCGCCTGGCCACCCGACGAGGGCTTTGCGACATCTGGTCGAACTTAATATCCCGATACAAGCACAGTGCTTTCACCCGCCGCCGGCAAACAGCTAAGCTAAGGCAATTGTTTCCAACAGTGCTGGCTCCGCCGTCACTACCCCATGGTTCAACTGCCCGGACGTATCATGCGCAGCCGCCTGTTACACATTGCATCCTGCCTGCTGCTCACCGCTGCCACCTGCGCGGCGCAGGCCACCGACCTCACCCAGCAGCGCCAGTATTACGACGAAGCCAAGCGCGCACTGGCCAAGGGCGACAAAGGCCCCTACCTGCGCTATGCGCAGGCCCTCAGCGACTACCCGTTGACCCCGTACCTGGCTTATGACGAACTCACTGCCCGCCTGAAAACCGCCAGCAACCAGGAAATCGAAGGTTTCCTCGCCAAGCATGGCGACCTGCCCCAGGCCAACTGGATGAAACTGCGCTGGTTGCGTTGGCTGGCAGAACGCGGCGAATGGAACACCTTCGTCAAGTACTACGACCCCAAGCTCAACTTCACCGAACTGGACTGCCTCAACGGCCAGTATCAGCTCAGCCACGGCCTGCGCGCCGAAGGCTACGCCACGGCCGACAAACTGTGGAACGTCGGCAAGTCGCAACCTGCCGCCTGCGACACGCTGTTCGGCATGTGGGCAGCTGAAGGCCAGCTGACCGAGGCCAAGCGCTGGGAGCGCACCAAGCTGGCGGCCCAGGCGCGCAACTATGCGTTGGCCAACAACCTGGTCAAGACCCTGACCACCCTCGGCCCGCAGGGGCGCCTGCTGGTCGACGTGGCCCAAAAACCTGAGTTGCTCAACCAGCCGTCGCGCTTCACCCCGGCCAACGAAGCCATGTCCGATGTTGTCAGCCTCGGCCTGCGCCGCCTGGCCCGGCAAAACCCCGAACAGGCCATGGCACTGCTCGACGATTACGCCCAGCGCATGCACTTTTCCCGCGACGAGAAGGTCGCTATCGCCCGCGAAATCGGCCTGACCCTGGCGCGCCGCTACGACCCCCGCGCACTCGACCTGATGACCCGCTACGACCCTGAATTGCGCGACAACACCGTCAGCGAATGGCGCCTGCGCCTGCTGTTGCGCCTGGGCCGCTGGGAAGACGCCTACGAGCTGACCAAGCGCCTGCCCCAGGACCTGGCCAGCAGCAGCCGCTGGAAGTACTGGCAGGCGCGCAGCCTGGAGCTGGCACAGCCGAACAACCCGCAGATCCCGCTGCTATACAAGACCGTGGCACGTGAGCGCGATTTCTATGGCTTCCTCGCCGCCGACCGGGCGCAAACGCCTTACCAGCTGAACAACAAGCCGCTGCTGCTGAGCCCACAACTGGTCAACAAGGTACGCAACACGCCAGGTATCCGCCGGGCCCTGGAGTTCCAC
This sequence comes from Pseudomonas sp. NPDC008258, assembly GCF_042956345.1. Taxonomy (NCBI): domain Bacteria; kingdom Pseudomonadati; phylum Pseudomonadota; class Gammaproteobacteria; order Pseudomonadales; family Pseudomonadaceae; genus Pseudomonas; species Pseudomonas sp. NPDC008258. The sequence continues at coordinate 99,954 of NZ_JBIBGE010000021.1, forward strand.
GCCCGCGGCCAGATCGTCGAAGGCCGTCGCGAGTGGTACCACGTGAGCCGCCACTTCACCCGTGACGAAATGGTTGCCCAGGCACGCCTGGGCTACGACCTGCGCTGGTATTTCCCGGCCATCCGCACCATCAGCCAGGCGCAATACTGGGACGACCTGGACATCCGCTTCCCGATGGCCCATCGCGACACCCTGGTGCGCGAAGCCAAGGTTCGCGGCCTGCATTCGAGCTGGGTATTCGCCATCACCCGCCAGGAAAGTGCATTCATGGAAGATGCGCGCTCACCGGTTGGCGCCAGCGGCCTGATGCAGCTGATGCCGGCCACCGCCAAGGAAACTGCGCGCAAGTTCAGCATCCCGCTGGCATCACCCGCGCAGGTGCTGAACCCGGACAAGAACATCCAGTTGGGCGCAGCCTACCTGAGCCAGGTGCACAGCCAGTTCAACGGCAACCGGGTGTTGGCTTCGGCGGCCTACAATGCCGGCCCCGGGCGCGTGCGCCAGTGGCTCAAAGGCGCCAAGCACCTGAGCTTCGATGTGTGGGTGGAATCCATCCCGTTCGACGAAACCCGCCAGTACGTGCAGAACGTGCTGTCGTATTCGGTGATCTATGGGCAGAAGCTGAATTCGCCCCAGCCACTGGTGGATTGGCATGAGCGGTACTTCGACGACATGTAAAATTTGCTGAGGCTGTGCCGGCCCTATCGCCGGCAAGCCAGCTCCCACAGGTTCAACACAGGCTCGAAGACTTGTGCAGGACTTGTGGGAGCTGGCTTGCCGGCGATAGGGCCGGCACAGGTAACCTGTTTACTCTAGAACTTCCACCCGCATCCCCACCTTCAACTGCCCACTGCCATCCACCGCCAGGTTCTGCCCGAACAGCACATCCCCCTCCTTCTCGCGAAAGGTCTTCAGCGTGGCCATTGGCTCGCGGTCACTACTGCGCTCTCCGGTTGCCGGATCGATCGTGGTGAAGATGCACCGCACACTGGGCTTGAGCACACGAAATTCCAGGTTGCCGATGCGAACCCGCTTCCAGCCATCTTCGGCGAAGGGCTCAGCCCCCTGCACCACCAGATTGGGCCGAAAGCGCAGCATCTCCATGGGCCGACCAATACGCCGGTTGAGCTCGTCAAGCGAGCCCTGCCCAATCAGCAACAACGGAAAGCCATCCGGAAACGCCGCACGGTCACTGTTGAAGCCATAACCATTGGGCAGGTAGCGCGCGCGCTGCTCCGGGCAATGCACCAAGCGCACGGCCTTGCCCAGCAACTCGCTCAGCCAGGCCGCAGCAGCATCGCCGGCATCCGGTACACGCAGCGTGTCGCGCCAGATGGTCACACCCCGCAGGGCGTCATCGGCAGGCGGTACCGCCACTTGTAACGGTGCCATTCCGGGCGCCTGCAACAGCAGCTGGCCACTGTCGTCATCGCTCGCCTGAAGCTGGCCAAGTTGCGGCCAGGCCCGCTGGGTCAGGAAGCGTCCATTTTCTTCCTCGACCACCATCCAGCGCCGGTCGCCCTGCAACCCCAACAACCCTACCCTTGAAGCCTGCAGGCGTTGCGCCTGCCCAGACTTCACCGGGTACCGATACAACTCACTGACAAACATCCCTGCCGCCTCGCGTCATGCCAAAAGCCAAGCTTATACCTGGCTGGCCTGGCGATCACGCAGTGGTGGTATCCAGCAGCAGGCGTTGTTTGACCACATCGACCAGGCGATCAGGCTGGAACTTGGACAGGAAGTTGTCGCAGCCCACCTTCTTCACCATGGATTCGTTGAAACTGCCCGACAGTGAGGTGTGCAGGACGACGTAGAGCTGCCGCAAACGTGCGTCGCTGCGAATCTCGGTGGTCAGGCGATAACCGTCCATTTCCGGCATTTCGGCATCGGTAAACACCATCAGCAGCTTCTCGCACACGTCCTCGCCGGCATCGGCCCAGCCTTTGAGCATGCGTAGCGCCTTCAGGCCGTCACTGGCCACGTGCAGCTTCACCCCCAGCTGGGACAAGGTGTCGCGCAATTGCGCCAGGGCCACGCTGGAGTCGTCTACCAGCAGCACTTCGCGGCCGCGGGCCCGGGCCAGTACCGGGTCGGCGAGCTTTTCGCCGGAGACCCGGGCGTTGTACGGCACGATTTCGGCCAGCACCTTTTCCACATCGATCACCTCTACCAGCTTTTCATCGACCTTGGTGATGGCGGTCAGGTAGTGCTGGCGGCCAGCACTGGTAGGCGGCGGCATGATCGACTCCCAGTTCATGTTGACGATGCGGTCGACACCGCCCACCAGGAAGGCCTGCACCGATCGGTTGTATTCAGTGACGATGATGGTGCTGTCCGGCCCCGGCTGCAGCGGGCGCATGCCGATCGCCTGGGACAGGTCGATCACCGGCAAGGTCTGGCCACGCAGGTTGACCACCCCGCAGACGAAGGCGTGGCGCTGGGGCATCAGGGTCAGCTTTGGCAGTTGCAGCACTTCCTGCACCTTGAACACGTTGATCGCGAACAGCTGACGGCCGGCCAGGCGAAACATCAGGATTTCGAGGCGATTCTCGCCCACCAGTTGCGTGCGTTGGTCTACGGTGTCGAGAATGCCAGCCATTGGAAAGCCCCCAGGCTTGAGTCTGAAAAAGAGAAATCATCCACCCTGTATCGGCGGTTTCACGCACACCTTGACCCTTGCGGCAAAATGCCGCAAAGGCAATTGATATCACTTTAACATCATGCTTGACTGCGGGCATCGCACGGTCAATCATCAGGGCTGAAAAAAGCCCTCACCTTAGCCCGACATCAGGGAAACCCTTACTCGCAATCGGGTGCAACCTGATATTCGCGATATCCTTTAGCCATTAATGTGACGCCATTCTCAATGCATGAATGGAGTCAGGCTTTTGCTAGTTATCGTTTCGGCGTGCCCGCCCTCTGCACCTGCGCCACGCGCGGGGAGCTGATGATGGACACTGCCTTATCGTTCGATGACGCCTTGCAGGGTTACCTGGTGGATGCCCAGGTATTGCTGACCCAGGCCCAGGAATGCCTGCAACATCTGGAACTGATCGACAATGACCCGGACGCGTGCTGCTGCCTGGACAAAGCCCTTGGCAGCCTGGCCAGGCAGGCTACGCGCCTGGGCCTGCGTGAAGTTGCCCATTACACCACTGCCCTACAACAGCTGCTGGCACCGGCCTGCCATGGCGGCTACCTGCAACGCGAAGCACTGCCAGTAGTAGGGGAATGCCTTACTTTGCTGGCCTGGCAACTGGAATTGGTCGACACCCGTACCGGGCGGCTGAACCTGGACATCGGTGAGCAACTGGTGCTGCTGAGTAGCCTGGCCAAGGCCCTAAGGCAACCCCTTGCACCCGCCTGCGCCGCCTGCAACGAGCAAGGTAACGAGTGCGTCCACCTGCACGAAGAAGTCGCAGCTGGTGCATTCCACGCGCACTCAAGCACACCGTATCATCCTGATGCAAAGTGCAACTAAGCACGTTCATTCAAGCCCCGCCACTGTCGAACTTGGGAAGTTCTCCAAGTTTTCGGGGGGCGCTGTTGAATCATTGCCGCGTTAGTTGTGAGGCAAGTGCATGACCCGGGATTAAAAGGTGGCATTTTGCTACCCGAAACCGCCGAACTGTCAGGCGTTTCAAAGCGTTTCGCGCCGCGACCGAAACACTGCAAAGTGGTAGTATGCGCGTCCATAAACGCTTGCTACCTGAAGAGCGGTTGAAAGATAACGCGCTCGAATAAACAGCGAAAGTACTGCGCCAAAGCCTCTGAACAGCATTGTGCAAGGCCTCCATCAGCAATACTTCAGTGGCTTCCCTACCTATGTTCCCACGCTTGAAGACTTCTGTGCGTTGTTGCTCCCGTGTTGCCTTGCTGCGTTGGGCGACTGTCGGGCTGGGCGTGGCCTCGTTGGTCGCCAACCTGATGTTGTACCTGGCCAACCAGTCAATCCCGGCCGGCCTGCTGGTGCTGCAGTTGGTCGCTACGCTGGGTACCGCCGCCTACCTTGGCCTGGGTGCCAGGTCGATCAGCCTGCGCCCGGCAGAACTGGCCGAGCGCATGCTCAAGGTGCAGGAAGACGAGCGCCAACACCTGAGCCGGGAACTGCACGACGACATCGGGCAGCTGCTCACCGCCGCCAAGCTGCAACTGCAATGGCTGCAACGGCGTATGCCCGATGATCTTCAGGGCCACTGCAACGCTCTGCGCAGCACGCTGGATGACACCCTGGGGAATGTGCGCGACGTGTCCGCCCTGCTCAACCCGCGGCAGTTGGCGAGCCTTGGCCTGGAAGCCAGCCTTCGCGAGCACCTGGTGCGTACCCTGGCCAGCAGCGGTGTGCACTGGAGCCTGGCGTGCAACCAACGCCTGGGGGGTATCGACGAGGCCGTGGCCATGGCGGTGTTTCGCATTACCCAAGAGGCCGTGACCAACATGCTGCGTCACGCCCAGGCAAAAAACCTGGTCATCCGCTTGCAGCGCACCGCCGAGGGGCTGGCGTTGTCGATTCACGACGACGGCCAAGGCTTCGTTCCCACCCGGCACCCGGCTGAGGCTGGCCAGCGCGGCCTGAGCGGCATGCAGGAGCGGGTAACCGCGCTGCAGGGCTGCCTCGACATCACCAGCCAGCCTGGCCAGGGCACGCGCATCGAAGCGGTGTTCCCGTGGCCTGCGCGTACCCAGCAACGTGCCAGGAGCATTACCGACCATGACCTGTAGACTGCTGCTGGTAGACGACCACTCGCTGATCCGCGCGGGTGTGCGCGCACTGGTCTGCGACATTCCCGGCTATGACGTGATCGGTGAGGCCGACGACGGCGGCCAGTTGCTTGAACAGGTGCGCGCACTGGCGCCGGACATCATCTTGCTGGACATTTCCATGCGTTCGACCAGCGGCCTGGACGCCCTCACCCTGCTGCGCGCCAGCGGCAGCAACTGCAAGGTGCTGATCCTGTCGATGCACACCGACCCGGACCTGATCATGCGGGCCCTGGAAAGTGGCGCCCACGGCTACCTGCTCAAGGACACCAGCGCCACCGAACTGGAACAGGCCCTGGCCGCAGTGCGCAATGGGGAGCGCTACCTCAGCCCGGCCATCGCCCACACTGTCATCAACCAGGCACTACGGCACACCAGGCAGGGCAAGCACACCGCAGGCGAGCGGCATAACCTCACTGCGCGGCAACTGGAAATCCTGCGCCTGATCGTGCGCGGCAAGTCCACACGGGAAATCGCCAATGGCCTGGGCCTGTCGATCAAGACCGTGGAAACCCACCGCTCGCAAATCATGAAGCGCCTGCAGATTCATGATGTGGCCGGCCTGGTGCTGTTCGCCGTACGCGAAAAAATCATCAGCCTGGACGACTGAGCAACGGCGACCCGGCCGGCAGGTGCAAGCGCAACGCGGCGGGCCTGGCCTGGAAACGCAAGTTGTCGGCCTGCAAAGGCTCGCCATCGAGGTTGATATCCAGGCCTTGCGAACTCTTGATCTCGACCCAGGGCAACCTGGCGCGGACGAACAGGCCATCACCGGCCAGCAGGTCACGCAGGGCCCCGACCACCTCCTGTGGCGCGGGCAGGATGGCGATGTCAAGCAAGCCATCGTTCACCACAGCCTCGGGGCATAGTACCTGCCCACCCCCGGCCTGGCGGCCATTGCCGATACCCAGCGCCAGCAAACTCCCCTGCCACTGGAAGTCAGGCCCTTGCAGCTCTACCGAAGCGGCCTGCAGTTCGCTGAAGCGCGACAGCCCGGTGAACAGGTAGGCCGCGGCACCCAGTACTTTCTTCAAGTCTTCGGAGGTGTTGGCAGTGACCTGGCTGCCGAACCCACCCGTGGCCATGTTGAGGAACAACTGGTCGCCGGCCTGGCCCAGGTCTATGGGTTGCGCCGGGGTATTGAGCAGCTGCAGTGCTGCGGCAGGCTCCAGGGGTACGCCGGCAGCCTTGGCGAAATCGTTGGCCGTGCCCAGCGGCAACAAGGCCAGGCTGGCCTGGCCACCGGCCTGGCCCATGGCTTCGGCCACATCGCGCAACGTGCCGTCCCCGCCGCCCGCGACAATGTGCGTGTAGCCGGCAGCCAACGCTTCACCAACCAGTCGCTGGGCGTCGCCACCTTCCCAGGTCACTCGCACATCCAGCGGCCAGCCGCTCTCGCGCAGTTCGTACACGGCACTGCGCAGTTCTTCGTTCATTGCCTGCTTGCCGTGCAGGATCAGCATTGCCTTGCGCCCTTGCATCGCGCTTCTCCGTGAAGTTGACCAACCCAGATCTCGACCACGCCGCTGCCAGGATCGTTGCATGCCTGCAAAAAAATTGCGAAGCCCGCAGGGTCTTTTCCCCACAGCCGACAATGCGAGGCTATGCTCAGAAAATGAACTTTTGACAAGTTTTTGACCCAGGCAAGCATTTTCCCCAGGAAGGTCAGCCTTTTGACTTCAGTTGCCGGGCCGAATTCAACCCTGCCATGGACGCGCCCCGACAGCGGCTACACGTTGCTGCCAACGGGCGCGTCTTGCTATCTGCAGCCTTTACTGAGGGTTCCGGGTCATGCGTATTCTCTGGACACTGCCCTACCTGCCCTGGCCGACCACCAGCGGTAGCAAGACCCGGCAATACCACCTGATACGTGCACTGGCACAGCAGGGCCACCGCATCACCTTGCTGGTGCAGTCGAAAGTCCCCCTCTGCGATACGGCCCGGGAAGCCCTGGAGCCGCTACTCGAACGGCTGATCGTGATACCCCGCCGGCCACTGCACAGCCCGCTGAACCTGCTTGCTTCGCCGATCATCGACTACCCCATGCGGGCAATCATCAACGGCCTGTCCGCTTGCCTGCGGCACCGCTTCGAGCAATTGTTGGACGAGCCCTGGGATGTGATCCAGATCGAGCATAGCTACAGTTTCCAGCCCTTCGAAAAAGCCCTGCAGGCCCATGGGCTGCCGTACATGCTCAGCGAGCATACCCTTGAGTCGGTGATGGGCGGCGCCTGCCACGACCGCCTGCCCCTGTGGCTGCGCCCACTCAACGCCTTTGACCGCTGGCGCTACCGTCGCTGGGAAAACCGGGTGCTACGCCAGCCCACCGAACTAGTAGCGGTCAGCGCCCACGATGCCGAGCTGATCGCACAGATCAGCGGGCGCCCGGTGAACGTGGTGGTCAATGGTGTGGATTGTGATTTCTACCAGCACGTGCAACCGGCGCTGCACAGCCAGCGTCTGCTGTTTGTCGGCAACTTCGAGTATGGCGCCAACCTGGAGGCCATCGAGTGGGCCCTGGAAGACATCATGCCGCAGGTATGGATGAGCAACCCGGCGGTACGCCTGGCCATAGCAGGGCATGCCCTGCCGGCCAGCTGGAAACTGCACTGGAACGACCCGCGCATCGAATGGTTCGGCTACCGCCCCGACCTGCGTGAGCTGCAGAAGCGTTCGGCACTGTTCTTCGCACCGTTGCGCTATGCCGGCGGCTCCAAGGTCAAAATACTGGAGGCCATGGCCGCAGGCCTGCCGGTCATTACCACCGGCAAAGGGGTATCGGGCCTGGCGGCCAACAACGGAGAGCATTACCTGGGCAGCGATGACGGCGACCAGCTGGCCCTGCTGATCACCCAACTGCTCAACCAGCCGTGGCGCATGAGCCAGTTGAGCGATGCCGGGCGGCAGTTCGCCCGCCAACGCCACGACTGGAGCGTGGCGGCCCAGCAACTGGAGAACGTGCACATGCGCCTGGCCCAGGCAGCGCCAGCCGAGGCTGCGCCGCTGGGCAGTGCCTGGCTGGGCCGCTCAGCCAAGTAGCTCGCTGAAAGGAATGAACGGCACGCTGTCGCCCTGCTTCAGCGTGCGCCCCTCACGCACCTCCACCAAACCTTGCGCCCAGGCTGCGCTACGCAGCACGCCGGAGCTCTGGTTCTTGTAAATGCGCACCTGGCCCTGCTCGATACGTGCACGCAGGTATTCACGCCGCGTGCCCGCCTTGGGCCAGTCGAAGCCCGCCTGCATGTCGAACTGCAGCGGCGTGACATCGGCCACGCCCTGGCGACGCAACAGGTAGGGCCGGGTCAGCAGGCCGAAGGTGACCAAGGTCGAGGCCGGGTTGCCTGGCAGGCCGATCACCGGCACGCCCTGGAAGTGGCCGAAGGTGAGTGGCTTGCCCGGCTTGATCGCCAGTTTCCACAACGCCAGCTCGCCGGCTTCGCGCAGGGCAGCACCGAGGTAGTCGGCCTCTCCCACCGAGACGCCACCGGTAGACAGGATCAGGTCAACATCGCCCAACGAGGCCAGGCAAGCACGGGTACGGGCCAGGTCATCGGGCAGGATGCCTGCATCAACCACGTCGCAGCCCAGCCGTTGCAACCAGCTGACCAGCAGCCGACGATTGCTGTTGTAGATTTGCCCGGGGCCCAGCGGCAGGCCGGGCTCGACCAGTTCATCACCCGTGGAAAGCACCGCCACCCGCACCTTGCGTACCACGTCCAGGCGCCCGTGGCCCAGGGTCGCAGCCAGGCCCAGCTCTATCGGCCCCAGCCGGGTGCCGGCGCTCATCACCTGCTCGCCCTTGCGGGTTTCCTGCCCTTGGGGGCGAATGTTCTGCTGGGTTTGCAGCGCTTCAAGAAAGCGTACCCGCCCATCGTCGAGCACTTCGGTGTTCTCTTGCATCTCGACGCAGTCGGCACCTTCCGGCACGGGTGCACCGGTAAAGATCCGCGCGCAGGTGCCCGGCTCCAGCGGCTGTGGGGCATGGCCGGCAAAAATACGCTGGCTGACCGGCAGTGGCTGGCCCTGCCAGTCGGCCAGGCGCAAGGCATAACCGTCCATGGCACTGTTCGGCCAGGGCGGCAGGTCGAGCGAGGCCACCAGGTCGGTGGCCAGCACACGCCCCTCGGCCTCGGCCAACGGCAGGTTCTCGGTATCGCGCACAGGCGCCGCCTCGGCCAGCGCCAGCAGTTGCTCCAGCGCCTGCTCCACCGGCATCAGTGGCCGGGCCTGGCTGGCCTCACCCACGGCTGTCACAGGCCGTTGCCTGCTTCAGGTGCGCCACGAAGTTGCACGGCCGATGGCGGGCATCCAGCTGCTCGGCAAGGATGCCATCCCAGCCCGTGCGCACCGCGTTGGTCGAGCCCGGCAGGCAGCAGACGAGGGTGCCGTTGGCCAGCCCGGCCAAGGCACGCGACTGCACGGTGGAGGTACCAATGTCGGCCACGGAAATCTGCCGGAACAGCTCACCAAAGCCGTCGACCTGCTTGTCCAGCAGGCAGGCAACGGCCTCGGGCGTGCTGTCGCGGCCCGTAAAGCCGGTACCGCCGGTAATCAGCACTACCTGCACATTGTCATCGGCAATCCAGGTAGCGACCTGCGCGCGGATCTTGTACAGGTCATCCTTCAGCAGTACACGCTCGGCCAGCCGATGGCCGGCCGCACTCAGGCGGTCGACGAACATCTGCCCAGAGGTATCTGTGTCGAAGGTTCGGGTGTCGCTGACCGTGAGCACGGCGATATTCAGCGGCACGAAGGGGGTATCAGCCTTGGCTTTCATGGGGGTCCGTCACTGGGAGAGGGAATGGCGCAGTTATATCACAGCGCATGCCCTGCGCAGCTGGCAGCATGGACCATGCCCTTGATCAATACCCTGGCCTTGAGGCTATGCTGCACTGTAGAAGGAACTTGCGTGGACGCCTTGCGTCATAAAGTCATCTAGCACCATCGCACTGGAGAAACACGATGATTCAACGGACCCTACCCGCCTTCCTGCTTGCCCTGGGCCTGGGCGCCCTCGCCGGCTGTGCATCGCCCACTGTCATCACGCTGAACGATGGTCGCGAGATCCAGGCCACCGACACACCGACGTACGATGAAGACTCCGGTTTCTACGAATTCGAGCAACTGGATGGCAAGCGCACGCGCCTGAACAAAGACCAGATCCGCACCGTGAAAGAGCTTTGAAATAGGCCCCGTTCAGGCAAAGGCCCTTTAAACAACAAGGGCTTGTACGCAAAAACGGGATGCAGTAGGATTTTGTTCATCGGAGTGTAGCGCAGCCAGGTAGCGCGTCTCGTTCGGGACGAGAAGGCCGCAGGTTCGAATCCTGTCTCTCCGACCAGATCCTCATCAGGAAGCCCGCCTTGCGCGGGCTTTTTGTTGTGCCTGGTTCTTGTATCTCAGAACCGTCAGGCGCTCAGGCGGGAGGTGACTTCGCCCAGCTGCCCCGACAAGCCATGCAGGCGCTGCCCGGCCTGCTCGGTATGCTGCACGGCCTCCTGGTTGGCGGTGGCAATGCGGGTGATTTCGATCAGGTTGCGCGAGATGTCCTCGGCCACGCTGGTCTGCTCTTCGGCCGCGGTGGCGATCTGCCGGTTCATGTCGCGGATCGCTTCCACCGCCAGGGTGATGCGCTGCAGCATCTGCCCAGCCTGCTGCACCTGTTCGGCACCTTCTTCACTGCGTTGCTGGCCGCTCTCGATGGCCTTGACCGCCTCAACCGCGCCCGACTGCACGGCTTCGATGATCTGGTGGATCTCGGCAATCGACGCTGCAGTGCGCTGGGCCAGGCTGCGTACCTCATCAGCCACTACCGCAAAGCCACGCCCGGCCTCTCCGGCGCGGGCTGCCTCAATGGCGGCATTGAGCGCCAGCAGGTTGGTCTGTTCGGCGATACCGCGGATCACTTCCAGCACCTTGCCGATGCGCGTGCTGTCATGTTCCAGGTCGCGAATGACCGCTGCCGTGCCGGCAATTTCGCGGTTGACCACGCCGATGATATCGATGGTCTGCTGCATCACCTGTTCACCTGCCTGGGCACTGTGGTCGGCGTCGTCAGCTGCACGCGCAGCCTCGGCGGCGTGGCGGGCGACTTCCTGGGCGGTGGCGGACATCTCGTGCATGGCCGTGGCCACCTGGTCGGTACGCTGGAACTGGTCGTGGGTACCGCGGGCCATGTCGCCGGCGATGTTGCGCAACTGACCGCTGGCACCTTCCAGCTCCTGGGCGTTGTCCTGCAGCCGGCCAACGGTGTCGGCAAGGAAGTCACGCAGGGTGTTGGCCGCCCGCGCCAGGCGCCCCAGTTCGTCCTCACGGCGGCTGTCCACCCGGGCGGCAAAACGGCCTTGGCTAAGCTGCGCGACATACTCGATCAATTGGCGGATCGGCTCGATCAGGCTGCGGTTGACCAGCCACAGGCTAAGCAGCCCCACCAGCACCGCCGACGCCAGCATCACCAGCAGGCCCAACCATACCGTGCGTTCGGCGCTGGCGTTGATACTGGCCGCGCGCTGGCGGGCATCGGCACGCAGTTGCTCGACCAGTTCACTCATCTGCTCGCTGGCGGCACGGTCCACGCCCTTCACCGCCAGGTCACCGGCTACCGGGTCGCCACCTGCCGCAAGGAAGGCCTGGCGACCCTGTGCATAGGCCTGGCCCAACTGCCGGTGGCTGTCACGCAGTTGTTGCAACGGCACCTTCAGCCTTGCGTCGCTGCTGTCGATCAGCTGCCCGAGCAGCGCTTGCACCTGCTGTTCGCGGGCCTGGAACTGCTGCCAGTACTTGTCCATGTCTGCCGGCTGGCGCCCACGCAGCAGCACGTTCTTCCATTCCTGCACCTGGATCTTGAACTGCAGGTTGGCTTCGTCGATCAATTGCGAGGCCCGCAGCGGCCCGTCTACCAGCTCGGCGTAGCCGCGCACGCTGGACGACAGGAACTGGAAACACACCAGGGCGATCAGCAACATCGCCGCCAGGCTGCCGCCGAGCAGCGAGAGAATTTGCACTCTGAGGGATTTACGCAACATCGTGGATCTCGAAACCGGAAGGAAAGGAATGGCGCGCATCCGCAACACCAGGTAAGACATTCCATGTCCTTGTTGGCAGGCCAAAAAAAAGCTGCCATCAAGCAATGGCAGCCAGGTCGAGCACTTACGCAACAGTTGAGGCAGATACTCTCAGGCAATTACTACAAAAATGTTACAAAGCCACGACACGTTATCCGGTAGTGAACTGCAAGGCGGCCAGCCGCGCGTACAACGGGCTTTCTTCGATCAGTTGGCGATGGGTGCCCACCGCCACCACTCGGCCCTTGTCGATGACCGCGATGCGCTCGGCATGCTGCACCGTGGCCAGGCGATGGGCGATCACCAGCGTGGTTCGCCCGGCCATCAGGCTGGGCAGCGCCTGCTGGATCAAGTGCTCGCTTTGCGCGTCAAGGGCGCTGGTGGCCTCGTCCAGCAACAGGATTGGCGCATCCACCAGCAACGCACGCGCAATCGCCAGGCGTTGGCGCTGGCCGCCGGAAAGGCCAATGCCGCCTTCTCCTAGCGGTGTCTGGTAGCCCTGCGGCAGCTGCCGGATAAACTCGTCGGCATGCGCACCTCGGGCAGCTGCTTCGACCTGCGCCGTCGTCGCCTCGGGCCGGCCATAACGAATGTTGGCCTCCACCGTGCCACGGAACAGAGCAGGGTTTTGAGCGACCAGGGCGAACTGGCGGCGCAGCAAGTCAGGGTCGAGTTCGGTAAGCGGCTGGCCATCAAGCAGGATGCGCCCTTGCTGAGGGTCGTAAAAGCGCAGCAACAAATCGAACAGGGTCGACTTGCCTGCCCCCGAGTGGCCAACCAGCGCCACGGTTTGCCCGGGCTCGATGGCCAGGCTCAGGCCGTCAATGGCCGCCACCGTGGGCCGTGACGGGTAGGCGAACACCACCTGCTGCAATTCGATACGCCCGCTGGCCCGCTGCTGCGGCAACACCTGCGCCACGGCCGGTGGCAGGATGGCACTGTGCGCCGCCAACAGCTCGGCAATCCGCTCGGCGGCGCCCGCTGCACGTTGCAACTCGCCGATGACCTCGCTAAGGGTACCGAAGGCACTGCCGACGATCAGGCTGTAGAACACGAAAGCCGCCAGCTCGCCTGCGGAAATCCGCCCGGCGATCACATCCATGCCGCCCACCCACAGCATCACCCCGACTGCCCCCAACACCAGCACGATCACCAGGGTAATCAGCCAGGCACGCTGGGCAATCCGCTTGCGGGCCACGGTAAATGCAGCCTCGACCGTGCCGGCAAACAGCTCGCGGTCGTGCGCCTGATGGTTATAGGCCTGCACCGTCTTGATCTGCCCCAAGGTTTCGGCCACGTAGCTGCCCACATCGGCCACCCGGTCCTGGCTCTGCCGTGACAGGCTGCGTACCCGGCGCCCGAACAGCAGGATGGGCGCCAGCACCAGCGGCAGGGCCACCACCACGATGCTGGTCAGCTTGGGGTTGGTGATGAACAGCAGCACCACGCCACCGATCACCATCAGCGCGTTGCGCAGGAACATCGACAGGGACGAGCCGATGACCGATTGCAGCAGCGTGGTGTCGGCGGTGAGCCGCGACTGGATCTCGGAGCTGCGGTTGTCCTCGAAAAAACCAGGGTGCAGGCCGATAAGGTGGTCGAATACGGCACGGCGGATATCCGCTACACAACGCTCGCCAATCCATGACACCAGGTAGAAACGGCTGAAAGTGCCCACCGCCAGGGCCAGCACCAGCAGCAGGAACAGCCCGATGGTCTGGTTGAGCTGATGTGCGGAGCGGGTCATGAAGCCTTGGTCCACCAGCAGGCGGATGCCTTGGCCCATGGACAGGGTGATGGCGGCGGTGACCACCAGCGCCAGCAAGGCCAGCAGCACTTGCCGGCGATAAGGGCGGATGAACTGCCAGGCCAGGCGCAAGGCGCGGCGTTGGCCTGGGGAAACCGATTCGGGCATGGCGACGACCACAATGGCAGGGAAGCCGCAGACTACCACTCATCCGGGCCCGGGGAACGCGTACAGGTTGCTATAGCCTATCGGTCTAACCAGACTATGGAGCTTTCACAGCGTTTCTGTTGGACTGTTTCCAGCGTGATACGCAAACAGTCACAGGCCAGTCACGGCTCAGGGCTAACCTGGGCCAGAACCTGATGAGGAGACACCGAATGAGCTTGCAGCATGGCAGCGACAACCAGAAGCCCAAGACCACCCCGCAACCGAAGGTGTGCGGCTCGATCATCGACGCCCAAGGGCGCGAAGTGCCAATCACCGAGCAAATGATCCAGCAGGCCTGCAAGGCCCTGGAAGAAAGCCGGGTCGAGCGCGTTCGCAAAGGTTGATCGGCGATTTTTTCCCCAACCCGGCCCTGGCGCCGGGTTTTTATTGCCCGCAAAGTTTGCTCGGCCACTTGTGGGAGCGGCCTTGCGTCGCGAAAGGGCCGCAACGCGGCCCCAGGTTCTCAGCTCCGCCGCAAAGATTGCCGGGGCCGCTTTGCGGCCCTTTCGCGACGCAAGGCCGCTCCCACAGGGTAACCTCAGATAACTGCACAACTTGGTTAGACCAACTCCGCCCCCAAGGCGCTGACCAGCTGCGCCAGCTGCGGTGACTCGCCACGCAGGCGCACTGCCAGCCCTTCGATCTCGCGCCGTGGCGGGTACTGCTTGCGCAACTGGTCGAACGCCGCCCGCTGCTGCTGCGGGTCGTCGCTCAGGCTGCGGCGGAAATCGGCGTCGTCGCGACGCGGGTCATACACGGCGCGGCACAGGGTCGCCAATGCCCATGCCGGGTCGGTGCTGGCGTCCAGCTCAATCTGCGCCAGCGACGGCCGGGGTAGCAAGTCGGCCAGCTGCACCTGCTCGTCCACGCCGAGGAAGCGGCACAGCGCTTGATAGATCTGCGCCGTGCCGCGCTGGCGACCGTCAAGGCTGTAACCGGCAATGTGCGGCGAGGCCAGCGTGCACAGGTCGGCCAGTTGCAGGTCGACCTGCGGCTCGCCCTCCCATACATCCAGCACCGCATGCACGTCTTCACGGTCCAGCAGCAGCTCACGCAGGGCAGCGTTGTCCACCACCGGGCCGCGGCTGGCGTTGACCAGCCAGGCGCCCGGGCGCAACCGAGCCAACTGCGCCGGGCCCAACAGGTGCCAGGTCGGGTGCTCGCCACCGCGCTGCAACGGGGTGTGCAGGCTGATCACATCGCATTGCTGCAAAATCGTCTCAAGGCTGACGTAGTCGCCACCTTCGGCGGCCTGGCGCAGCGGGTCGCACACCAGCACCTTCCAGCCCAGGCCATGCAGCACCCGCACCAGGCGGCCACCCACTTCGCCCGCACCTACCACGCCGTATACACGCTCGGGCAGTGCCACGCCATCCAGCTCGGCCAGGGTCAGCAGGCTGCCCAGCACATAGTCGACCACGCCGCGGGCGTTGCAGCCCGGCGCGCTGCTCCAGCGGATGCCGGCCTCGGCAAAGTAATCCAGATCGAGGTGATCGGTGCCGATGGTGCAGGTGCCGACAAAGCGTACACGGCTGCCTTCGAGCAACTGGCGGTCGACTTTGGTTACCGAACGCACCAGCAGGATATCGGCGTCCTTGACGCTGGCGGCATCGAGGCTTCGGCCCGGATAACGGCGGATTTCACCGAAACCCTGGAAGAAGGCATCGAGCAGCGGGATGTTCTCGTCGGCAACTATCAGCATGGCGCTCTCCTGTCTGGGGAACGCAGTGTAGGCGCAACGCGGGGCGTGTTCCAGAGCGCTTCAGTCGGCTTTTTTGCGAATCCAGTACAGGAAGGTGCCGGCGTCTTCTTGCTGTTGCAGCAGTTCGTGGCCTAGAAAGTTGCAGAACTTGGGGATGTCGCGGCGGGTCGACGGGTCGGTGGCGATGACTTTGAGCAGGCCACCAGCGGCCAGGTCACGCACGTGCTGGTGCAGCATCATTACCGGTTCCGGGCAGTTCAGGCCGGAGGCGTCGAGGATGGCGTCGGGGGTGAAATCGGTCATGGGGGGCTCCGCAAATGATCGTCATTGTCGCGCATAGCGCGACGTCGTCCAAGCACCGCCTGCGAACGACGCGTCTGCTGTTGATCTAGCTCTTGATCTTGATCTTGATCTTGATCTTGATCTTGATCTTGATCTTGATCTTGATCTTGATCTTGATCTTCGCGACTTCAGGAGGCCGAGCGGAGGGATTGCGGAGGGAGGTGACGGGCATGGATGCCCGTCAAGCGCTGAGGCCCCATGGATGGGGCCTGCAGCGCGTACTCCCGGGAGCAAGCCCG
>NZ_JBIBGE010000022.1:0-115514 GCF_042956345.1 Pseudomonas sp. NPDC008258
GGAACGGTCTATCTGAACCCCGAAAGAACGCTGACTGTGGTAACAAAGGTCGCGTAGCACGACGGCGGACGCGACAACTACCTTGAAAAACGCCGTTACTGGGCAAATGCGCGACCCAACCCACCTGGTACACCACTGCTATCTGTTTCCTGCCACGGCCCATTCGGGCTCAACGACCAGCTCCAGCCGTTATCAAACCGGTAATAAGTACGCTGCCGGTAGAAGGTATTAGGCTGTTTCTCCAACACGTATACACCCAGTTTCGGGTCCCAATGGCTAGCCCCGCCAGGCGGTGGCGCAAAGCTGGCCGAGGTACGTGGCATCGGTTTGGGAATCGCCGCCGGCTTGCCCGGCTGGGTCGATGGCTGCCCACCCGGCAAAGGCTTGACCACCGGCCCCTGCGGCGGCACCCGTTCGATCGGTGGCTCAGGCTGCTCATACGGCTGATGCACCGTACACGCAGACAAACCCAGGGCCAGGGTAATCAGGGTCAGGCGGACGGTGCTGTGCATGGCATTGCTCTCTTACTGGTCGGGGCTGTCGATGGTCAGGCGCTGGGTAGCCTGGGTGGCGCTGGGCAGTGGCGCCCCCTGGCCAATCCATTCGCCGTGGGTAGGCTGGCCAGCGCGCGAGACACGTGCAACCAGTTGGACTTCGGCAAATTGCGACAGTTTCATCTGCGGCATCATGGCGTCAGCATCCGACAACTCCACCTCGATCGGCAACTGCGCCACCGTCACCCGCTTGGCCGCCAACGGCATGGGCGGGCCATTGCTGGCACGGGCAAAGATGAACACGGTGTCCTCCGGCTTGACCTTGTCCTTCAACGCCGCCGCCAGCTCCACCCGCACTTTCAGGCGGGCCGCCGCAGGTGCGGGCGCAGCGTCTGCCACACCACCACCCAGGCGCTCGGCGGCGCGGTCGATGCCACCCTGCAGGGCGCCACGCGATGCGTCACCTTCCGGCAACTGCGCCAGCAGGCGCTTCCAGTAGTCGATGGCCTCCTGATAACGCTCGCCCTCAAAGGCAGCAATGCCACGCAGGCCCAGGCTGGTCACTTCGTTGGGGTCGGCTTTCAGGGCTTCGTCAGTCAGCGCCTGCACCTGCGGGCTCCACTGTTTGTTTGCGGCAAAGTACAGGGCCTGGGCCCATTGCCCCAGCAGCTCGGGCTGACGCCCAGCCAGGGCCACGGCACGCTCGAAGGTGCGTGCCGCGTCAGCCGGGCGCTGTTCGGCCATGTAGGCCCGGCCCAGGAAGTACATGGCCTCGGCCGAATCCGGCTGGGCCTGCACCACACGCTCCAGGCGCGTGGTCATTTCTTCCATCGACTTGGGCGCCTCGGCAAACTCCTGGGTCAGCGCCACCTTGTCTGCCGCGCCAAAATGCAGGTACAGCCCCAAGGCCATCAACGGCACCAGCACCGCCGCCAGCAATGGCAGGGCCTTGCCCAGATGCCCCTGACGCAAGGGTTCGGCACCTTCGGTATCGGCCAGCAGTTCGCGGGCAGCTTCATCGCGGCCCTTGGCCAGCTGCGCTTCATCCAGCACACCAGCGGCCTGCTGGCCGGCCAGTTCGGCGATGCGCTCCTGGTACAGGGCAACGTTAAGCGCGGTACGGTCTTCTTCCTGCTGGCGGCGGCGGCCACGCAGGATCGGGATCAGCAAGAAGCTGAGGGCAGCGAGCAACAGCAGGCCCGCACTAAGCCAGAATTCAATCATGGGTCTGTTCTTTTTCCAGCAGTTTGGCGAGACGCTCGCGTTCTTCGGCAGACAACTCATTCCCGCCCGGCACAGCCGGGCCGCGGCGTCGACGCACGATCACCGCCAGCACCACGAAACCACCCGCCAGCAGGATGCCCGGGCCAAACCACAACAGCCAGGTGCGCCCGCTGAGCGCAGGCTTGTAGCGCACAAAGTCGCCATAACGGTCGACCATGAAGTCGACGATCTGCTGGTTGCTCTTGCCCTCGCCCAGCATGCGGAAGATTTCCCGGCGCAGGTCGGCGGCAATCGGCGCGTTGGAGTCGGCGATGTCCTGGTTCTGGCACTTGGGGCAGCGCAGTTCCTTGGTCAGTTGCTGGTAACGCTCACGCTCGGCGTCGTCGCGGAACTGGTAAGTGTCGATGGCCGCCTTGGCCACGCCGGCCAGGCTCATGCCCAGCACGGCGGCTGCCAGCCAGCGCCTCATGGCTTGGCCTCGTCGACCAGGCCCTGGTACAGCGGCGCCAGCTGCTCACGCCACACGGTGGCGTCGACAATGCCCACGTGCTTGTAGCGGATGATGCCCTTGGCGTCGATCAGGAAGGTTTCCGGCGCGCCATACACGCCCAGGTCCAGGCCCAGGCTGCCTTGCTCGTCGCGGATGTCCAGCTGGTAAGGGTTGTGGAACTCGGCCAGCCACTTCTGTGCGGCGGCGTTGTCATCCTTGTAGTTGACCCCATGGATCACCACGCCCTGCTGGGCCAGCTGGTTCAGGTAAGGGTGCTCGACCTTGCACGACGGGCACCAGGTGGCCCACACGTTGACCAGCGCCGGGCGGCCCTGCAAGTCGGCCTGGGTCAAGGTGCGGTCGCCCTGGGTCGAGGCCAGGGAAAACGCCGGGAAGGGTTTGCCGATCATTGCCGAAGGCAGTTCGTCGGGCTTGAGGAACAGCCCCTTGTAGAGGAACACCGCCACCAGCAGGAACACTGCCAGGGGGACTACCATGATCCAACGCTTCATGCAGCTGCTCCAGACACGCCCAGGGCCTCACGCACCCGGGTCTTGACCTTGACGCGGTAGCGCCGGTCGAGGGCCGCCAGCAACCCGCCCAGGCCGGTCAGCAGACCGCCCAGCCAGATCCAGCGGACATAAGGCTTGATGTGCACGCGCACCGCCCAGGCGCCGTTCTCCAGCGGCTCGCCGAGGGCGACGTAGAGGTCGCGGGTAAAGCCGGCGTCGATGCCGGCTTCGGTCATCATCGACTGCTGCACGGTGTACAGCCGCTTTTCCGGGTGCAGCGTGGTCACTTCACGGCCATCGCGGCTGACCACCACGGTGCCCTTGTCGGAGATGAAGTTCGGCCCTTCGAAGTGCCTGGCGCCCTGGAACAGGAAGTGGTAACCGCCCAGTTCCACGCTTTCCCCCGGGGCCATGCGCAAGTCGCGTTCGGCGCTGTTGTTGCTCGACAGCACCACGCCCAGCGCGCACACCGCCAGCCCAAGGTGCGCCAACTGCATGCCCCAGTAGCTGCGGCCCAGGCCCGGCAGGCCCTTGACCAGGCCTTTGTGGCGGGTCTTGTCGAGGATGTCGCGCAGCCCGCCGAGCACCACCCAGGCGGCCAGGGCGAAGGCGGTCAGGGTCGGCCAGTCGAAGTCGTCGACGATAAAGCCGGCCAGCGGGGCGAGGATGGCACTGCCGATCAGCACCGGGGTCATCATGCTGAGCAGCCACTTGCCCGGGGTGTCCTTCCAGCGCACCACCACACCAATGCTCAGCACGACCATCAGCAGTGCCATCAGCGGCAGGAACAGGGCGTCGAAGTACGGCGGGCCGACCGACAGCTTGGCCCCGGTCAGCGCGTCGAGTACCAGCGGGTAAAGCGTGCCGAGCAGGATCATCGAGGCGGCCACCACCAGCACCAGGTTGTTGGCCAGCAGCAGCGTCTCACGCGACCACAGGGCGAAGCCGACCTGGCTCTTGACCACCGGCGCGCGCAGGGCGAACAGGGTGAGCGAGCCACCGACCACGAACAGCAGGAAGATCAGGATGAAGATGCCCCGCGACGGGTCGGCGGCGAACGCGTGAACCGACGTCAGTACGCCGGAACGCACCAGGAAGGTACCCAGCAGGCTCAGCGAGAACGCGGCGATTGCCAGCAGCACGGTCCAGCTTTTGAACACCCCACGCTTCTCGGTCACCGCCAGCGAGTGGATCAGCGCCGTGCCCACGAGCCAAGGCATGAACGAGGCGTTTTCCACCGGGTCCCAGAACCACCAGCCGCCCCAGCCCAGTTCGTAGTAGGCCCACCACGAGCCCAGGGTGATGCCCACGCCAAGGAAGGCCCAGGCAACGATGGTCCACGGCCGCGACCAGCGGGCCCACGCGGCATCCAGGCGGCCACCGAGCAAGGCGGCGATAGCGAAGGCAAAGGCCACCGAAAAGCCCACGTAGCCCATGTACAGCATTGGCGGGTGCACGATCAGGCCAAAGTCCTGCAACAGCGGGTTGAGGTCGCGGCCATCGGTGGGTACCTGCGGCAGCAGGCGCTGGAACGGGTTGGACGTGATGATCAAAAAGCTCAGGAAGCCCACGCTGATCATGCCCATCACTGCCAGCACGCGGGCCAGCATCACCTGCGGCAATTGGCGCGAAAACACCGACACGGCGAAGGTCCAGCCACCCAGGATCAGCGCCCACAGCAGCAACGAACCTTCGTGGGCGCCCCACACGGCGCTGAACTTGTAGTACCAGGGCAAGGCGCTGTTGGAGTTGCTGGCCACGTAGGCGACCGAGAAGTTGTCGGTCATGAAGGCATGGGTCAGGCAGGCAAAGGCAAAGGCCAGGAAGGCAAACTGCCCCCAGGCTGCCGGCCGTGCCAGGCTCATCCACAGGCTGTCGCCACGCCAGGCGCCGAGCAACGGCACACTGGCCTGCACGGCGGCAAAGCAGATGGCCAGGATCATCGCCAGCTGGCCCAGTTCAGGAATTACCAGCGCCGCATTCATGGCTTGGCCTCCCCACCCGTGGCGGCCTGGCCGCTTTCCTTCAGGGCCTTGGTGACTTCGGGCGGCATGTACTTCTCGTCGTGCTTGGCCAGCACTTCATCGGCCACCACCACACCCTCTGCGTTCACCTTGCCCAGGGCGACGATGCCCTGCCCTTCGCGGAACAGGTCAGGCAGGATGCCACGGTAGGTGATCGGCACCGACTTGTTGAAATCGGTGACCACAAAACGCACATCCAGCGAGTCGGACGAGCGCTGCACCGAGCCTTTCTCGACCATGCCGCCGGCGCGGATGCGGGTGTCCAGCGGCGCTTCGCCGTTGGCGATCTGGGTGGGCGTATAGAACAGGTTGATGTTCTGCTGCAATGCGCTCAAGGCAAAGCCGACGGCAACCCCGACGCCGACCAGCAGGCCGACGATGAGTAACAGGCGTTTCTTGCGCTGCGGATTCACTGGTTGTTCTCCCGGCGCAAACGGCGCGCCTCTTCTTGCAGGTAGCGACGGCGGGCCAGCAGCGGTGCGGCGACATTCAGCGCCAGCACCGCCATACAGATGCCGTAGGCCGACCACACGTACAGGCCATGGTGGCCCATGGCGAGAAACTCTCCGAAGGTGGCAAAGCTCATTGTGCGGCCCTCCGCCCCAGGCTGTTCAACACTTCGTCCTTGACCCAACTCGCACGCGCCTCGCGCTTGAGCACTTCAAGGCGCATGCGCAACAGCAGCACGGCACCGAAGAAGCAGTAGAAACCCAGCGCCGTACACAGCAACGGCAGCCACATTTCGGCGGGCATCGCCGGTTTTTCGGTAAGCGTGAAGGTGGCGCCCTGGTGCAGGGTGTTCCACCACTCCACCGAGTACTTGATGATCGGAATGTTCACCACGCCGACAATCGCCAGCACCGCGCAGGCCTTGGCTGCGCTGTCACGATTACTGATTGCCTGGCCCAGCGCAATGATGCCGAAGTACAGGAACAGCAGGATCAGCATGGACGTAAGGCGGGCATCCCACACCCACCAGCTGCCCCAGGTCGGCTTGCCCCAGATGGCACCGGTGACCAGCGCCACGGCGGTCATCCAGGCGCCGATGGGCGCGGCGCATTGCAGGGCGACGTCGGCGATTTTCATCTTCCACACCAGCCCCACCACCCCGGCCACGGCCAGCAGCACGTAGCAGGACTGCGCCAGCATCGCCGCCGGCACATGGATGTAGATGATGCGGAAGCTGTTGCCTTGCTGGTAGTCCTGGGGGGCGAAGGCCAGGCCCCAGGTAATGCCGACCAGCAGCAGGAGCACCGCAGCGCCAGCCAGCCATGGCAGCATGCGGCCGCTGATGGCATAGAACCATTTGGGGGAGCCCAGTTTGTGGAACCACGTCCAGCTTATTTTCATCAGGGTGCATCCAGGGTATTTGCCGGGCTTGAGAGCCCAGGACTCGTTATTCGCCGACGCTGATCTTCAGGCCGGCGGCTATCGCAAAAGGTGCCAGGGTCACGGCCAGGGCCGTGAGGCTGGCGAGCCAGAGCAGGTGGCCGGTTGCCGGCATATTTTGCAACGCCGCTTGCAACGCACCACTGCCCAGGATCAATACAGGGATATACAACGGCAGAATCAGCAACGCCAGTAACAAACCACCGCGCTTCAGACCGACTGTCAGCGCCGCGCCCACCGCGCCCAGCAGGCTCAATACCGGCGTGCCCAGCAACAGCGAGCCCAGCAGCACCGGCAGGCAATGGGCCGGTAGCCCCAGCATCAGCGCCAGCAGCGGCGCCAACAATACCAGCGCCAGCCCGGAAAAGATCCAGTGCGCCAGCACCTTGGCCAGCACCAGCAACGCCAGTGGGTGCGGTGACAGCACCCATTGCTCCAGCGAGCCGTCCTCGAAATCGCTGCGGAACAGGCCGTCCAGCGACAACAATACCGCCAGCAATGCCGCCACCCAGACCAGGCCCGGTGACAAGGTTTGCAACAATTGGCTTTCCGGGCCAACCGCCAACGGAAACAACGCCACCACGATGGCAAAGAACACCAGCGGGTTGGCAAGCTCGGCCGGGCGACGGAACAGCAGGCGCGCTTCGCGGCGCAACAACAGGATGAATACGCTCATGCCGCCCATTGCCCCAGGTTCAGTTCACGGTAACCGGAGGGCTTGCGTTCCAGCGTGTGGTGGGTGGTCAGCACCACCGTGCCGCCCTGCTCGCAGTGGGCTGCCAGGTGCGCTTCCAGTTGGGCGACGCCTTGCTTGTCCAGCGCGGTAAACGGTTCGTCCAGAATCCACAACGGCGGGCAGGCCAGGTGCAGCCGCGCCAACGCCACACGGCGCTGCTGGCCGGCAGACAGGGTGTGGCACGGTACGTCTTCGAAACCGCGCAGGCCAACGGCCGCCAGCGCCGCCCAGATCGCCTCGCGGCTGGCGGGTTGGTGCAGGGCGCACAGCCAGGTGAGGTTTTCCTCGGCGGTAAGCAGGTCCTTGATGCCGGCGGCGTGGCCGATCCACAGCAGGATGCTGGCCAAGGCATGGCGCTGCTCTGCCAGCGGTTTGCCGCCCAGCAGGATCTGCCCGGCGGTCGGCTGCATCAAGCCGGCCAGCAACCGCAGCAAGCTGGTCTTGCCACTGCCGTTGGGGCCGCTGATCTGCAGCATGTCGCCGGCGCCCAGCTCGAAATCGAGCTGTTCGAACAGCAGGCGCCAGTCGCGCTCGCAGGCCAGGCCCGCGGCTTGGAGGTGAAGGGTCACGGTTTCGCCTTATCTTTGTAGGGCTTGAGGTCAGTGTTGCCTGCTTCGCGGGCTTGCCCGCTCCCACAGGTACGGCGCAAGGCTTGAAAGCTGCGCAGAACCCTGTGGGAGCGGGCGAGCCCGCGAAGCAGGCACCACCGATCTCAAGCCCCTATGTCTCAAGTCGCCCCGCACGCTGCCGTTATACTGGCAACGACGGGCGGTCGGCATTATTACACGCGCCACCGCGCTGCCAAGAGGCCGGGGCCCAAAGGTTGTATACAATCATGACTGAAATCAATAGTCTCGGCGCACAAACCGCGATCAACACCCAAGCCATGAAGGCGGGCATGACCGGCGAACTGCTGCGCCTGACGCAACCGCAGCCCGGCTTGATGGCCCCCGGCGAGACTGCGCAGGCCCAGGTGGTTTCATTGCGCCAGGTCGGCAGCGACTTCCAGCTCGTGCTGCGGCTGATGCAGGCCAACGGCATCCAGACTCAACTGCAAGTCAGCGCCAGCCAGCCCCTGCCCCAAGGCAGCCAGGTCACCGTCAGCCAGACCGAAAGCAACCGCCTGGCGATCATGCTGCAACAGGCCAGCACCAGCCAGCTCGCCACCCTAACCCGCCTGGACACCAGCAAGGTGCCGGTCGGTACCCTGCTGCAAGGCAAGGTCATCACCAACCAGCTCCTGCCCCAGCCTTCCGGCCAGCCTGGCGTCTACCGGGCGCTGGTCAGCCTGCTCAACAGCGCCCAGGCCGGCGCCACCCTGACGGTGGACAGCCCACGGCCACTGGCCATTGGCAGCCTGCTCAGTGCCTTGGTGCAGGGCGACCAGTCACTGCGCTTCGTGCCGCTCAGCGGCAGGCAGGACCAACTGAACATTGCCCAGCAACTGCTGACCCAGCAAAACCGCCAGGCCTCGCTGCCCGGCGTGCTCAATGCCTTGCAACAGCTGACTCGAGACCCCGGGGTGGACGGCGACCTGCGCGCCAGCGCCGAACGCCTGCTGACCGGCCTGCCGGACGCACGGCAACTGGGCGATGCCAAGGGCGTGGCCCAGGCACTGAACAATAGCGGGGCCTTCCTCGAAGCGAAGCTGCTAGGCGGCTTTCCTGCCAGCGTCGCCACCGACCTCAAGGCGCACTTGCTACGGCTGGTGGCCCAGGCCCCGGGCATTGCGCCAAACACCCCGAACCTGGCACCCGCCAATCTGGCCGTGACCATGCCGGCCCTGGCGCGCAGTGCTTTGGGCATGCTCGAGCGGGTCAGCCCCAAGCCGCAGCCTGGGGCATTTCCGTTGCCCTCGCGCCTGCTCAAGGAGATCGAGGACGAAGGCGACCTGCAACAGCTGCTGCGCCTTGCAGCTGCGGCCGTTTCACGCCTGCAAAGCCACGCCATGAGCAGCTTGCAGCAAACCGGCACGCTGGAAAACGGCAACCTGCAGACCACCTGGCAAACCGAAGTACCGATCCGCCATGGCCAGGATTTCATCCCGCTGCAGGTCAAACTGCAACGCGAAGAAACCCCGCAACAGCAAGCCGACCGCCAACATGAAGCACAAGACCCACTGCAAGCCCTGTGGCGCATCGAACTGGCCTTCGACCTGGCGCCGCTCGGCCCCATGCAGGTACAGGCGCAATTGAGCCAGGGCCGCCTGAGCGGGCAGCTGTGGGCAGAACGCGAGCAAACCGCGCGGCTGATCGACACCCAGCTCGGCGCCCTGCGCGAGCGCCTGCTGGCGCGTGGCCTGGAGGTCGGCGACCTGGCATGCCACCCTGGCACGCCACCACAAGGCCCGCGTACCCGTGTAGAACAACGCTGGGTGGATGAAAACGCATGACTCAACAGTACACACGCCAGGCCATTGCCCTGAGCTACGACGGCCAGCAGGCCCCTACCCTCAGCGCCAAGGGTGAAGATGCGCTGGCCGAAGCCATCCTGGCCCTGGCCCGTGAGCACGAGATACCTGTCTATGAGAACGCTGAACTGGTACGCCTGCTGGCACGCCTGGAGTTGGGTGAACACATCCCCGAGGCACTGTACCTCACCATTGCCGAAATCATTGCCTTTGCCTGGCAGTTGCGTGGCAAGGTGCCCCCGGGTTTCGACGATACGCCCCAGCAGCCCCGTGATGTAAGCCCCTCTCCATTGGGCTTGCCCGCCCCTGGCAGAAGTATTTAACACCACGCAAAACCTGCACCCTGCAGCCTGCTGCCCTCCATACACCGAGGGCTACCTGACCATGAACCACATCCCGCCCGAGAACCTCCCGCTGGTGCACGAGGTTCTGCAAGACCTCCCCCGCCCTGATCGACTGGCCGGGCAAAAATTGTCGAGCTGGTTGCAACAGCAGCGCCTGCAAGACGACCCGCTGGAGATCGACGTCCTGACCTTCCACTACCGGCCCATACCCGCCGTCGAAGGTGGCCTCCCCTACCATGAGGTCGCTGTGATCGCTCAGAAAATGAACCTGGTCGAAGCTTTGCTGAGCAATTGGCAAGGTGAAAGCGCTGCGGGTTACGACGGGTTTCACTATGGCGACTGGGCGGGGATCGCACCTTTGGGCGCGCTTACTCTGGCCGAACGCCTGGAGCCATTGAGCGTTTTGTCCAACGGCGCGCCGTACATGGTCTTCAACGGCCTTTACCGACGCAGCCAACCACCCCGCTATGCGCCGGACACCCGCCTGCCTGTTCGCGCCGAGAATTTCCACACCTATATCTGGAGCCTGCATTTTCACCACAGCTTCAAGGCCAGCCTCGATGACTACTGGGCCAAACGCCAGGCGCTCTACCAGCAGGCCTTGCGCATTGCCTTTATCGGTGCCTGCAATCAGCAACTGTTGCAGGGCAACCTTTCAGAGGCCGCCCGCCAGCTCGCCTGGCGGGCGGCAGGCCTGCTGCCACTGGGCAGCACCCGGCTGTCGATGCTCAACGTCTATGGTTACACGTCGACCAGCATCCTGCAGATCTGCGAGGGTAGCGTGGGACGCGTGCTGCTCTATATCCCGGGCAATGCAGCGCCCCTGCACGAATTCGACGATGCAGCCGGCATGAAACGCTGGTTCGCCGCACAATGTGTGGCCCCAGAGAAGCGCAGCCAGCTACTGGGCCACTTTGCTCGCGCAGACTGGCCCGACGGCCTGGACTTCAGCGGCCTGGAGACAGCACTCGAAGGCTTGGGCCTGTACCCCCAGGCGCACCGGTTCGGTAGCAACCACCCTGGCTTCGCCACCAGCGGTGTCTGGGATCCCCAGGTCTACATCGATTATCGCCCCGAAAAATACGGCTCACTCATTACCGGTGACCTGTTCGAATACCTGACCTTGCGCCAGAAACAACGCGCCTATGCCGATGCCGACAGCCAGATAACCAACAACCACGACATCGACAAGGCCCGCTGGAAATCGTACCTGGGCGTGGTCACTGTCATCCTTGCGCCGATAGTGGTGATGTTTCCCCACCTCTCACCGCTACTGGTCGCTACCGGCCTGGCGCAATTTGCCCTGGGGCTGGATCAGGCGATCAATGGGAAAGACTTGGCAGCCAAGGACCAGGGCGTGAGTGATCAAGCGTTCGGCCTGCTCAATGCGGTGATGCCGCTGGGCAGTACACTTGCCGCACCAGGCGGAATATATCGCTATGTCAGGTCTGGCTTTTTCACGCCCGCGCGCTTGACCGACGTGCTGCAAGCACCGTTCGGCGCCGCACCGGTTGCGCGGGCACCTGAGCTGGCAGAGCAAGTGTTTCACAAGTCGTCAGTGATCTCGACGCCCACCAGCGCCGCCGTGTCGACCCGTGTGGACGTAAACCTGCAACACCATTTCATGGCCCGGTTGCAGACCGCACAGGGTATCGTCGATGAACCGGTGAACTACGAGTTCAGTACCAACAGTTTCATACGTAGCCGTGATACCGGCATGATCAGCCCGCTGCGCTGGAGAGCCGACAGGCAAAACCGCGAGGTCCTTGTGCCGCGGATCACGCGTGAGGTGGTCTCCAACTCGCAACGCATGACAACCCTGCAAGCGCTGGGCATCGATGTACAGCTGCCGATCGACTATGAGCCCTTCGGGCACCTGCAGACCCGCACTATTCCCAAGGTTGTCAGCAGCATCTGGCTTGGCGACCAGCCTGTCTCCGGCCAATTTCTCGAGGCGCTGACACACAACGCCAAGGTACTGCGCGACAGCGGCTACCGTTTCCAGATCTACCTTTCCCGCGAGCACCATGCCAGCTACCTGCTCAACCTCAACACATTGCGCACCCAGGCCGAAGGTGCGCTGCTCATGCCACTGGAGGATCAGGACTTCTATCGGATATTCGAGCAGTCCCCCTATTTTGCGCAGTACCGGGCAGCACTGAGCGGCGGCGCCCGCAACCCTGCCTCGGCTTGCGATATCCTGCGCTACCGGTTGCTCCACCGCCTGGGTGGTTTGTACCTGGATGCCGATGACAAACTGCTCGTGGCCGGCAGGGCAGGAGACGCCCCGCCGCTGGCAAGGGTTGAGCTCAAAACCACGTCGAAAGGCCTGTTGCTGGCGCCACCGGTTTCCAACGAGCAACTGGGCATGTACATCCAGTACAACAACAGCATGATCGGCAGCCACCCTGGCAACCCCACGCTCGATTTCATTTCCCAGGAAATCCTGCGCCGCTTCAGCGTGGTTCCAGACTTCTACGCCAGCCGCCCGGATGCCTTGCTGCAACCGGCACTGTTCAGCCGCTACGGACGTCGCCTCAGCCTGCTGAGTGGCCCGGCCGTGCTCAACGCCCTGATCGATGAACATCTGCCAATGCTTAAACAGTTGCGCGAGCTGTGCAAAATGCTGGCGAGCCCCATCCACGATCTGCATGCAACGCTCGACCTCAGCCGTTTCAGCCAGGTCATGCGCGAACAGGTACCCCTCGACCAGGTAGCACGCATGGGCAGCGCCCACAGCTGGGCAGCCATTTGAGCCTGCCCGGCGGCAATGGCCAGCCATCACGACGTGGCTGGCCAGCAGCCGCTGCGGCCCTCAACAAGGTAGTAACGTTGTACAACAGGTCAAGCGGTCTAACGGCCTACTGTGGTGCCCCGTTTCTCCATACAGGTAGATTCCCATGGGCTCCACTTTCGTTGACAACGCAGGCGAACAGTTCATCCGCAACCACCTGCAGCACATTCCCCGGCCCGATCGGCAGGCCAGCAGCGCCATCGGTGAATGGGCCAGGCAGCAGGGCCACGACTTTGACCCCGACCTGACCGACGTCGTCACCCTGCACTACCGTGGCAACAAGGCAGTTGTCGCACACCGCCTTTCCCTGACCCAGGCCGTGCTCTCGGACTGGCAAGCCGAGCCCGCCTACAACTGGCTCGACCGCTTGCTGCCTGCTCACTGGGCAGGCACGCTGCCAGATGGCCCACTGGCCATTGTCGAGCACTTGCCGGAACCGGAGCCATGGGACAACGGCGCCCCCTATTCGGTTTTCAACGGCCTGTTCCGCCGCGCTACCCCGGCCCGCTACGACAGCACCACACATATCCCGGTCGATGCCGAGGCCATGCAGCAGTTCATCTGGCATCTGGACCTCCACACCCGCTTCGTTGCCATGCTGGACGCTTACTGGGAACAAGCGGCGGACTCTCACCGGCAATCCCAGCAAATAAGCTTTGTCGCCGCCTGCAACAAGCAGGTCGGGGAAGGCTCGTTGAGCGAGGCCGGTCGCCAGTTGGCCTGGCAAGCCGCCGGCCTCATGCCTGCACCCGCTGGCCTGCAGATACGGCCCTTGAATGTTTATGGCTACACCGCCACCGACCTGCTCCACATCACTGATGCTGCACACCCACACGTGCTGCTTTACCTGCCGGGCAATGCATCGCCATTGCACGCGTTCGACAGTATGGCTGCCATGCAGGCGTGGTTCGCCGAACAGTGCCGCACACCGGAAAAACGCCAGAGCCTGCGCCAGTATTTCCAACTGGCAGATACCCCCGATGGCCTCGAGTTCAGTGGGCTGGACACCGCGCTGGACGGCCTTGGTGTGTACCCGGCCTTCCACACGCGCTCACCCGACCGCCCAGGTTTTACGGTCGACGGCCCTTGGTCTCCCAGCGAATACGTAAACTATCGGGTCGACAAGTACAGCCCATTACTCACCGGCGACCTGTTCACAGCGCTCACCCAGCGCCAGCGCCAACGTAGCTATGCCGACGCCGACTTCATCATCACCAGCGACGCGCAAGTAACCAAGGCGCGCTGGCGTGGCTACCTGGTGACCTCGCTCAACCTGCTGGCACCGCTCGCCCTGGTGGTACCTGAACTGATACCGCTGCTGGCCATCGGCGGCGTGGCGCAGTTTGGCGTGGGCATCGACCAGGCAGTCAACGGCAAGACGCTGGATGACAAGACCGAGGGCATGAGCAACATCGCCTTCGGCCTGCTCAATGCCGCCCCCCTGGCCTTGCTGCCAGCGGCCCGCCCGCGCATGTTTTTCCCTGGCAAAAGTGCACGATTCATCATGCCCACACGCCTGAACGACCAGTGGGGCTACCCGCTGAGCCCCAACAGCCCTCCCCGGCTCCCTGAAGAGATACTGGCAGAGTTCTTCGTGCCAGCAGAGCCACCCGCGGCGGCCGGACAGATAGCCAGAGGCCCCTTGAATCGCGCAACGGGTACCAAAGCGCTGTTGGCCCTCAAGGACGGCAACCAGGTCGAAATCCTGTACGACACTGAAAACGATGCCTTCATCCTCAAGGAGGATGCCAACGAGGTGCTGCCAAACTACTACCAGGTAACAGCGGGCAGCCGTGAACTGTACGTGGTCAACCCGGCCACGCGGGGGGCCAGCAACGCGATGCGTATGTACACGCTGCGTAATCTGGATGTCGACCTGCAACTGCCACTGAGTGTGCCGTTGGTCGACAGTTCGCACGTTACACCGCTGCCGAAAAAAATCCTCAGCATCTGGGTCGGTAACAAAAGCATCCCGGATGAGCTGGTAAAGAACATCGCCAGCAACGCCAAACGCCTTGAGCGTACGGGCTTTACCTATGAGTTCTACCTGTCGAAGTCCAACCCCAAAGCGTTCATGAAGAACCGGGCAAAGCTGACCGCAGCATCGAACGTTCAGGTCAGAACACTGGAAGAGCAGCCCTTCTACGCAGCGTTCGAGCAAACTGACTACTACCATCAGTACCGGATGGCTCTGGACAGTAACGGGGCAAACTTCGCGTCTGCGTCCGACATCCTGCGCTACCCGTTACTCGATTCGCAGGGTGGCATCTACATGGACGTCGACGACACGCTGCGCAGCTTCGAAGACAAGCCCGACAGCTTCGCGATGATCAGCTCGGTTGCCTTGAAAACCACACCCGATGGCCTGGTGCTCGGCAGCCCGGTAAACAACGAGCTGCTGGGCATGCATTGTGACTACAACACCAACATGATCGGCAGCCACGCCAACAACCCGACCCTGCGCGCGATTTCTGCAGAGATGAACGCACGCTACCGCAGCAATCTTTCGTTCTACGACATCAGACCGCTGGCCGGCACCCACGGTTACGAAGCCTACGCCCAGGAAATGAGCAGGATGACCGGGCCGGGCCTGCTCAATGACATGGTTGCCCGGCACCTGCCCAGGCTGGAGTTCCTGCGGCAACTGAGCAAGCTGGAGTCAATCCCGGAAACCGTGTATCGCTCCCTCACAGCAGACTTGGCCATGCCTGTCGCCATGGCCCGCAACATCGACCAGGCGCTGGGTAACGTCGTGAATATCGGCAACTACCACTCGTGGGGCAGGCCCTGAAACAAACCGGGCGACTTGCGTCGCCCGTTTCATCAACCGCTGCGGTGCAGCTTGCTCATCAACTCCGCCTCGGCCTGGGTCAGGCCGCAGCTTTCGGTCAATTCGGCCACACTGGCCCCCATGCCCACCAGCTTGGCCGCCTGGCTGAAGGTCACGTTGTTGGGGTCTCGCTGCTCCAGCTGCTGGATCTTGTCCGGCAGCGGCGTCACCACCAGGCTCAGCTCGTGCAGCGCCTCGCCCATGCGCACGGTGCCGTTCTGGTAGTCGTCCAGCCGCTTGGCCAGGTCCTTGATGCGCTGGTCACGCAGGGCATCACCCTCGGCCTGCTGGGCAGCCAGCTCGCGCTGGCGCTTGCTGTAGTTGAGAAAGAACCACAGGCTCAGCGCCCACACCAGCGCCAGGAAGATGACAGCAACCTGTAGGATCAACTCAGATATTCTCCAGCTCGGACCACTCTTCCTCGGTCATCATCTTGTCCAGCTCGACCAGGATCAGCAGTTCGCCATTCTTGTTGCACACGCCCTGGATGAACTTGGCCGACTCTTCGTTGCCCACGTTCGGCGCGGTCTCGATCTCGGACTGGCGCAGGTACACCACCTCGGCCACGCTATCGACCAGGATGCCGACCACCTGCTTGTCGGCCTCGATGATGACGATACGGGTATTGTCGGTGACTTCGGTCGGCATCAGGCCAAAGCGCTGGCGGGTGTCGATCACCGTCACCACGTTGCCGCGCAGGTTGATGATGCCCAGCACGTAGCTTGGCGCACCCGGCACCGGGGCAATCTCGGTGTAGCGCAGCACTTCCTGCACCTGCATTACGTTGATGCCGTAGGACTCGTTGTCCAGACGGAAGGTAACCCACTGCAGGATCGGATCTTCGGAACCTTGTGCAGACGACTTTTTCATTCCCCTACCCTCAAAATCCGCCAATGGCGGTGTGTTCGGTGTCATTTCTGTTTGGCGTGCATCTGCTTGACCGCGCCGCTGGCGATCAGCTCGGCCAGTGCGGCGACGTCGAGCAGTGCACACATGTGTTCAATTACCGTACCGGCCAGCCACGGGCGCTGGCCGCGCTGGCTGCGCCATTTGATTTCAGACGGGTCCAGGCGCAGCGAGCGGCTGACCTGATGCACGGCCAGCCCCCATTCGTAGCCCTGCACGGAAATCACGTAGTTCAAGCCCTGGCGGAAATCATCGCGGTAGCGGTCGGGCATTACCCAGCGCGCAGTGTCCAGCACCTTCAGGTTGCCGGCCTGGCAGGTGAGGATGCCCAGAAACCAGTCGGGCTGGCCAAACAGCGGCGTCAGCTCCTGGCCGGCCAGGGTGTAGATCGAACCCAGGCACACCAATGGCACCGCCAGGGTCAAGCCGGCGACGTCGAACAGCAGGCATTCGAACGGCTCGGCGGCCCACACCGGTCGCCCGTCGACGGTGGCCGGGGGTACAGGCAGGTTGGGCGCCGGCAGGTGCACATCAACCAGCGGCACAGCGGGCTCCACGGTTTGTTCTTCGATCAGCACCGGAATGGCGGCTTCGGCCACCACCTGCTGCTCGACCACCGTGACCACCGGCGCTTCCACCGGCAATACGCTGGGCAGCACGGCCAGCCTGGGCTCTGCAAACGGCCGCGACGCCGGGCTGGCAACGGCTTCGGCTGCTACCGCCCTGGCCGACTGGCCGGCATCACGGGCCTGCTCTTCACGCACCGCCTCGGCGAACTCATCCGCCGCTGCCGGTGCTTCAAACAGTTCTTCGGCCTCGGTAGCCTCCTGCAGCAGGCCGTCGAGGTACGATTGCAGGGCCAGCTGCGGCCGGGTGCCGGTTTTCTGGATCTGGGTCATCAGGCCACCTGCACTGCGGTCTTGTAGGTCAGCAGGTGCTTGAGCAGCGCCCGGTAGGCAATCAGCCCGCGGCTCTTGCTGTCGAACTGCGAAGGCGTGACGCCCTTGCGGCTGGCATCGCGCAGGCGCGTGTCGACCGGAATGTAGCCTTGCCACACCTGCTGGCCGTAGCTGTCACGCAACTGCTTGAGCGTGCCCAAAGAGGCCTGGGTACGGCGGTCGAACAGGGTGGGCACGATCTGGTACGGCAGCGCCTGCTTGCGCGAGCGGTTGACCATGGCCAAGGTACCGACCATACGCTCCAGGCCCTTCACCGCCAGGAATTCTGTTTGCACCGGGATCACCAGTTGCTGGCTGGCCGCCAGGGCGTTGACCATGAGCACGCCAAGCAAGGGCGGGCTGTCGATCAGGGCAAAGTCGAAATCCTGCCACAGCTGCGCCAAGCTCTTGGCGATCACCAGGCCCAGGCCATTCTGCCCCGGCGACTGGCGCTCCAGCACAGCCAGTGCGGTGCTCGACGGCAACAGCGAAATACGCTCGTCACTGGTGGGCAGCAGCAACTGGCCGGGCAGGCCCTCGGGCACTGCGCCTTTGTGCAGGAACAGGTCGTAGCAGCTGTGCTCCAGCGCATCGGGGTTGTGCCCGAAGTAGCTGGTCATCGAACCGTGCGGGTCGAGGTCGACGACGACCACGCGCTTGCCGGCCTCAGCCAGCAGGCCAGCCAGGGCAATGGTTGTGGTGGTCTTGCCGACGCCACCTTTTTGATTGGCTACTGCCCAGACTCTCATCAAGCAAACTCTATCTATTGATCTGAAAGCTTGCACGGTCCCTGTGGGAGCGGGCATGCCCGCGAACACCGGCGAAGCCGGTGCCATTCACCGCGTCGCTTGCTTCGCGGGCGCGCCCGCTCCCACAGGGGACGGCGTCACATTCAAAATTGTGCTTGTGTCAGTGCCGGAGAATTGACGAATCACTGCCCCGCCACCGTTGCTGGCGTTGCCGGTGCACTTTGTGTGCCAGCCCGCCGTAATGCGGCATCCGGGGTGGCGTTGGCGCTGCCCGAGCCGGTCAGGCTGCGGCGCACTTCCAGGTTACGTGAAATCACCAGCACCACGCGGCGGTTGCGCGCACGGCCGTCGGCAGTGTCGTTGCTGGCTACTGGCTGATACTCGCCATACCCCACGGACGCCATGCGTGCCGGGTTTACGCCTTCCATGGCCAGCAGGCGCACGATGCTCGCCGCCCGCGCCGATGAAAGCTCCCAGTTGGTGGGGTACTGCGCCGTACGGATCGGCAGGTTGTCGGTAAAGCCCTCGACATGCACCGGGTTGGCGAACGGTTTGAGGATATTGGCCACCTTCTCGATGATGGAAAACGCCTTGTCGCTGGGCATGGCATCGCCACTGCCGAACAGCAGCGACGAGTTCAGCTCGATCTCGATCCACAGCTCGTTGCCGCGCACGGTCATCTGGTTGCTGTTGATCAGGTCGCCAAAGGCATCGCGCACGTCATCGCTGATGGTTTTCAGCGGGTCGACATTGGTCGCGGCCAGGCCGGCTTCGGTCTGCTCACTGTCCTTCACCAACGGCTCTGCCGGGCGCACGCTCAAGGGTTGCTCATCACCGATGGGTATCGGCTTCATGCTGCGCTCAGGGTCGTTGAACACCCCGAGCAAGGCCTGGGAAATGACCTTGTACTTGCCCTCGTTGATCGAGGAAATCGAGTACATCACCACGAAAAACGCGAACAGCAAGGTAATGAAGTCGGCGTACGACACCAGCCAGCGTTCGTGGTTTTCGTGTTCCTCGGTATGGCGACGGCGACGCATGGGTTACTCCATGAAGCCTTGCAGCTTCAGCTCGATCGAGCGCGGGTTTTCACCCTCGGCAATCGACAGCAGGCCTTCGAGCAGCATTTCGCGGTAGCGCGACTGGCGCATGACAATGGCCTTGAGCTTGTTGGCGACCGGCAGCAGGATCAGGTTGGCGCTGGCCACGCCGTAGATGGTGGCAACGAAGGCCACGGCAATGCCGTTGCCCAGCTGCGATGGGTCCGCAAGGTTGCCCATCACGTGGATCAGGCCCATCACGGCACCGATGATGCCGATGGTCGGCGCGTAGCCACCCATGCTTTCAAACACCTTGGCGGCCTGGATGTCGCGGCTTTCCTGGGTCAGGAAGTCCACTTCCAGGATACTGCGGATGGCTTCCGGCTCGGCGCCGTCCACCAGCAGCTGCAGGCCCTTGCGCGCATACGGGTCAGGCTCGGTGTCGGCCACCCCTTCCAGGCCCAGCAGGCCCTCCTTGCGTGCGGTCAGGCTCCAGTTCACCACGCGGTCGATACCGCCGGCCAGGTCCACCCGTGGCGGGAACAGGATCCAGCGCAGAATCTGCAAGGCCCGCTTGAACGACGACAGCGGCGACTGCAACAACGCCGCTGCCAGGGTCCCCCCCAGCACGATAAGCGCCGCCGGGCCGTTGACCAGCGCGCCAACATGGCCGCCTTCAAGGAAATTGCCGCCGACGATGGCGACAAAGGCGAGGATCAGGCCAATCAGGCTGAGGACGTCCATCAGACGCACGCCTCCACCAGGTGTTTGCCGATTTCATCCAGGCTGTACACCGCGTCGGCCAGGTTGGCCTTGACGATGGCCATGGGCATGCCATAGATCACGCAGCTGGCTTCATCCTGGGCCCACACCGTGCTGCCCCCCTGCTTGAGCAGACGCGCGCCTTCGCGGCCATCGGCGCCCATGCCGGTGAGCACCACCGACAGCACCTTGTCACCATACGACTTGGCCGCAGAACCAAAAGTGATGTCCACGCACGGCTTGTAGTTCAGGCGCTCGTCACCGGGCAGGATCTTCACCGTGCCACGGCCGTCGATCATCATCTGCTTGCCACCCGGGGCCAGCAGGGCCAGGCCCGGGCGCAGCATGTCGCCGTCCTCGGCCTCCTTCACGCTGATGCGGCACAGCTTGTCGAGGCGTTCGGCAAAGGCCTTGGTGAACGCCGCCGGCATGTGCTGGATCAGCACGATCGGCGCCGGGAAGTTGGCCGGCAGCTGGGTCAATACCCGCTGCAAGGCCACCGGGCCGCCTGTCGAGGTGCCGATGGCCACCAGCTTGTAGGGCTTGCGTTTGGGCGCAGGCGAATGCGATGCCGCCGGGGCCGGGGCCGCTGTTCGGGCAGGCGCCGCCGCCCGGGCCGGCGTCGGGCTGGCAAAGCTGCTTGTCGGTGCAGCGCTGCTGACAGGCGCAGGCGCTGCAACCGGCGCTGTTCTGGCATAGCTGCCAAGGCGGCGGTTGCTGCGGGAGATGGTGTGCACCTTCTCGCACAGCATCTGCTTGACCTTGTCAGGGTTGCGCGAGATGTCCTCGAAGTTTTTCGGCAGGTAATCCACCGCGCCGGCATCCAGCGCGTCGAGGGTGACACGGGCGCCTTCGTGGGTCAGCGAGGAGAACATCAGTACCGGCGTCGGGCAGCGCTGCATGATGTGCCGCACCGCGGTGATGCCGTCCATCATGGGCATTTCATAGTCCATGGTGATGACATCGGGCTTGAGCGCCAGCGCCTGGTCGATTGCTTCCTTGCCGTTGGTCGCGGTACCCACTACCTGGATCGTCGGATCCGCCGAGAGGATTTCCGAGACGCGGCGGCGGAAGAAACCGGAATCATCCACCACCAGGACCTTGACTGCCATAAACACTCCATTAGGCGGCGCAACCCGCCAGGGTGCGCCACCGAAATCAAATACGCCGCGCGGCGTAACGCTTGAGCATGCTCGGGACGTCGAGAATCAACGCAATGCGCCCGTCACCGGTGATGGTGGCCCCGGACATGCCCGGGGTGCCCTGCAACATCTTGCCCAGCGGCTTGATGACCACTTCTTCCTGGCCCACCAGTTGATCGACGACAAAGCCGATGCGCTGGGTGCCGACCGACAGGATCACCACGTGGCCCTCGTGCTGCTCTTCGTGCACCTGGCCCTGTACCAGCCAGCGCTTGAGGTAGAACAGCGGCAACGCCTTGTCGCGCACGATCACCACTTCCTGGCCGTCGACCACATTGGTGCGCGACAGGTCGAGGTGGAAGATCTCGTTGACGTTGACCAGCGGGAAGGCGAACGCCTGGTTGCCCAGCATCACCATCAGGGTCGGCATGATCGCCAGGGTCAGCGGCACCTTGATGACGATCTTCGAGCCCTGGCCCTTGGCCGAGTAGATGTTGATCGAGCCGTTGAGCTGGGAGATCTTGGTCTTCACCACATCCATGCCCACGCCGCGGCCTGACACGTCGGAAATCTCGGTCTTGGTCGAGAAGCCCGGTGCGAAGATCAGGTTGTAGCAGTCCGACTCGCTCAGGCGATCAGCGGCATCCTTGTCCATCAGGCCTTTTTCCACGGCCTTGGCGCGCAGGATGTTCGGGTCCATGCCCTTGCCGTCGTCCGAGATCGACAGCAGGATGTGGTCGCCTTCCTGCTCGGCCGACAGCACCACGCGGCCGGTGCGGGCCTTGCCGGACGCTTCGCGCTCGTCGGGCATTTCCACGCCATGGTCGACCGCGTTGCGCACCAGGTGCACCAACGGGTCGGCCAGGGCCTCGACCAGGTTCTTGTCCAGGTCGGTCTCTTCACCGACCAGCTCCAGGTTGATTTCTTTCTTCAACTGGCGGGCCAGGTCGCGGACCAGGCGCGGGAAGCGGCCGAACACTTTCTTGATCGGCTGCATGCGGGTTTTCATCACCGCCGTCTGCAGGTCAGCGGTAACCACGTCGAGGTTGGACACGGCCTTGGACATGGCCTCGTCGCCGCTGTTCAGGCCCAGGCGCACCAGGCGGTTACGCACCAGCACCAGTTCGCCGACCATGTTCATGATCTCGTCCAGGCGTGCGGTGTCTACGCGCACGGTGGTTTCCGCTTCGCTGACGGCATGCTTTTCCGCAGCCGGGGCTGGCGCGCGGGGTGCCGCCGCAGGCTTGCTCACGGGCGCTGGCGCAGCCGCCGCAGGCTGGCTTGCGGCCACGACCTGCGCCGGTGTTTGCACTTTCGCGGCAACCGGCGCTTCGGCGGCGGCAACTTCACCGCCGAACTTGCCCTTGCCATGCAACTGGTCCAGCAGGGCCTCGAATTCGTGCTCGCTGATTTCGTCGCTGGTGGCGCTGTTGTCGGCCACGACCGGTTCCGCTGCCTTGGCAGTGGGCAAGGCATCAGCCTGGAAGGTGCCCTTGCCATGCAGCTGGTCGAGCAGCGATTCGAATTCTTCGTCGGTAATTTCGTCGCTGACCGGTTCAACAGGCGCGGCGACCGGTTGTACGGCTGCCTCGACACTGAACTGGCCTTTGCCGTGCAGCTGGTCTAGCAGCGACTCGAACTCGGCGTCGGTGATTTCGTCGCCTTGGCCGCTGACAGTTTCGCCCTGCATCTGCTCGTCGACTTCGGCTTGCGCCTTGACCGCATCGAGCGAGTCGAGCAGTTGCTCGAATTCGCTGTCGGTGATGTCCTGGTCGTCGGCCGGGGCCGCAGCGGGCGCCTCGGCAGCCGGCTCAGGCACAGCAGCTTCGGCGCCGCCCGGTTCGGCCAGGCGCGACAACGCCGCCAGCAGTTCGGGGGTTGCCGGGGTTACTTCGGCGCGTTCACGCACCTGGCCAAACATGCTGTTGACCGTATCCAGTGCTTCAAGCACCACGTCCATCAGTTCCGCATCGACCCGGCGCTCACCTTTGCGCAGGATGTCGAACACGTTCTCGGCGATATGGCAGCACTCCACCAGCTCGTTCAGCTGAAGGAAGCCGGCGCCCCCTTTTACAGTGTGGAAACCGCGAAAGATCGCATTGAGCAGGTCGGCATCGTCGGGCCGGCTTTCCAGCTCGACCAGTTGCTCGGACAGTTGCTCAAGAATTTCGCCGGCTTCTACCAGGAAATCCTGGAGGATTTCTTCATCGGCGCCGAAGCTCATCAAACGTGCTCCTTAAAAACCCAGGCTGGACAGCAGATCATCGACATCGTCCTGACCGGACACGACGTCTTCACGCTTATCGGCATGAATCTGCGGACCTTCACCCCGAGTCGGATGTTTTTCTGCATCTTTTTCTGCGCGCAGTTGATCGTGGTCATGCTGGATACCGGCAAAGCGGTCGACCTGGCTGGCCATCAACACCAATTTGAGCAGGTTGCTTTCCACCTCGGTCACCAAGGTGGTGACGCGCTTGATCACCTGCCCGGTCAGGTCCTGATAGTCCTGGGCCAGCAAGATGTCGTTGAGGTGGCCGGCGACCTTGCGGTTGCCTTCGGCGCTGTGCGTCAGGAAACTGTCGACGCGCTTGACCAGGTCACGGAATTCCGGCGCAGCCACCTCGCGGCGCATGAAGCGCTGCCAGTCAGTGCTCAGGGCCTTGGCTT
The DNA here is from genome assembly GCF_042956345.1 of Pseudomonas sp. NPDC008258. Classification (NCBI taxonomy): domain Bacteria; kingdom Pseudomonadati; phylum Pseudomonadota; class Gammaproteobacteria; order Pseudomonadales; family Pseudomonadaceae; genus Pseudomonas; species Pseudomonas sp. NPDC008258. The sequence goes on from NZ_JBIBGE010000022.1 coordinate 23,452, forward strand.
CGCTGGCCAGGTCGTTGAGCACCGGGGTGCTTTCCTCGACCAGGTCCATGGTGCGGTTGGCCGCGCCTTCGGTCAGCTTGACCACGTACGACAGGCGCTCGGTGGCGTCGGTAATCTGCGACACCTCCTCGGCCTGCGGTATGGTCGGGTCGATCTGGAAGCTGACGATGGCACTGTGCAGCTCACGGGTCAGCTTGCCGACTTCCTGGTACAGGCCGCGGTCGCGGGTCTGGTTCAGCTCGTGAATCAGCTGCACCGCCTCGCCGAAGCGGCCCCGCTCCAGGCTTTCGACCAACTCCTGGGCGTGTTTCTTCAGGGTCGATTCGAACTCGCCCAAAGACGTTTGTGATGAATCCATGGCGCGCCCCCTGACGTGACTCAGCCGTTGACGCGTTCGAAGATCTTCTCGATCTTTTCTTTGAGCACCTGGGCGGTGAACGGCTTGACCACGTAACCATTGACGCCGGCCTGGGCCGCTTCGATGATCTGGTCGCGCTTGGCCTCGGCAGTCACCATCAGCACCGGCATGCTTTTCAGCTTGTCGCTGGCACGCACTTTACGCAGCAGGTCGATGCCGGACATGCCAGGCATGTTCCAGTCGGTCACCAGGAAATCGTAGTGGCCGTTTTCCAGCATCGGCAACGCCGTGGTGCCGTCGTCGGCTTCTTCGGTGTTGGTGAAGCCCAGGTCACGCAACAGGTTCTTGATGATCCGCCGCATCGTCGAAAAGTCGTCAACGATGAGGATTTTCATGTTCTTGTCCAATTAGACCTCCAAGCAGTCTCAAACGCGCCCGGCCGACCGGGCACGCACTCATTCAATTCGGTACAACGTGGGAAACGCACGTGGAAAACGACTGCAACAGCACCGGGCTCAACGCGCCCGCCATTCCCCCAGGCGGCTGCGCAGGCGCGCGGCACACTGGCTGTGCAACTGGCTGACCCGCGACTCGCTGACCCCAAGCACCTCGCCGATTTCCTTGAGGTTCAGCTCTTCGTCGTAGTACAGCGCCAGCACCAGGCGCTCACGCTCCGGCAGGTTGGCAATGGCCTCGGTCAGGGCAGCCTGGAAGCGTTCGTCCTCCAGGCCACGCGCCGGCTCCACATGGCCACTGGCGCCGTCCTCATGCAGCCCTTCGTGCTCGCCGTCCTGCAGCAGGTCGTCAAAGCTGAACAGGCGGCTACCCAAGGTATCGTTCAAGATCCCGTAGTAATCATCGAGACTCAATTGGAGTTCGGCAGCAACTTCATGATCTTTAGCGTCGCGGCCGGTTCTGGCTTCAACAGCACGCATCGCGTCACTGACCATGCGGGTGTTGCGGTGCACCGAGCGCGGCGCCCAGTCACCCTTGCGCACCTCGTCCAGCATGGCGCCGCGGATACGGATGCCGGCATAGGTTTCGAAACTGGCGCCTTTGCTGGCGTCGTACTTGTTGGCCACTTCCAGCAGGCCGATCATGCCGGCCTGGATCAAGTCCTCGACCTGCACGTTGGCTGGCAAACGCGCCAGCAGGTGGTAGGCAATGCGCTTGACCAGCGGTGCATAGCGTTCGATCAGCTCGTACTGGGCGTCTTTCGCCGCCCGGCTGTACATCTTGAAGCCGCTCGCGTTCATAGCACGGGTCCCGCGCTGGTGGGTTGCACCAGGCGCTCGACAAAGAACTCCAGGTGGCCGCGCGGGTTGGCCGGCAGCGGCCAGCTGTCGACCTTCTGGGCAATCGCCTTGAAGGCCAGCGCACACTTGGAACGGGGGAAGGCCTCGTACACGGCACGCTGCTTCTGCACCGCCTTGCGCACGCACTCGTCGTACGGCACGGCACCCACGTACTGCAGGGCAACGTCAAGGAAACGGTCGGTGACCTTGGTCAGCTTGGCGAACAGGTTGCGCCCTTCCTGCGGGCTCTGCGCCATGTTGGCCAGCACGCGGAAACGATTCATGCCGTAGTCGCGGTTCAGCAGCTTGATCAGGGCGTAGGCGTCGGTGATCGAGGTAGGCTCGTCGCACACCACCAGCAGCACTTCCTGGGCTGCGCGAACAAAGCTGACGACCGACTCACCGATACCCGCAGCGGTGTCGATCACCAGCACGTCGAGGTTGTCACCGATTTCACTGAACGCCTGGATCAGCCCGGCATGCTGGGCCGGGGCCAGGTGCACCATGCTCTGGGTGCCCGATGCCGCGGGCACGATGCGCACACCGCCAGGGCCTTGCAGCATCACGTCACGCAGCTCGCAGCGCCCTTCGATGACATCGGCCAGGGTACGTTTGGGGGTAAGGCCCAGCAACACGTCGACGTTGGCCAGGCCCAGGTCGGCGTCAAGCAGCATGACCCTGCGGCCAAGCTCGGCCAGCGCCAGGGACAAGTTCACTGAAACGTTAGTCTTGCCGACGCCACCTTTGCCACCGGTCACGGCGATCACCTGTACGGGATGCATGCTACCCATGTCTGTTATTTACCTTGTCTCGCTGGGACTCAGGCCACACGCGGGGCAATTCTGCGTACCCCTTGGCATAGCTACTTTGCACACGCTTCATGATCAACCCGCTCGCCGTGGGTTGTGATAGAGATCGGCGAACATGTCGGCCATGGCCTCTTCGCTGGGCTCGTCCTGCTGCTGCACATTGACCGCGCGGGAGACCAGCTGGTGGCCACGCGGCAGGTGCAGGTCGTCAGGAATGCGCGGGCCGTCGGTGAGGTAGGCCACGGGCAGTTCATGACTGATGGCAAGGCTCAGCACATCACCGAGGCTTGCCGTTTCATCAAGTTTGGTCAGGATGCAGCCGGCCAGGCCACAACGCTTGTAGCTGTGGTAGGCAGCGGTCAGCACCTGCTTCTGGCTGGTGGTGGCCAGCACCAGGTAGTTCTTCGCGGCAATGCCACGCCCGGCCAGGGTTTCCAGCTGCATGCGCAGGGCCGGGTCGCTGGCCTGCAGGCCGGCGGTGTCGATCAGCACCACACGCTTGCGCAGCAGCGGTTCCAGCGCTGCGGCCAGCGACTGGCCCGGGTCGACGTAGGTCACCGGCACGTTGAGAATGCGGCCCAGGGTCTTGAGCTGCTCCTGGGCGCCAATGCGGAAGCTGTCCATGCTCACCAGCGCCAGGTTCTGTGCGCCGTACTTGAGCACGTAACGGGCCGCCAGCTTGGCCAAGGTGGTGGTTTTACCCATGCCGGCCGGGCCAACCATGGCAATCACCCCGCCCTCTTCGATCGGCTCGATTTCGGGGATTTCAATCATGCGGGCCAGGTGGGCCAGCAGCATGCGCCAGGCTTGGCGAGGCTCTTCGATTTCGTTGGTCAGGTCCAGCAGCTCGCGGGCAATCGGCCCGGACAGGCCGATGCGCTGCAGGCGGCGCCACAGGTTGGCCTGCTGCGGTTTGCTGCCTTGCAGTTGGGTCCAGGCCAGCGAACCCAGCTGCACTTCAAGCAGCTCGCGCAGGCCCGACAACTCGGAGCGCATGGCATCGAACAGGCGCGGGTCGACCGGCGCCGCAGCGGGGGCGGCGGCAGCCTCAGGGGCATCGACGTGCGGCTCGATCAACGGCTCGGCGGCGGTCAACGACTGCCCGGCAAACAATTGGCGGTTGTTGTCGCTGCTGTCCTGCCGGTGGTCCAGCTCGGCCTGGGCAGTGGCAATGCGCGTATGGGTCTTGCGCAGCTCTTCTTCCAGCTCGGCGTTGGGCACACGCGGGGCCAGGGCGGACAGCTTGTAGTCCAGCGCGGCCGTCAGTTCGACACCACCGGCAATGCGGCGGTTGCCAATGATCGCGGCATCGGCGCCCAGCTCATCACGGACCAGCTTCATGGCCTGACGCATATCGGCGGCGAAAAATCGCTTAACTTGCATTATCCACTACCTCAGCCGTTAGGGCCCACGGTGGCAACGATGGTGACTTGCTTGTTGTCCGGTATTTCCTGATACGCCAGAACATGCAAATTCGGTACAGCCAGGCGACCGAAACGCGACAGCATGGCGCGGATCGGGCCGGCGACCAGCAGGATGGCCGGCTGGCCCTGCATTTCCTGGCGCTGGGCCGCTTCGATCAGCGAACGTTGCAGCTTCTCGGCCATGCTAGGCTCCAGAAGAACACCATCTTCCTGACCCTGCCCGGCCCTTTGCAGACTATTGAGCAAAATCTGTTCCAACCTTGGCTCCAGGGTAATCACAGGCAGCTCGGACTCAACACCGACAATGCTTTGCACGATGGCGCGACACAATCCGACGCGCACTGCCGCCACCAGCGCGGCGGTATCTTGACTCTTGCCGGCGTTGTTCGCGATCGCTTCGGCGATGCTGCGAATATCGCGCACCGGCACCTGTTCCGACAACAGTGCCTGTAGCACCTTGAGCAGGCCCGACAAGGAAATGACACCTGGCACCAGCTCTTCTGCAAGTTTAGGCGATGCCTTGGCCAGCACCTGCAACAGTTGCTGGACCTCTTCGTGGCCGATCAGCTCATGGCAGTGCTTCTGCAGGATCTGGTTGAGGTGGGTGGCCACCACGGTACTGGCGTCGACCACCGTATAGCCCAGCGATTGCGCCTGGGAGCGCTGGCCGACGTCGATCCACACGGCCTCCAGGCCAAACGCCGGGTCGCGTGCGGCAATGCCGTTGAGGGTACCGAACACCTGCCCCGGGTTGATCGCCAGCTCGCGGTCCGGGTAGATCTCGGCCTCGGCCAGGATCACCCCCATCAGGGTCAGGCGATAGGCGCTGGGCTGCAGGTCGAGGTTGTCGCGAATATGCACGGTGGGCATCAGGAAGCCCAGGTCTTGCGACAACTTCTTGCGCACACCCTTGATCCGCGCCAGCAACTGCCCTCCCTGGTTGCGGTCGACCAGCGGGATCAACCGGTAGCCAACCTCCAGGCCGATCATGTCGATGGGCGTCACATCGTCCCAGCCAAGCTCCTTGGTCTCTTGCGCGCGCTGTGGCGAAGGCAGCAGGTCTTGCTGGCGCTGCGCCTCTTGCTGCGCCTCCAGCTTGGCCTTGTTCTGCTTTTTCCACACCAGCCAGGCACCGCCACCGGCCAGCAGGCCGAGGCTGAGGAAGGCCACGTGCGGCATGCCCGGTACCAGGCCCATGACGATCATCAGCGCACCGGACACCGCCAGCGCCTTGGGCGAATCGAACATCTGCCGGTTGATCAGCTTGCCCATGTCCTCGGAGCCCGAGGCGCGGGTGACCATGATCGCCGCTGCGGTGGACAGCAACAGTGATGGCAATTGCGCCACCAAACCGTCACCAATGGTCAACAGGGCGTATACCTTGCCGGCATCGCTGAAGGTCATGCCGTGTTGCAGCATGCCGATCAGCATGCCGCCGATCAGGTTGATGAACAGGATCAGCAGGCCGGCGATGGCGTCACCGCGGACGAACTTGCTGGCACCGTCCATCGAGCCGTAGAACTCGGCCTCCTGGGCCACCTCGGCACGGCGGTGCTTGGCCTGCGCCTGGTCGATCAGGCCGGCGTTGAGGTCGGCGTCGATGGCCATCTGCTTGCCGGGCATGGCATCCAGGGTGAAGCGTGCGCTCACTTCCGAGATACGCCCGGCACCCTTGGTCACCACCACGAAGTTGATGATCATGAGGATGGCGAACACCACGCCGCCGACCACGTAGTTGCCGCCGATCACCACTTCACCGAAGGCCTGGATCACCTTGCCGGCAGCGCCGTGGCCCTCCTGGCCATGCAGCATCACCACCCGGGTGGACGCCACGTTCAGGGCCAGGCGCAGCAGCGTGGCCACCAGCAGGATGGTGGGGAATGCGGCGAAGTCGAGCGGGCGCAGGGCGTAGACGCACACCAGCAGCACCACGATCGACAGGGCGATGTTGAAGGTGAAGAACACGTCGAGCAGGAACGGCGGTATCGGCAACATCATCATTGCCAACATCACCAGCAGCAACAGCGGCACGCCCAGGTTGCCCCGGCCGAGCCCGGCCAGGTTGTTGCGGGCATTGCTGATTAACTGAGTGCGATCCACCGCGAGTCCTCTTGATGCAAAACTTTGACGCCCAAGGGGCATCTGCGGCTGGCATTGCAAGAAGCTTTCCAACTTTGCAGGGCAGGAGATTTATGTTGCCTGCACTGGCCTCTTCGCGGGCATGCCCGCTCCCACAGGTACAGCGCCGCACTTGAGAGCAGTGAAATCCCTGTGGGAGCGGGCGCGCCCGCGAAAGGGCCAGTGGCCCCGGCACAAGGTCAACTGTCGCGGCGCAGGTCTGGCGGGATCGGCAGGTCGTCTTTCAGAGGCTCTGGCCGCTTGCCCTTGCCGGCACGGTACTGACGGATCTGGAACACGTAGGCCAGCACCTGCGCCACCGCCAGATACAAGCCCGCAGGAATTTCCTGCTCAGGCTCGGTGGAGTAATAGATCGCCCGCGCCAACGCTGGCGATTCGAGGATCTGGATCTTGTGCTCCACGCCAATCTCGCGAATCTTCAAGGCCATGAAGTCGGTACCCTTGGCCAGCAGCAGCGGCGCCGTGCCGCCCTTTTCCGGGTCGTACTGCAAAGCCACCGCATAGTGCGTCGGGTTGGTGATGATCACGTCGGCCTGCGGCACCGCCGCCATCATGCGCCGCTGCGACACCTCGCGCTGCAACTGGCGAATACGCTGCTTGACCTCGGGCTTACCCTCGCTGTCCTTGTATTCGTCGCGCACTTCCTGCTTGGTCATCTTCATTTTCTTGTGCGTCTGGTACAGCTGGAACGGCACATCCGCCCCTGCAATCAGCAGCAGCCCGGCCGACATCCACAGCGCACTCCAGCCCACCACCTGCAGGCTATGGATGATCGCCTGTTCCAGCGGTTCGTTGGCGATCGACAGCAAGGCCTGGCGATCGTTGATCAGCACCACCACGGCCACCACCAGGATGACGAAGAACTTGGCCAATGCCTTCAGCAACTCGGTCAGGCTGTTCATCGAGAACATGCGCTTGATGCCCGACAACGGGTTCATGCGGCTGAACTTGGGCTCCAGCAGGCTGCCGGAAAACAGGAAACCGCCCAAGGCGATGGGGGCCACGAAGGAAATCACGAACAGCAGGATGAGTATCGGCTGCACCGCCCAGATCGCCATCTTGCCCGAGGCCAGCAGAAAAGCCCCCATGGCCCGCTCATCGACGATCACCTCGCGGGTCAGGCTGAAGTTCATGTGCATCAACGCCAGCAGCGTCTCGGCCAGGTGGCCGCCGAACGCCAACAAGCCGCCGGCGCCAGCCAGGGTCACCGCCACCGTGTTCAGCTCCTTGGAGCGCGCAATCTCGCCTTTCTCGCGGGCGTCGCGCTTGCGCTTGTCGGTGGGGTCTTCTGTCTTGTCCTGGCCACTCTCGCTTTCAGACATGCTCAGCGCGCCCTCGCCAGTTCACGCAGCCATTGCAGTGCTTCGCTGGCCAATGCCTGGTAGTGCGACAGCACATCGGCCAGACCAACCCAGAAAATGAACATACCCATGACCAGGGTCAGCGGAAAACCGATGGAGAAAATGTTCAGCTGCGGCGCGGCACGGGTCATCACGCCAAAGGCGATGTTCACCACCAGCAAGGCGGCAATCACCGGCAGGATCAGCAGCAAGCCGGCCGCGAACACCCACCCCAGGCGCCCCGCCAGCTCCCAGTACTGGTTGACCACCAGCGCATTGCCCACCGGCAAGGTGGTGAAGCTCTCGGTCAGCACCTCGAACACCACCAGGTGACCGTTCATCAAGAGGAACAGCACGCTCACCAGCATGGTCAGGAACTGGCTGATCACCGTGACGTTGACGCCGTTGGCGGGGTCGACCATCGAGGCGAAAGCCATGCCCATCTGCACCGCGACGATCTGACCGGCGATCACGAAGGCCTGGAACAGCAACTGCAAGGCCAGGCCGAACAGCGCACCGACAATGATCTGCTCGGCACACAACAGCAAGCCGCGCAGGCTCAACGGGTCGAATTCGGGCAACGGTGGCAGCGCCGGCACGATGACCACGGTAATGGCCACGGCCACGTAGAGGCGCACCCGCGCCGGCAGCATGCGGGTACCGTAGATCGGCATGGTCATCAGCACCGCCGTCACCCGGAACAACGGCAGGATGAACGTGGCAACCCAGGTGCCGATCTGCGTGTCGGTCAGCTCCAGCATCGCCAGATCAACCTATCAGTTGCGGAATGTTGGTGTAGAGCGTGGTGATGTATTCCATGAACTTCTGCACCAGCCAAGGCCCGGCAACGATCAGCGTGATCAGCATCACCAGCAGACGCGGCAGAAAGCTCAAGGTCTGTTCGTTGATCTGCGTGGCGGCCTGGAACATCGCCACCACCAGGCCCACCAACAGGCTCGGCACCACCAGCACGGCAACCATCAGGGTGGTCAGCCACAAGGCATCACGGAACAGGTCGACAGCAACTTCAGGTGTCATCGGCGGCTCTCCTTGACGGCGTCAGACGCCGCCGAAACTGCTGGCCAGGGTACCCATGATCAGCGCCCAGCCATCCACCAGCACGAACAGCATGATCTTGAACGGCAGCGAAATGATCAGCGGCGACAGCATCATCATACCCATGGCCATCAGCACACTCGCCACCACCATGTCGATGATCAGGAACGGAATGAAGATCATGAAGCCGATCTGGAACGCGGTTTTCAGCTCGGAGGTAACGAACGCGGGTACCAGGATCGTCAGCGGCACCTGGTCGGGGCCGGCGATGTCGGTACGCTTGGACAGGCGCATGAACAGGTCGAGGTCGCTTTGCCGGGTTTGCGCCAGCATGAAGTCCTTGAGTGGCACCTGAGCCTTGTCGATGGCCTGCTGCGCAGTCATCTGCTCTTTCAGGTACGGCTGCAATGCATCCTGGTTCACCCGGTCGAACACCGGAGCCATGATGAACATGGTCAGGAACAGGGCCATGCCGGTCAATATCTGGTTCGACGGCGTTTGCTGCAGGCCCAGGGCCTGACGCAGGATCGAGAACACGATGATGATGCGGGTGAAGCTGGTCATCAGGATGACGAACGCCGGGATGAAACTGAGCGCCGTCATGATCAGCAGGATCTGCAGGCTGACCGAATACTCCTGCTGCCCGTCCGCACCATTGGACAGGGTGATGGCCGGGATCGACAACGGGTCGGCGGCCAGGGCCAGTGGCGCGGCCAGCAGCAGCGCCAGGGTCAATAACGTACGCAGCGCGCCGCTCATCACGTGTTGTCCTTAGGGTTCTTGCCCATCAGCTCCATCAGTCGCTGGGCAAACTCCGGCGTCGCCTGACGGGCGCTTTCTGGCACAGCCACAGGCTCGGCCAGCACATGCAAGGCTTCGATACTGCCGGGGGTATGGCCGATCAGGATCTGCTCCTTGCCCACCTGCACCAGCAGCAGCCGGTCACGCGGGCCGATGGCGCGGCTGCCGACAATCTCGATCACCTGCCCGCCCTTCACCGCTGTGCTTTGCAGGCGGCGCAGTAGCCAGGCCAGGAGGAAGATCAGGCCCACCACCAGCAGCAGGCCGAATACCATCTGCGCCAACTGCCCGCCCAGGCTGCCAGGTGGCGAGGCCGGGGTCGCCGCCGGCGTGGCGGCGGCCAGGCAGGCGTGGCTGACCAGCAGCGCCGCGAACGCCGCGAAGGCGCGCATCGTGCCCTTCACTCAGCGCAGCTTCTTGATACGTTCGCTGGGGCTGATCACGTCGGTCAGGCGGATGCCGAACTTCTCGTTGACCACCACCACTTCGCCATGGGCGATCAGCGTGCCGTTTACCAGCACGTCCAGCGGCTCGCCGGCCAGGCGGTCAAGCTCGATCACCGAGCCCTGGTTCAGCTGCAGCAGGTTACGGATGTTGATCTCGGTGCTGCCCACTTCCATGGAAATGCTCACCGGGATATCCAGGATCACGTCCAGGTTCGGGCCTTCGAGGCTGACGTTTTCGTTCGGCTTCGGCGAGCTGGCGAACTCCTCCATCGGCAGGCGGCCAGGGCCACCGCTGCTGCCGACATCACCGCCCAGCAGTGCATCGATATCGGCCTGCCCGGCCGAGCCGGTTTCTTCAAGGGCCGCAGCCCACTCATCGGCCAGCGCCTGGTCTTCTGCGGAGGTGATCTCGTTTTCGTTAGCCATGGTTTCCTCGACAGGCATTCAATTCGTTGTAAGCGACCGGCACGCCGTCAGCGGCGCTCGATCGGGTCGATGATTTGCAGGGCCAGGTTGCCCTTGTGCGAGCCCAGCCGCGCCTTGAACGCCGGCACGCCGTTGGCGCGCAGCACCAGGTGCTCGGGCAGCTCCACCGGGATCACGTCGCCAGGCTGCATGTGCAGGATGTCACGCAGCTTCAGCTGGCGCCGGGCAACGGTGGCGGTCATCGGCACGGCCACGTCCAGCACGTCTTCGCGCAGGGCCTTGACCCAACGCTCGTCCTGGTCGTCCAGGTCGGACTGGAAGCCGGCATCAAGCATTTCACGCACCGGCTCGATCATCGAGTACGGCATGGTCACGTGCAGGTCGCCGCCACCGCCGTCCAGTTCGATGTGGAAGGTGGACACCACCACCGCCTCGCTGGGGCCGACGATGTTGGCCATGGCCGGGTTGACCTCGGAGTTCATGTACTCGAAGGTAACCGGCATGATCGCCTGCCAGGCTTCCTTGAGGTCGACGAAGCACTGGTCCAGCACCATGCGCACCACGCGCAGCTCGGTGGGGGTGAACTCTCGGCCTTCGATCTTGGCGTGCCGGCCATCGCCACCGAAGAAGTTGTCCACCAGCTTGAACACCAGCTTGGCGTCGAGGATGAACAGCGACGTGCCGCGCAGCGGCTTGATCTTGACCAGGTTGAGGCTGGTGGGCACGTACAGCGAGTGCACGTATTCGCCAAACTTCATCACCTGCACGCCACCCACGGCCACGTCGGCGGAGCGGCGCAGCAGGTTGAACATGCTGATGCGGGTGTAACGGGCGAAGCGCTCGTTGATCATTTCCAGGGTCGGCATGCGACCCCGCACGATACGGTCCTGGCTGGTCAGGTCGTAGCTTTTGATACTGCCAGGCTCGGATGCACTTTCGGTCTGCACCAGCCCGTCGTCGACGCCGTGCAACAGGGCATCGATTTCATCCTGGGACAGCAGGTCCTGTACGGCCATTGCGGACTCCTACTGCAATACGAAATTGGTGAACAGCAACTGGTCGACGACCGGCTTGCCGACTTCCTTCTGCGCCACTTCCTGCACCACGGCAGTGGCCTTCTGGCGCAGCATCTCCTGCCCCACCGGGCTGCTGGCCAGGGTGTCGAAGCCTTGCCCGGAGAACATCATCACCAGGTTGTTGCGGATCACCGGCATGTGCACCTTGAGGGCGTCCAGATCTGCCTGATTGCGTGCCTGCATGGTGATGCTCAGCTGCATGTAGCGCTGGCGGCCATTCTGGTTGAAGTTGACCACGAAGGCCGGGGTGAGCGCCTCGTAGATGGCCGCAGGCTTGACGTTGCTGGCCGCAGGCTCGGCGGCCGGGGCCGGCTCGCTCTTGTGCATGATGAACCAGGTAGCGCCCACCGAAAGGCCGATCGCCAGCAACAGGCCGACAACGGCCAGCAGGATCAGCTTGAGTTTGCCTTTAGCGGCGGGGTCTTTCACTGCTTCGCTTTTCGCCATGCCAATAATCCGTCGTCCATCGGGGGTTCAAGGGAGGATGGCTTGGCTTGAGCAAGTGTTATGCCAGATTTTGCAGAAGATGGGTTTCAGCAGGGTTTGCGGTGTTGCCTTCTTCGCGGGCTCGCCCGCTCCCACAGGTACTGCACAGGTGTCGAAATCGGTGAAATTCCTGTGGGAGCGGGCGAGCCCGCGAAGAGGCCGGCACAGCAAAAAACTGGGTCAGGCGTAATAATCGACCGCACTGTCGCCGACAATCACCTGCTGCTCCACAGGCCGGGCGCTGTCCACCACCTCACCCCCACCCTGCTCCGCCCGCCGCGCGGCTACGCCAGACAAGTTGCTGCCCTGCGCCTGCCCCTGCTGCTGCTGTTGCCCACGCGACTGGTCGGCCACGTTCACATCCGGCTGGGCCAGCCCCTGCTGGGCGAACAGCTCGCGCAGGCGGTGTACCTGGCTGTCGAGGGCATCACGCACACCGGCGTGGCCGCTGATGAAGGTGACCTGGGTCGACTGGTCCGTCGCTACATTGACGCGAATGTCCAGGCGGCCCAGCTCGGCGGGCTCCAGTTGGATATCGGCCGACTTGAGGTTCTGGCTGGACAGGTACATGACCCGGTTGACCAGGCCCTCCGCCCAGGCGCCCTGGTTCATCGGCAGTGGCTGGTGCAAAGGGCCAGCATTGACCGGCACGGCGTTGGCGGTCTTGGCCGTGGCAGCCTGGGTCAGGCTGGCCAGGCGGTTGGCGAAATCATCGATGCGGGTGTCGCTGCTGGCGCTCTTGGTGTCTTTCAAGCCATCTTCGAGCAAGGCACCGAACGCCTTGTCACCCGGCTCACCCCCTTCACCCTCGGCATTCTCGACCAGATTCGCCAAGGTATTGACGGCTGCCTGCCCCTCCTCGCCTTGTGCCTGGGAAGGGTCAAGGGCATGTGCCGAAGTGGAACCCTTGGCCTGGGCACTGTGCTCCAGCGCCAGGCGCAGGGTTGGCAGATTGGCCAGGGGGTCGGCATCAGGGTCAAAGGTTTCTTCGCCAGCAGTTGCTTCGGGCAGCGCCGGAAGCGACGCCTGCGCCGTGGCGGCTTGCAGCACTGGCGCAACTGCCTCGGCCTGGGCCTGGATCAACTGAGCGCCGGGCTGGGCATCGGTAACCTGGCCAGCCACCAGACTGGCATCGCGCAACCCTGTATCAGCCTGCGCCGAATCGTCTGCTGGCAATTTGTTGCCGTCATCGGCAACGGCGCCTTTGTCGGCAGCGTCTTTCTTGCCACCCGCTGCCGCTTCTGGTTTGTCCTTGGGCTTGGCCGGGGCAACCTTGTCATCTTGCCCGGCGGCCTTGTCACGCCCTTGCCTGGCCATCACCAGGCCAAAGCCGTCGCCCTTGTCACCCAGCGCCTGCGCCGGTTTATCCGCCTGCGCGGAGGCCGAACGCGAGGTGCTTGCGATGGCGTTGGCTTGCAACAAAGGGTTGGGTGCGACAGGCATTGAGCGGTCTCCGCGCCAGAAACAAAAAAGTCATCCGGCCATACAGAGGCAAAACTCGCGCCAACTCGCCTGTCAGCCTGCAGAAATCCGCTCCTGCTCACCGCGGTAGAAGTGCTGCACCTCGACATATTCCTGGTCGATGCGGTTGATCAGGTCTTCGATACCATACAGCGGGGGCCGCCGCGCGCGTTCTTCCAGCTGCTGACACAGGTCAGCCAATGCCACTGCGCCCATATTACTGCTGCTGCCCTTGAAACTGTGGGCAGCAGCACCGAGCTCTTCGGCGCTTTTGGCCGCGTGCAGCTGGCTCAGCCGCCGCTCGGAGTCGTCGAGGAATGTTTGCACCAACTGCAGGTAGCCATCCTCCATGACCTCACGCAGGTCACGGAGTACCTTGTGGTCGATATGCATGTCAGTCACTTGTTCACTCCTTGATCAAGCCAGATTATGCCCGAGCCACCCAGTGGCTCACCATACGAACTCCACATGCGCGCAGCGCCCGCCCTCGCTCCAGCGCGCGTCGCTTGCCAGCCGCTGCACCAGTGTCAGGCCACGCCCGCTCAGCCCCTGGTCCAGCGATGGCCGCGAAAGCACGCGCAACACATCGAAACCGTCACCGCTGTCGCGCACCTGGATACTCAGACGCCCGCCGTCGCCATGCGGTTCAACCTTGAAATCAATACGCACAAAACCGTCAGCCAGCACGCCCAGGCGCCGGGCACGCTCCTGATAGTACTCGGCAAAACCGTGCACATCGCGCTTGAGCTTCGAGTCCAGGCCCAGCACGCCATGCTCCAGCGCATTGGAGTACAGCTCGCTGAGGACACTGTGCAAGTTGCCGGTACGTGCGCGCAGGCCATGAATCTCCTGCAACAACTGCACCAGGTAGGGTATGGGATTGAAGCGTTTCAGGCTCTCGCCACGCACCTCGAAGCCCAGCGACCAGTCCAGCGGGCTGGAGCGGCCGCTATCAGAGTAGATCATTGGCGCTGGCACCCGCTCCTCGGCGCTGAACATGCGGATGTCGCACAGGCTGATGTCATCACGCGGCTGCCCGCCAAAACGCTCCAGCGCCTGCATCACTTCGTCGAACAAGTGCACCGGGTCGCGATTCTCGGCCAGCACCGCACGCAGGCGCTGCACCCCGAACAGGCGCTCCTGGTCATCGGCGGTGTCGAGCACGCCGTCCGACAGCAGCAGCAGGCGCTCACCCGGCGCCAATGGCAGCACCTCGGTACTGTCATCAAACCGCTCGGCAGCCAGAATGCCCAGTGGCAGGTGCTGCGAACACAGCGATGACAGCACCTGGCCATCCACCGACAAGCGATAGCCATCGGGCATGCCGCCATTCCACACCTCGACGCAACTGCGCTGCAGGTTGAGGTCGAGCAGCAGCGCACAGCAGAACATGTCCACGGGCAGGATGCGTTTGAGCTTGGCGTTCATCTCGCGCAGGATCGGCGCCATGCCGTAGCCCTTGGCGGTCATGCCGTAGAACACCTCGGCCAGCGGCATGGCCCCCACGGCGGCGGGCAGGCCATGGCCGGTGAAATCGCCGAGCAGCACGCGCATGTCGCCGGCCGGCGTGAACGCGGCCAGCATCAGGTCACCGTTGAACAACGCATAGGGCGATTGCAGGTAGCGAATGTTGGGGGCAGACAGGCAGCCAGAATGGGCGACCTTGTCGAACACGGCCTTGGCCACGCGCTGCTCGTTGAGCAGGTGGTGGTGGTGGCGGGTAATCTGGTCGCGCTGCGCCAGCACGGTGGCCTGCAGCCGGCGCAGGCGGTCCATGGCGCGGATCTTGGCGCCGAGGATCACCGCACTGTAGGGCTTGGCCATGAAGTCATCACCCCCGGCCTCCAGGCAGCGCACCAGGCCTTCCTCCTCGTTCAGCGAGGTGAGGAAGATGATGGGCACCAGAGCCTCGCCAGCCAGGGCCTTGATCTGCCGCGCCGCCTCGAAACCGTCCATGACCGGCATCAGCGCGTCCAGCAGCACCAGCTGCGGGCGCTGCTCGACAAACAGCGCCACCGCCTGCTCGCCGTTTTCTGCGGTGAATACCTGATGCCCCTGACGGCGCACGATCTGCGCAAGCAGCAGGCGGTCGGCGGCACCGTCTTCAGCGACCAGCACGGTCAACGCCTGTTCGGCCGGCATGTCGGCGCTCAGCTGATATCGAAGAGTTTTTCGAAGTTGGAGATGGCGAGAATCTTGCGCACATCGGAGCTGGCGTGCACCACACGCACGTCCGACTCATCGCCGCCCGCATGGTCACGCAGCAACAGCAGCATGCCGAGCGCGGAGCTATCGAGGTAGGTGGTGTCCCTCAAGTCGACGACCACCGAATCGGGCTTTTTATCCTGGCGTTCGTAGGCTTCACGAAATTCCTGATACCTGCCGAAATCGAAGCGCCCCTTGATCTTGATCGTCAGCTTTTTCCCGTCCTGCGAAAAATCAGTCTCGACTGCCATGCTAGCGATTCCTTCGATGATGGCGAATGCAACTCCATTAAGGTTTAGCAGGCGATGGCGGGGGTGGCAAGCACACGGCCCCGCATGCAGCACGGCCTGATGTGGGAGCGGGCGCGTCGAGGCGTCGAACCGCCGCGAAACAGGCAACGCAGTGGATGGCACCGGCTTTGCCGGTGTTCGCGGGCTCGCCCGCTCCCACAAGGGGCCAATACAGACTCAGAAATGGCTTTGCCGGGGCAAGCGCTGGGACAATTCATCCAGCAACCGCTGCTCACGCTTGTCTTCGGCGCGCCGGGCTTCGTCCATGTAACGCTGCACCAGCTTGCGCAACCCCTCCACCCGGGCATAGGCCTGCTGCCATACGCCACGGGCATTGTTCAGGTTGTTCTGGTGCCAGACCAGGCTCTGGCGCTGCTGGGTCATGGCCGTTTCCAGCTGCCCGAGAAAACGCTGGTAGTTGACCAGCCAGCTGCCATTCACGCCCTGCCCGCCACGATTGATCCATTGCAGCTGGTAATCCTCGCGAAAGCGCTCAAGCTCGGCCAGCTTGGCCTGGGACATGGCCACTTGCTGCTGGAAGTGCCCAAGGCGCTGCGCTGCCTTGCGCTCGGCCTCTTCAGCCATGTCCACCACTGGCGCCAGGCGTGCGGCGCGGCCAGGTTGCGCCATGGCCTATCAGCCCGCCGGGGGCGTGAAGATCGCCCCTAGCTGTTCGCGGCTCTGCGCCATGCCCTCGTTGTCCTGCAAGCCCTGGCGCAAAAACGCTACCAGCTTCGCCTGCAAGGCAATGGCCAGGTCTGTTTCCGGGTCGCCGCCGGCCACGTAGGCGCCCACGCTGATCAGGTCACGGCTTTGCGACAGGCGCGACCACAACTGCTTGAACTTTTGCGCCTGACGCAAATGATCAGCATCGACCACCTGGGGCATCACACGGCTGATCGAGGCTTCGATATCAATGGCCGGGTAATGGCCTTCCTCGGCCAGCCGGCGTGACAGCACGAAGTGGCCGTCGAGCACACCCCGCGCCGAGTCGGCAATCGGGTCCTGCTGGTCATCGCCTTCGGACAGCACCGTGTAAAACGCAGTGATCGAACCACCGCCCGGCTCACCGTTACCCGCCCGCTCCACCAGCTTGGGCAGCTTGGCAAACACCGACGGCGGGTAACCCCGGGTAGCCGGCGGTTCGCCGATGGCCAAGGCAATTTCCCGCTGAGCCTGGGCGAAACGGGTTAGCGAATCCATCAGCAGCAGCACGTTCTTGCCTTTGTCGCGAAAGTACTCGGCAATACGCGTGCAATACATGGCGGCGCGCAGGCGCATGAGCGGCGCGTCGTCCGCAGGCGAAGCCACCACCACCGAGCGTTTCAGGCCCTCCTCACCAAGGATATGCTCGATGAACTCCTTCACCTCCCGGCCCCGTTCGCCGATCAGGCCAACCACGATGATTTCCGCTTCTGTGAAGCGGGTCATCATGCCCAGCAACACCGACTTACCCACGCCGGTACCGGCGAACAGGCCCAGGCGCTGACCGCGACCGACCGTGAGCAGCCCATTGATACTGCGGATACCCACATCCAGCGGCTTGCTGATGGGGTCGCGGTTGAGCGGGTTGATGACCGGGCCGTCCATCGGCACCCAGTCCTCGGCCTTCATACCGCCCTTGCCATCCAGCGCACGGCCGGCACCGTCCAGCACCCGGCCGAGCATGCTCATGCCCATGGGCAGGCGGCCACCGTCATCCAGCGGCACCACGCGGGCGCCGGGGGCGATGCCGACGATGCTGCCGACCGGCATCAGGAACACCTTTGGCCCGGCAAAGCCCATGACTTCGGCCTCGACCTGTACCGGGTGGTAGCTGTCGTCGTTGATGACCAGGCAACGGCTGCCCACTGCTGCGCGCAGGCCTTCGGCCTCCAGGGTGAGGCCGACCATGCGCAGCAGGCGGCCTTCGACGACGGGCTGGGCCGGCAGCTCGATAGCCTCGGCGTAACTGCCCAGGCGCTTGCCGAAGCTTGTGCGTTCAAGGTGCATCAGTGGCTTCCACGGGGGTGTCCAGGTCTACCGACATATCCGGCGCTGCCGGGTGCAGCGCGTGGTCATGCAGTTGATCGAACAGTTGCGCGACGGTTTTTTCAATGCGCGTTTCCATGGTGGCATCGATGCGACTGTGAAGCGTCTCGATACGGCAGCCACCGGGCAGCAGCGCGCTGTCTTCAAGCAGCCGCCAGCTTTCCTCATGGCGTTCGCGCAGCGCCTTGGCCAGCTCGAAATCCTGCGGATTAAGGTGAATACGGATATTGTCCGCGCCCATGGGCAGCAGCTTGAGGGCTTCGCGCAGCACCTGGGTTATCTGGCTGGAATCATTACGCAATTCGCGACCGATGACCTGGCGGGTCATGTGCGCCACCAGGTGTACGAGGGTTTTCTCGATCTGCGTGTCTTGCTCGGCGATCGGCTCCATGAGGTGGCCCATCAACTGTTCGAGGCTGCCAAGCTTGGCGTTCAGGGCCTCTTCAGCCTCCTGGCGAACCTTGAGCTGGGTGCTGTGAAAGCCCTCGCGCTCACCGGTAGCAAAGCCTTCGTTGTAGGCTTCCTGCCGGATGGCTTCGAGCTCCTCCAGCGTCAGCGGCTGGACTTCCTCCAGCGGCACTTCCTCGACTTCTTCAACAACTTCAGGTTCGGGTTCGGGCTCGGGTTCGGGCTCCGGCTCCGGATCGAAGCTGGGCAGCGTCCACACATCCACGCCCTCGAGGTCGCGGGCGCGGATCAGGTCGCTGGGGTGGTGTTCTTTGGTGGGCATGTTTTCAAATACTCAACAAGCTTGTTTGACCCACACGGGCCTCTGTGGGAGCTGGCTTGCCGGCGATCAAGGGCGCAGCCCTTGCCAGACAACGCCGATTCCTGGACCGGCCTCATCGCCGGCAAGCCAGCTCCCACAAGGACCGCACCAGCCCCAACAATTCCTTTACCTGACCTGCTTGATCAGATCATTTCCTCGGCACCCTTGCCACCGAGCACGATCTCGCCGGCTTCGGCCATGCGGCGCGCGATGGTGAGGATTTCCTTCTGCGCCGTTTCCACGTCGCTGACCCGTACCGGCCCCTTGGCCTCCAGGTCGTCGCGCAGCAGCTCCGAGGCACGCTTGGACATGTTCTTGAAAATCTTGTCCTTGACCCGCTCGTCGGCGCCCTTGAGCGACACCACCAGCACGTCGGACGACACTTCGCGCAGCAGCGCCTGGATGCCGCGGTCGTCGACGTCGGCCAGGTTGTTGAAGACGAACATCAGGTCTTCGATCTGCTCCGACAGGTCGCTGTCGACTTCGCGGATCGCGTCCATCAGCGCACCTTCCACGGAGCTGTCGAGGAAGTTCATGATGTCGGCAGCACGCTTGATGCCACCCAGGGTGGTGCGCGCCGCGTTGGAGTTGCCCGAGAACTGCTTCTCGAGGATCTGGTTCAGCTCCTTCAACGCTGCCGGCTGTACGGTGTTCAGCGAGGATACACGCAGGACGATGTCCAGGCGCACCTTGTGGTCGAAGTTGCTCAGCACTTCGCCGGCCTGATCGGGGTCGAGGTAGGCCACCACGATGGCCTGGATCTGCGGGTGCTCGTAGCGGATCACGTCGGCGACCGCACGCGGCTCCATCCATTTCAGGCTGTCCAGCCCGCTGGTGTTGCCACCCAGCAGGATGCGGTCGACCAGGCCGTTGGCCTTGTCCTCGCCCAACGCCTGGTTGAGCATCTTGCGGATGTAGGCATCGGAGCCCACGCCCAGGCTGGTCTGGTCGCCCACGATGTCGACGAACTCGCTCATCACCTGCACAACCTGGTCACGGTGCACATTGCCCATCTGCGCCATGGCCACGCCCACCCGCTGCACTTCCTTGGGGCCCATGTGCCGCAGCACCTGGGCCGCATCGGTTTCGCCCAGCGAAAGCAGAAGGATCGCCGCCTTGTCCACGCGGCTCAGCTTGGCGGTAACGGCTCGGTTATCACTCATCGGCGTTGATCCAGTCTTTGACGACCTGGGCTACACGGCCCGGGTCTTCGGCCACCAGGCCTTTGATTGCGTTGAGCTGTGCCTCATAACCCTCGCTCGGGCTAGGCAGCAGAATGCTTGTCGGGCCACCCAGGCTGACGCGGTCGTTGGCCAGTTCGCCATCCAACCCCACCATGCCGCCCAGCTCCATGTCGCTATCCGAGGCAGCCTGCTTGCCGCCCCCTGTGATGTTGTTGAGCACCGGCCGCAGCACGCCGAACACCAGCACCAGGATGAACACCACGCCCAGCACCTGCTTGACGATGTCCCAGAACCACGGCTGCTGGTAGAACGCGATTTCGGCAACTTCCTCGCCACGGTCAGCGGCGAACGGCACGTTCATTACCGTTACGCTGTCGCCACGGCTGGCATCGAAGCCGACCGCGTCCTGCACCAGGCGGGTAAAGCGTGCCAGGTCCTCGGCGCCCCATGGCGCACGGGTGGTGTCGCCGGTAGCCGGGTCGACCTTGACCTGATCGTCCACTACCACCGCCACCGACAGGCGGGTCATGCGCCCCTGCTGCTGACGGGTGTGGCTGATGGAGCGGTCCAGCTCGAAGTTCTTTGTGCTTTGCTGGCGCTTGTCCGACGGGTACGGCGCAAGCATCGGCTGACCGGTGGCCGGGTCCATGATCTGCTGGCCGTTGGCGTCCACCAGTGGCTGACCAGGCTGGATGGCGGCAGCCGGAGTGGCTGCGCCACCGGTGGTTTGCGGAGCCGAGGCAGCACCAGGCGGCTGGTTGCTCAGCGCGCCGGGCACGCCTTGCGGGCCTTGGCTGCTGGCACGCTGCTCGTCGACCGACTGCTCGCTGCGCAGCGCAGGCTGGTCGGGGTTGAACTGCTCGGCGGTCGATTCGACGGCGCTGAAGTCCAGGTCGGCAGACACTTCAGCCTTGTAACGGTCATTGCCCAGCACCGGCTGCAGGATGTTGCGCACACGCTGGGTAAGCATGCTTTCCACGCGGCGGCTGTAGTCGTACTGCTTGCCGGCTTCGGTCAGGGCAGAGTCCTGTAGCTGCTCGGACAGCAAGTTACCCTTCTGGTCGACCACGGTGACCTGCGACTTGTCCAGCTCCGGCACGCTGGTGGCGACCAGGTTGACGATGGCCATCACCTGCCCGGCTTCCAGGGCGCGGCCCGGGTACAATTCAACCAATACCGAGGCACTGGGCTTGCGTTCGTCACGCACGAACACCGAGCTTTTCGGAATCGCCAGGTGCACGCGGGCAGCCTTCACGTTGTTCAGGCTGGACACAGTACGCGCCAGCTCGCCTTCCAGGCTGCGGCGGTAGCGGGTGGCTTCCATGAACTGGCTGGTGCCCAGGCCCTGCTCCTTGTCGAGCAGTTCAAAACCGACATTGCCGTCGCTGGGCGCCACGCCGGCGGCTGCCAGTTTCAGGCGCGCACGGGAGAGGTCGTCGGCCTTGACCAGCAGAGCGCCCGAGTTGGGCTCCACGTTATAGGGGATATCGGCAGCGGCCAGGGTGTCCATGACCTGCTTGGTGTCCATGCCCGACAGGCTGCCGTACAGCGGACGGTAATCGGGTTGTTGCGACCACAGCACCACGGCAAAGCCGATCGCCACGCTGGCCGCCAGGCCAACCATGAGGCCAACCTGACGCAGCATGGGCATCTGCGCGATGTTTTCCAGAAACGCCATGCCCGGCACCGGCGATTTGGACGCAGGCTTGCCGCTTTTGGCAGGGGCGTTTTCGACGACTGCTTCAGCCATGGTTTACGTCCGTCCTCAAACCGGCATCTGCATGATGTCCTGGTACGCCTGGACCAGCTTGTTGCGCACCTGGGTCATGGCCTGCATCGAAACGCTGGCCTTTTGCGAAGCGATCATCACGTCGGTAAGGTCGACGCCGCTCTTGCCGATCTCGAAGGCGTTGGCCAGCTGGGTCGAGGCCTGCTGCGTCTCATGCACCTTGCCGATGGCCTGGCCGAGCATGTCGGCAAAGGTACTCTGGCCAGGTGCCAGCTCGGGGGCAGCCGTGACTTTCGGCAGCGACATGGCATCGGCCTGCATGGCCCGCATGTCCAGCATCAGACGATTGAATTCAACACCTTGGCTCATGACCTTTCTCTCTCCTGCGGCCACATTTTTTTGACACTCATGCGGCGGATAGCCTACGTAAAGCAACAAAGGTGCCAGCCTTGGCAACTAAGGCGTGTGCCATCACACGGCCCCTGTGGGAGCGGGCGTGCCCGCGAACACCGGCGCAGCCGGTGCTGGACACCGCGCTGGATTCTTCGCGGGCGCGCCCGCTCCCACAGGGAACCGCGCTGCAGCGAAGTGAGTTGCTCCTCAGCCGAACAGGCTGGCCTCGACGTCGAAGCCGGCATCGCGCATCTGCGCCAGTTTGTAACGCAAGGTGCGCGGGCTGATGCCGAGGCGCTCGGCCGCCTCTTTGCGGCGGCCACGCTCGGTGCGCAGGGTATCGATGATCATCTGGTATTCATGCCGGCGCATGTCATCGCCCAGCCCACTGGCCTCAGCTGGCATCTCACGTGATGGCTCAGTGCCAGCTGACAATGGAATGACGCCAGCCAGGCAGAAATCCGCCGCCTCGATCACCCCACCCTGCTGCAGGATCAGCGCCCGCTGCAACGCGTTGTCCAGCTCACGCACGTTGCCCGGCCAGGCATAGGCCTGCAGGCAAGCGCGCGCCTGTGGCGATAGCTGCACCGGGGCGTGCTTCATCTTGGCCACATGGCGCGCCAGCAGGCGCTCGGCCAGTTGCAGGATGTCACCCGGGCGCCCGCGCAGCGGCCGCCAGGCCAGGGGGAATACCGAAAGCCGGTAGTAGAGGTCTTCACGGAAGCGCCCGGCCGCCACTTCGCCCGCCAAGTCACGGTTGGTGGTAGCCAGCACGCGAATATCGAGGCTGACCGGCTTGCGCCCACCTACCCGCTCCACCTCGCGCTCCTGCAACACACGCAGCAGCTTGGCCTGCAAGGCCAGCGGCATTTCCGAGATCTCGTCGAGCAGCAAGGTGCCGCCTTGCGCCTGCTCGAATTTGCCGGCCTGGGCCGCGATGGCGCCGGTAAAGGCGCCCTTTTCATGACCGAACAGGGTGGCCTCAAGCATGTTGTCGGGAATGGCCGCGCAGTTGATGGCCACAAAGGGCTGCGCCGCCCGCGGCGATTGCTGGTGGATGTAGCGCGCCAGCACTTCCTTGCCCGTACCGGACTCACCGGAGATCAATACCGTCGATTCACTGCGCGCCACCCGCGCAGCCAGCTCCAGCAACTGGCGGCTGGCAGGCTCGCAGGCCACCGGGCCTTCATCGTCAGCCACTCGCCCGGCAGCATGCCGCTCGACCAGGCTGAGCAACGCCTTGGGTTCGAACGGCTTGACCAGGTAGTCGGCAGCGCCTTGACGCATGGCCTCGACGGCGCGCTCGACGGCGGCGTGCGCGGTCATCAGCAACACCGGCAGCTGAGGTTGCTGGCGACGCAGCTGTGCCAACAGTTGGTGCCCGTCCATGCCAGGCATGTTCACGTCACTCACCACCAGGCTGAACGCCTCGTCCAGCACAGCCTCCAGTGCCTCCTCGGCGCTGCCCACCGCCTGGTAGGCGAAGCCGCCGATTTCCAGGGTGTCGCCCAGCGCCTGGCGCAATACGCGGTCGTCCTCGACCAGCAGCACCTTGACCATTACGCGCCCTCCGCCAATAGTCCGTCGATCAACGGTAATTCCACCCGCACACAGGTACCGCGGCCCAGCTTCGAGCGCAGGCTGATCGCGCCCTGGTGCGCACGCACCACCGCCTGGACCACGGCCAGCCCCAGGCCGGTACCGGTCGCCTTGGTGGTGAGGAATGGCTCGCCCAGGCGAGCGAGCAACTCTGCGTCGATGCCACTGCCAGCGTCGCTTACGCACAGGTGCAGGGTGCGCTCGCGACGGAACAGATGCACCTTGAGCCGCGCCGGGCCGTCGCTGGCCTGCAGGGCGTTTTCGATCAGGTTGAGCATTGCACCTACCAACGTGTCGCGGTTGCACAGCAGCTCACCCAGGTGGCTGTCGCACTGCCAGCGTACGGCGTGCCCCTGCACATGCGACTGGGCCGCCTGTTGCAAGGCCTGGAACAATGCCTTTGGGGTAACCCGGTCATTGAGCGGCAACTCGCCACGGGCAAACACCAGCATGTCGCGCACCTGGTGCTCCAGCTCGTGCAGGCGCTCCTTCAAGGTACCGGCAAAACGCTGGCGGGTTTCCACGCTCAGGCCTTGTTCGCTGTCGGCCAGGTGGCTGGCGTAGAGCATGGCGGCCGACAGCGGCGTGCGGATCTGATGCGCCAGCGAGGCGACCATGCGCCCCAGCGACGACAGCCGCTCGTGGCGGGCCAGCTGGTCTTGCAGGCGACGGGTTTCAGTCAGGTCGTTGAGCAGCACCAATTGGCCGGGCTCGGCGTCCAGCGAGCGGGTCGCGATGGACAGGCGGCGGCCGTCGCGCAGCGAGACTTCATGGCCATCGTCCTTGCGCGGGGCGAAACTGCGAGCGATTACCTGGCGCCAGAGCTGGCCGATCAGCGGCTCGCCCAAAAATTCGCAGGCAGCCGGGTTGGCTTCACGCACCAGCCCCTGGCCATCGATCACGATCACCCCGCCAGGCAGAAGGTCCAGCAGGTTTTGCAGGCGGTTGGCCAGGCGTTCCTTTTCGCTGAGTTCGTCGATGCGCTGTGCACTGACCACGGCCAGCTCGCCCTTGAGTTCGCTGACCCGGGCTTCAAGCAGGCTGTAGGACTGGCTCAGCTGGCTGGACACCTGATTGAACAGGGCGAAGGCGTGCTCGATACCCTGGTGGCTGTCCTGCTCGACCGGGGTTTGCCCCTGCTGATTGGGGGCTCGGGATACGTGGGCGGCCTGGGGCATCGTGCTCTCTCGCGTGGCTGACCGTCATAAAAACGGTGTGTTGCCAGCGGTAAAGCAATAGCCGTGCCGGAGATGGGGGTTTGGGTTGGCCGTGAGGGCCTCTTCGCGGGCACGCCCGCTCCCACAGAGACTGCGCAATGCTCAGGGCCTGCGCTGTACTTGTGGGAGCGGGCTTGCCCGCGAAGAGGCCGGCACAGGCGACCACAAGACTTCAATCCTCGGCCTGATCCTCGCCGCCCTGGCGACTCATGCCGTACTTGCGCATCTTCTCGACCAGAGTGGTACGGCGAATACGCAAACGTTCAGCTGCGCGCGCAACGATACCGTTGGCATCGTCCAACGCCTGCTGGATCAAGCCCTGCTCCAGGCTACCGAGGTAGTCCTTGAGGTCCAGGCCTTCGGGCGGCAGCATGGCATGATTGCTGAAGCTTGGCGCATGGCCGTTGATGGCCACGCGTTCTTCCAGATCGCTGCGCAGGCTGTCGACCATCTGCTCGTCTTCGTCATCGACGTAGCGGAATTTCTTCGGCAGCTCGGAAACGCCAATCACACCGTACGGGTGCATGATCGCCATGCGCTCGACCAGGTTGGCCAATTCGCGCACGTTGCCCGGCCAGCCGTGACGGCAAAGCGACATGATCGATGCCGAATTGAAACGTATCGAACCGCGCTTTTCGTGCTCCATGCGCGAGATCAGCTCGTTCATCAGCAGCGGGATGTCTTCCACCCGCTCACGCAGTGGCGCCATCTCGATGGGGAACACGTTCAGCCGGTAGTACAAATCTTCGCGGAAGGTGCCGTCCTCGATCATGGTTTCGAGGTTCTTGTGCGTCGCGGCAATGATACGCACGTCGATGCTTTGGGTCTTGTTGCTGCCCACGCGCTCGAAGGTGCGCTCCTGCAGCACGCGCAACAGCTTGACCTGCATCGGCAACGGCATGTCGCCGATTTCGTCGAGGAACAGGGTGCCGCCATTGGCCAGCTCGAATCGCCCGGCACGGCTGGTGATGGCCCCGGTAAAGGCGCCCTTCTCGTGGCCGAACAGCTCGCTTTCCAGCAGCTCGGCCGGGATGGCACCACAGTTGACCGGCACAAACGGCGCCTCGCGGCGCTTGGAGTGGTAGTGCAGGTTACGCGCCACCACTTCCTTGCCGGTACCCGATTCGCCCAGGATCAGCACGCTGGCGTCGGTATCGGCCACTTGCTGCATCATCTGCCGCACATGCTGAATGGCACGGCTGGTGCCGACCAGGCTGCGGAACAGGTTGGGTTCGCGCTGACGACCACGCTCGCGCGCCTGGTCGTACATCTCGCGGTAGACCTGGGCACGGTGCAGCGAATCCAGCAACTGGCTGTAGCTTGGCGGCATTTCCAGGTTGGAAAGCACTCGGCGGCGAAGGTCTTCCGGGAAGTCCGCAGAAGAAATTTCACCTAAAAGCATGACCGGAAGGAACTCATCCCAGGCAGCCACTGTCTTAAGCAGCCCAAGGAGATTGCCCGATGCGTTCACGGTACCAATAAGTACACACAACACTTCGCGACTGGAAGATAACGCCTCGACCACCTGCTGCCAGTCCTGGCTTGAGCAAGCGAGGTTTTCTTCGCCGAGAAAATTGAGCACCACCGCCAGGTCCCGGCGCCGTGCGCTGTCGTCGTCGATCAGCAGAATCTTGGTTTCACGCCACATGCAATAGCAACTTCCCTAGTCATATCGGCGCCCTGCGGGCGTGCTCGACATCATTCCGACTGAGTGGTCAGTGTTCGGACGTCTGAAATTCGAAAACAGCCACTAGTAAAGTCAAAAAACACCGGTCAGTCAAATTAATGGCGCACGGCTTTTTGCAACATCGGTGGTCAGGTGAACAAATGGTATACCTTTGCCGCGTTCTTCGCCTGACGGATTTTCGTCATTTCGTCGACCAAGGATTGACGCTCACCACTTGCAACCTCGATTAGCTGGCGGTATACGGCCAACAATTGCTCGAGGCTGGCACTGACATCCGCCTCATGGCCTTTGGCTTCGGACACCATGTCACCGATGCGCAAGCGGCATTCCAGGTCCAGCTCCCCCACCGCTTCCCAGTCGCGCTCGGCCAGCGCCGCCAGCAGCATGTCGCGGGTCTGTTCGATGCGGGCGATTACTTCGCTCATGTCATGCTCCTTTATCAGGAAGCCGACGATTGATCGCCGATTGCGTCCCAACCTTCCTTCACAGTGATCAGCAGGCGCGCGACCTCGTCGATGATGGCCGGGTCCGCGTTGACGTTGGCTTCGATAAGGCGGCGACTCATGTAGGTGTACAGACTGTCCAGTTCGGCCAGGCTATCGCCGTGGTTATCCAGATCAAGGCCTTCACGCAGACCACCAATGATGTCGATGGCCTTGCCGATCAAGATGCCTCGCTGCGCGATGTCATTGCGCGCAATGGCACCTTTAGCCTGCGCCATGCGATCAAGACCACCCTGCATGAGCATTTGCACCAGACGGTGCGGGCTGGCCTCGGACGTCTGCGCCGCGCCGTTGACTTTCTGGTACTGCCGAAGGGCCAACATCGGGTTCATGGATCTGCCTCATGCTGCGGTAAAAAATTGCTTGTACCCGCTGTATCGCCTGTACGTCAAAGAACTTTAGGGGAAAAGCCAAAAGCCCGGGGCGTCTCGTGGACGCCGCCGGGCTTTTGGCAGGCTCAGTTAATCAGGACTTCTTGGCTTGGGCGTTGATTGCCTCGAAGATCGAGGTGATCTGGTCGGCCTGGGCTTTCATCTTGCCCAGGGCGGTATCGAGGGCCACGTACTTCTTGGTCAGCGATTCGGTCAGAGACTCGGTGCGGCGATCCAGAGCTGCTTGTTGAGCAGTGAGATTCTTGGCCACATCACTGAGGTTGTTGTTTCGACTAGCCAGGCTGCCATCTGTCCCGTTATAGGGATCAATGGCCTTGTTCATTCGCTCGAATATACCGTTGGTACCCGTGAACAACTCCTGCACTTCTGTACCCAGCTTCTTGTCATCCAGCGCTGCAGTGAACTTGGTGCTGCTGAACTCGAGGGTGCCGTCTTTCTGAGTGTTGATACCAAGCTGACCCAGCGTCGTGAGCTGATCACCCGAACCAATTTCGGTAAACACTTTGCGAAGATCACCCAACAACGAGCGGGTAGTCGGATCGTTGGTCAAAGGCCCCAAAACCAGATTGTCGTCCTCATCACGACTGGTCGAGGTCAGCGAAGTGACGGTTTTCTGTAGCGTGTTGTAGGCGTCCACAAATGCCTGAACCGAGGTTTTCAGGCCATCATTGTTAGGCGCCACGGTAACCTTGGCAGTTGAGCTTTCGCTCAGCAACTCCAGGCTCATGCCGCTGATCGCGCCCTCAAGCTTGTTGGAAGCACTGGTAACCTTCAAGCCATCGATGGTCAGTTCCGCATCTTGGGCCGGCCCAGACATATAACCGGCGCCGTTGGCGTTTTCTGCCATTGACTTGCCGCCATCGATTTCCAGCTCAGGAACGCCGGACAGCACCAAGTCTGACCCTGCACCCGTGACAGAGGACGACAATACCAGGCGCGCGCCGCCCTCAGCATTGACGATGTTGGCACTGAGGCCACTGGCACCCAGCTCTTTGTTGATCTGGTCACGCACGCTCTGCAGCGTGGCACCTGACCCGATATCGAGAGTGTAGCTCTTGCCCCCGTCATCCGGATCACCTACCGCGATGGTCAAGACACCTTCACTAATCGCTTTGCTAGCGCCCTCAGCAAACTGCTGACTAGCCACCTTCGAGCCAGTCGCCAACTTGGAGACCTCGATATCATAGCTACCGGCCACTGCCGAATTGCTTGAAGTCACCTTTACAGCTTTATCATTGGAGGACGTCGCCGCATACGCATTGAAGGACGGCGCAGAAGCGTCATTGAGCTTCTTCATAGCACTTTGGAACGCTGTCAGCGCACTGCGCAGCGCACCAATACCCGAAACCATCGCACTATTATTGCTGGTCTGCCGCGTGATCTGCGCTTGCTTGGCAGCAGTGTCGGACTGAACCAGCGCCTTGACGATCTCGGAAATATTAAGACCAGACCCCAGGCCAGTAGAGGGAAGAATCGGGCTTGCCATGCTGTTTTCCTCTCATCATTGCGCGCCCTGCTCCTGCAAGGCTCACGCCACTTACAACATTGGTGTCCGTCGCCAATCAGGCCTTGGCGTCGAACAGAATACTATTGACATCGCTCAGGCTATGAGCAATCCGCAAAGCCTCCTCGGAGGGGATCTGGCGAATCAACTCACCACTGTCGCTGGCGATGACCCTTACCACAATCTTGCCGGACTCCTCGTCGGTGGAGAACTGCAGATTACGGCGACTTTCACTTAAAAATTTCTCGATTTCGGCAACGGCATTCTTTACATCGTCCACGCCCTGCACTTTGGCCGGGTCGCTTTGCGAAGTTTCGGCAGAAACCTCTGCCGTCCGACTAACCGACTTTTCAGCAACCTGTTCTTGTGACCGCGCCGCCTGATAAGACAGGCTCAATTTGAGGCTCATGTCCATCTCTGCCACCTCTCAACGAAAAAGCGGGGAAGCGCAACACATGCACTCCCCCGCTGAAGACTGCCAGACAGATTAGCCCAGCAGCTTCAGAACTGCCGATGGCAGCTGGTTGGCCTGAGCCAGAACCGAAGTCGAAGCTTGCTGCAGGGTCTGCTGCTTGGTCAGCTGGGCAGTTTCAGCGGCGAAGTCGGTGTCCTGCACGCGGCCACGGGCAGCTTCGGCGTTTTCGTTGATGTTCTGCAGGTTGTTGATGGTGCTGGTCAGACGGTTTTGGGCAGCACCCAGGTCAGCACGGGTGGTGTTGATGTTCTGCAAAGCATCGTCAATGCCAGTAATTACGTTCTGGAACAAAGCATCGTAGTCACTTGCAGCCATGGCAGAGCCAGTCATGGCAATGCTGGAGTTGGAACCCAGTGCAGACAGAACACCGGAAGACGACGTATCTACAGCCGCGCTCAATGTAATGTCGATCTGGTTACCAGAGCCACCGTTCGACCCGACCTGGAAGGTCATGGTCTTAGCATCACCATTCAAGAGCTTCTTACCGTTAAGCTCGGTGCTTCCTGCTACACGGTTAATTTCGTCGAGCATCGACTTGAACTCGCCGTTCAGCGCATCACGATCCTTAAAGCTGTTGGAGTCATTTCGAGCCTGGATAGCCAGCTCTCGCATACGCTGCAGCATGTTGGTTTGCTCTTGCATCGCACCTTCAGCAGTTTGGGCGATGGAGATACCGTCGTTAGCATTCTTGATCGCCATGGTCTGACCACGGATCTGCGAAGTCATGCGGGTAGCGATCTGCAGGCCGGCAGCGTCATCTTTGGCGCTGTTGATTTTCAGACCGGAGGACAGGCGAGTCATCGAAGTGGCCAGCGCATCGGAAGCCCGGTTCAGGTTTTTCTGAACGCCCAGGGAGGTGGTGTTGGTGTTTACAGTCAAAGCCATGACGAATTCCTCGTTGGATTGGGTACTACGGCTTCCGGCCTTGGCAATTCGCCGGAGGTGGCACAGAGAACCTTCGTAATAGTTATCGTCGTCAGGGCGTCTTGCTTTAGCGGATTTTCAAAAAATTTTACTGGCATCATGCCAGCCCAATGAAAACAAGGACTTGACGCCAATTTACAGGCGTCAGATTAATGCAGCATAGAAAGTAAAACGCCGTCAGGCAGTGACGGCGTTTTGCACGGCGACAAACGGTCAGTCGAGCCGTTCGATGATGGCCGAACCCCAGGACAAGCCAACGCCGAAGCCACTGAGCGCGACGCGCTTGCACTGAGAACCAAGCACATGTTTTTCCAACAGCAGCGGAATGCTCGACGACACGGTGTTGCCGGTCTCGACCATGTCTTTGACGAACCTCTGCTTGTGCTCACCTTCATCGAAACGCGCCGATACAGCATCGACGATCGCCGCGCTCCCCTGGTGCAGGCAGTACAGGTCGATGTCCTCAGCCTTGAGCGCGCTGGCATCGAGCAACTGCTGCAAATGTGCCGGCACCTTGACCAAAGCAAAGTTGTAGACTTGGCGCCCATTCATGAAGAATTTGCCATCAGTGGTACGCAGGTGCTCGGCACCGGCACCATCACTGCCGAACAGCGATTTACCCAATTGCCAGGCGGCCCCCTCGCCCATCCAGGTGGCGGTTGCTGCATCACCAAACAGCATGGTGGTGTTGCGATCTTCGGGATCGACAATCTTCGAATAGGGGTCAGCGGTAATCAGCAGGCCATTTTTCAGCCCCGCGGCCTCCATGAAACCCTTCATGGCATACAGACCATAGACATACCCGGAGCAACCCAGAGAAATGTCAAAAGCCGCAACAGCGGTCGACAGGCCCAACTTGTGCTGCACGATAGCGGCAGTATGCGGCAGGCCTTCAGCATCCCCGTTCTGGGTAACCACGATGACAGCGTCGATGGTTGTGGGGTCCAGGGCTGGATTGGCAGCGAACAGCTTCCTTGCGGCCTCCACACAAAGGTCGGAAGTTTCCTGGTTGTCTTCCTTGCGTGGCAAGAAGGTCGAACCGATCTTGCCAAAGATGAAGTCCTGATCTTTGCCGAATTTCGCGCCTTGGGCGTAGTTGTCCACCCCTTCGGTAGGCACGTAGCTGGCGATGCTTTTAATGCCAATCATATGGCTTCCCAATTCAATAACAGCGAAGTTCCCACTGCCTGCGCAACAGCAAGACGCCAGGCGATACGGTGGCCACCGATCCCTGAGCGTTTTCCAGGTGCGGCGCAGCGGCTCCCGGTTTCGACAATATACAGTGAAGATGCGCGTTCTGACTCCTGAGTCACGCTCTTTTTGTCGAATAGACCTCCGCTGCTTCGAGCGTCAGCTCATACCCCTTACCGCTCGAGCAGTACCTCGCCCAATGTTTGCACCACACGATGACGAGTGGCGTCGGGCATGCCGCACCATAACGGCAGCCGCAGCAGGCGCTCGGCACTGTAGTCGGTGACTTCCATTGCACCGTGCGTGCGGCCGTAACGCTTGCCGGCAGGCGACGAATGCAGCGGAACATAGTGAAACACTGCGTAGATTTCATATCGCTTGAGCTTGCTGAGCACGGCCTGCCGGTCGATGCCCGGGGCTAGCAGCACGTAATACATGTGGGCATTGTGCTGACAGTGCTCAGGCACGATGGGGCGGCGCAGCAACCCTTGTTGCTCCAGCCAGGCCAAGGCCGAATGGTAAGCTCGCCAGGTTGACAGGCGGTCGTCGGTAATCGCCTGCGCCTCTTCCAGTTGGGCACAGAGAAACGCCGCGATCAGCTCGCCCGGCAGAAATGAAGAACCCACCTCCTGCCAGGTGTACTTGTCCACCTCGCCACGGAAGAAACGGCTGCGGTCCGTGCCCTTTTCACGGATCACCTCAGCCCGCAGCACCTGCTCCGGCGTATTGACCAGCAAGGCACCGCCTTCGCCGGATATCACATTCTTGGTTTCGTGAAAGCTGTATGCACCGAGGTCGCCGATACTGCCAAGCGCCCTCCCCTTGTAAGTTGACATCACCCCTTGGGCCGCGTCCTCCACCACATGCAGGCCATGTTTACGGGCAATGGCCATGATGCTGTCCATTTCACAAGCCACCCCGGCGTAGTGCACAGGTACTATTGCCTTGGTACGTGGCGTGATCGCCGCTTCGATCAGCCGCTCGTCAAGGTTCAACGTGTCGGCCCGGATGTCGACGAACACCGGTACCGCCCCACGCAGCACGAACGCATTCGCCGTAGAGACGAAGGTGTAGGATGGCATGATGACTTCATCACCCGGCTGGATATCCAGCATCAGTGCCGTCATTTCCAAGGCAGCGGTGCAAGAGTGGGTCAGCAATGCCTTGCTACACCCCGTGTGCGCTTCCAGCCACTGGTGGCAACGCTTGGTAAATTGCCCATCGCCAGCGAGCATATTGCCGAACTTGGCCTCAGCAATGTAATACAGTTCCTTGCCGGTCATATGCGGACGGTTGAAGAAAATCTTGTCTGCGCTCATCTGAATTCATTCCATAAATGGCATGCCACATGAAAGGCTGCCTGCGTGGGTCGTGCAACGATCTCGCAGCCTGTCCCGACCTCTCATCATTGCTTTACCGCTAACTGCACCCTGCCCCAGAAACGTTCATCGCCAAGCAGGTTTTCAGCAGCCGTCATCCCGCCATTGAACAGGCAAGCCCTGCCCGACACCTCCAGGCCAGCAGCCGAACTCAAGTGGGCACCGCCGCCTGAAAGCTGCGTCAACGCGCGCGCCAGAGCGATACAGCCGCAACGAAAAACGACCGGCATGAGATTGTCGAGTGAGTCACCTGCAACCAGCGCAATGGCAACCTGTACCAAGGGCCGCCCTGCATCGACCTGTTCATCGACGAGATGGACCGTAACGCCACTGAACAACAGTTGCTGATGCAGCGCCGCCAACACGGGGGCACTGCCGATCAAACCAGCAAACGCAGGCAGCAACGAATAATGCAGGTTCACCAGGCGATCACGGTATTGGGCAACTACGGCCGGGCACAGAATTTTGTGGAACGTCGTAATTATCAAGTCGGGGCGCAACTGCTCCAACTGTGCGGTCAGTTCGTGCTGCGTCCCCCTCCCCAGGCTAACCACCCGGTTATACAAACCCACCCGCTCGGAAAATTCATTGGCCATGCAGTGCCTGTCTGTCAGCACCCCAACGATTTCCCCACCGTGCCAAGCACCTTCGCGAATCGCATGATGCAGAAATGACAGGTTGCCGCCGCCGCCTGAGCACAAAAAAACTAACCGCTTGTTCACATGACCCTGCACAGCGCCTCCCCTACATGGCTCGCTCATCATTCTGCCAACCAGGCTTGGCGCCATGCGTCCAACCGCGCGCCTTCGAGTAGCCACTGCGTTCGTACCGTGGCCTGCAATGTGTCACCCAACGACGCGGATGCCGCCGGATCGCTCAGGTGCAAACGAACCGCACGCAGCCATTCCTCGGGTTCATTGGCCACACGTGTAAGCGGTAGCGTCTCTCCCCCGACAAAGCCCCGTACACGGCTGCAAATCACGGGGTGACCGCAGGCGCCATGCTGAAGAACACGCATATCACCCGAGCAGGCATTGGCCAGGGTTTCCGCCATAGGCACCAACGCCAGATCAAGATTGAGCGCGGCAAGGGTTTCAGGGAAAAGGCCTGGCTTTACCGCGGGGTGCCACTCGGCCAGGTAAGGGCGTAGCTCTGCAGGGCAGTCCCCCATTACCACCCACTCCACCTCATCAGCCAGCTCAGCCACTACCGTGCCCAGCATGCTGGCATCTTCCCCCCCCAGCCAGCCCAACCGTGGTTTCACGCCCGCCTGGCGCTTGCTCCGAAGGGTTTTCCAAGATAAGGGCAGAGAGGCTTCCAGCACACGAACATCTTCGTGCCTGCCCTCAAGCAGTTCAGCCAGGGCCGGCGTAGCGACCAGCACCCGATCAGCCTGCATCACGCCCTGCTGCATTCGCGTCAGGACTTCTTCAGCGGTGAAGTTTCCCTGCAAGCCCATTTGCGGCAGATAACCGTCCACATCGTAGACTTTGAAAGCCTGCGAAAACGCACGAAGACGACGCATGGCCAGCAGGCTGGCGTTGTCCAGTGGTCGCTGCAAGACCACGCTGGTGGGTTCGAAACGCTCGAGCTCGACCACAGATGGCAGACGTGTGGTCAACGCGCCGTCCAGAACGCCGTGCTCACGCATGGCGAGGAAGGGCTGAATGAACCGTGACTGGGCCCGAGCGTGGTCCTGATCGAAACAGGCCAGCACGGTAGGCACATAACCTTGCAACGGGCGCCAACTCAGGGCATTACTTTCCAGCGTAAAGCTTCTGCCTGCCTGCAAAGTGAAATTGCGGTTATAACCCGGATCGCGGGCAAGCAAGGGCAGCCAACGCTCATACCACGCATCCTCCTGCTCGACAGTGGCGCGTCGCCGGCCATTGCTGTCGACCAGCATCCGCGCATGTGGAGTAAACACATTCAGGTAGCCGGCCTGATGCAACCTCAAACATAGATCTACATCGGCCCAGGGCTCGATAAGCGCGTCTGCATCAAAACCGCCCGCAGCCAAGAACAGTTCGCGCCGCAAGACCAGCAAATCTCCACTCAGTGCACACAGGTTCTGATCCAGCTCCGTACGCCGCCCGCAAGCCGCTTTGTGCGCTGGCAACCCTTCGAATGCAGGCCCCAGGCTAGCGCCCAACCCCAGCACAAGGCCTGCCTGGCGAACACTGCCATCACTTGCCAGCAACTTGCCTGCCACAGCGCCGACTTCGCGGCGCTGAGCCTGATCAATCAGCGGCTGCAACCACCCCTCATCGAGCACCGCACTCTGCGCACTCAGCCACACCAGGTACTCCCCGCTTGCCTCCTGCGCAGCTGCGTTGCACATCGCCGCCCTGGGCTGCCCGGGCATGAAGTGAAATACCTGCAACCGCTCAGCGCTCATCTGCCCGACGATTTCTAGCCACTGGCGTAGCAGCGGGTCATCATGACCAGGGTCGATCAAAATGATCTGAAGCGCAGCAGGCAGGTTTTGCGTCAGAAGTCGCTCCAGGCAACGTTGAAACTGAGACAACGTGCCCTCCAGATAGATCAGCACGGTCACTGAGGCGTGATGCACAGGCCCGTACTCAATTCGGTACCCCTGTCGCCCATACTCGAGCGTGAACACCTGGGCGTCGGGGTACCCTCTGGCCTGCAGGTGGCGCTGGATGGCGGACTGCTCATCTGTACATGGAGTCTGCTTGCCGGCCTGGGCAATCAACAGCACTTCGCTCACATGCCCGACACTGCCGAGCCCGTGGGCCGAAAGCAACCTGAGTTGAGCGTCAAGTTCAAAAGCACTACCTGCGCTGCGCTCGAAGCCATGCAGCAGCATTGCCGCACGCCGATACACCCAATGCCGGGACTGACTCGCAGGAGAGGCCAACAGCAGATCCAGGTTCAGATCAGGTCGCAGGGCGAGGTCCACTACACCATCAGGTCCGCGCACTGCTTCGTCGGCATAAATCGCAAGGCAGTCATCCGGTGCATCAGCGATAGCCTTCGCCAACATCAGCACTCCGCTGGCCACGAACGCCGCGCCCGCCTCGACCAGCAGGAACCATTCGGCAGGGCATGCGGCCAAACAGTCATTTAGGGCCAGTACCGGATGGAGCGGATCACAGGCAACCCATCGGACCGCGGCGAACTCCACCTTATCTCCACCCAGTACGAAAACCTGAAGACGCTCGTAGAGGGGCCGCCTCAAACTGTCCAGGGTAAGTGCCAAGGCATGTGGATCCCCACGATCAAGTACCAGCACGGCAATCGTTGGCGAAACCACGCTGTCCAGCCGTTGTTGAATCACATTCAACTGCTGAGGGCTTGGATAGCGCTCGCGCAACCAGTCCAGAACCCCTAGCCGGTTACCGACAGCTTCCCGGCAAGCCGCCGCCTGCGTCTTGGCGACAAACACATCCAACTGCTGCCAGAAACCCAGGGTTCGCTCCACGTATCGCGCAAGGGCACCATCAAGCGTTTCCCGAGCCCGAGCCAATGGCTGTTGCCCGTCGAGCATGGCAAACCCCACACAGCCAAAGAAGCAATTATCCAGAAACGCCTGATCGACACCAAAACCCGGAATGAAGAGCACAGGGCATCCGCACAGCGCAGCCAGCACGCAAGTCATCGACCACTCATAGGTGTAAAGCACTTCGGCGTGCCGCAACACGTCGGCCAATTCCGACAGAGACAGCGCATTCGCGATACTCAGCAATCGGACATCATTCGGCAGCAGTGAATAATCGATGCGATCGAGCGGGAACCTGTTCTGGTAAAGAAAACAACCGCTGCGCTCGCTGGCAGGCACGCCCGCCTGGAACAGTTCGATATCGATGGCAGGTACACACAACACATCGACTTCGTCTGGGACGGCATCTTTGGCCAACAAGGCAGCGTAATAGAACAGCAGATCGGTGGGCCTCGCTTCCATGCCCTTGCCGGAAAGGTACCCTTCATAATTGAGCAGATAACGTGACACGACTGCCAGGTTGAGCGGGTTTCCGCTGACAATCTCCGGATAGACCGCTATAGGTACCTTGCCCTCCGAGCGGTGGCGCTCGCGGACAGAATCATCGTACAAGGGGGTCTTGAGGTCCGAATTGCGCTTGTCAGCGCCAACGATATAGGCCTCCCTGCCACTAAGGTTGAGCACATGGCAAAGCAAGTGCATCGCGACGATACCTGAAGACGTCTCCCGGTACCCTGGGGCATAGATGTAGTAGGGGTGCTCCGGCTTGGCGAACATAAGCCGCAAACGCGCCAGCGCATGGTCATGTTGCCGGATGTCTGCCTGCGCGGGGTTAAGCATCTGAGTACTCCAGGTCTGGATCAGCAAGGAACAGTCTTCAATCAAGGGGCATCCGTCGCGCGCCGCCGCAGAAATGTCGAGGCATCGCCACCGGTGTTGAACAGCAGATCGATCACGCTCACTGCATGCTGAAATTCACCGTGCAACTGTGGGTACTCCGGGTAACCGGCATAGCTCATGAAGGACACATCAAGGCCGGCTGCGGCAAATGCCGACTCATCGAGATAGCAGCTGGCAGCCGGGCCAGAGAGGTACTCGGTAGCACCAACGGCCTTGCAAAGGTGGATCAGGCGTTCGTTCCGCCCCTCGGCCCGCCCCAGCTCTTCCGAGCGATACAGCGGCGTGTGAATACCCAGCAAAGGGCACAGCCCTTCAATGAACAACTGGTTGACGCGTGACAGGCTGGGAAGGTTGGCTGCCTGCTCGTACAAGCTGCGAATGCGCGTTTCCAGCTCAGCGAAGCATGGAGCCCGACGATAGCTCATGGCGATGGTCTTCCAGTGCTGTGCCGCCCAGTCGGGCTCGCTGATCTCCACTTCGTTGATCAACTGTTCGAAACGACCCTTGGCTTTTACCGGAATCGTCAGCCAATGCTCGCCCTGAGCGATCTTTATCTTATTACGGTTACGCCAGTCTCGACGGGTGTACTGCACATCGTCGTAAAACACGAAAACATCGACGCTTCGAATCAAGTCGAAATAGCCCTTCCATGGGATGTAGTTCGATTGCAATATCGCAACTTTCTTACCCATTCCAATCCCCAACTGCTCGGCAATAGCAAATCCTCAGCCCGTCAATATATTGCCAAAAGACATGAAAGAGCCGGGCCCGCACCCGGCTTCTGCAATTCTCGCGCCAGTATTTAAATTTCCGTTAGCCAATCTAGGTTCGGCTGCACTGCCGCCCCATCTCGAACGGTAAACTGCTGTTGATGCCCAAACGCAGATGGCCAGCGAGCCTCCAGCGACGGATCAATGCGCTCGGGCGCCATAGACCACGAGCTAAGTACCAGACGCGCGCGTGGCGTCCAAACCACCAAATGCCCCGCTTGCTCAACCGCAAGGGACAATTCAATGTCCGCATTGGGCCTTGTAGAAAGACCACCAATCTGCCGGAATACATCTTTGCGTACCATAAGGCATTCGCCAGCCACCCCCTTACAATTGCGAACTGAAAGCGGCCAACGGGCGCTTTCCACTACTCTAGGACTAGCGCCATGCCATGGTGCTTGCACCAAGCCGCCCCTCACCAATTCAAAACCAGCATGGGCCATTGCACCATCGGCGTCGTACAACGCAGCTCCAACAACTCCCACTTCCGGCCGCTGCGCCTCGTTGAGCAGCACTTCAACCCATGCCGGCGTTTGTACCCGGCAACGTTCTGACAACAGGATAAGATACTCCCCCCTTGCTTCGCCTGCCGCAACATTAAGCCACTCAGCTTGAGAAGCACCTTGTTTCGCAGAGACCGCACTCACACGCACAGAAAACGACTGCAGAGTATCCAAACCAGATAGTGAGCCGTTACCTCCAACTAGTATAATTTCGTAGCGCGGATAACGAGTACGCTGCAACACAGCTGTTACGCAAGCCTCCAGTTGCCGCTCATCACCCTCGGACGCCACCAATATACTTACCAGTGGAGTACTATTATGGCGGTAGTCAATTCCCAGCCCCCGACTACCTTCATCACTGACTTGAGCCCGATAACCCAACCGCTTTAGGTGACCACTGACAATCGAAGCTGCTACCGACGATAGCTCCGAGGAAGGCTCTTGGCCGATCACCAGATATTCGTCCATATGTGCAACACCCGCTACGCCCTTTGCTTCGACTATACGCAATAGCATTTCAAACTCTACGCCATGGCGATGTAATTGAGCATAACCACCAAGATCCAGCACGGTTTGACGGCGAACAAGCCAATGACGCGACATAAGCCCCGGCTGTGTGCGTAGCAAATCCAGATTGGCGCCAGGCCGAGCGATGCTCAATAGCCCCCCCCGCACATCCCGCTGCACCTCGTTAGCGGCAATAGCATGGCAGGTCGAGGCCTGCTGGACTTCCACCATCAAACGCAGCAGTCCGCCGCCCAATAACACATCACCTGCCTCCAGCAAAAGCAGCCAGTCACTCGGAAGCTGGCGCACCACCTCATTAAGATGATTTACCCAGTTGCTTTCGGCAACCCTAATGAAATGCAAGGTATCACGTGCAGTTGTAACCGCCGGCAGCCGCCCCGCTTTGAGTACAACGAGTTTAAAATTGCTAACACCAGCAGCGAGTATGCTATCGAACGTGGCCTGAAGAGCTATATCGTCATTGCCCAAATCCAGCACAATGAAAGCAAATTGCTCAGGACAACGTGCATTGATTGCTGCTGATACACGCTGCTGGGTCATTACATCAGGATGAGCAGCTTCGAGCGCACGAAGTATACGCCCCGAGGGAGTAACCTGTAGCCGCAACTCATAGGCGGCACTAGGAACTCGCTCAAGACGTGAAAGCCAACCCTTTAGCTCCTCAGCTCGCTCTTGATTATCAGCCTCCGTCAGCGTCTGCAGCAGTTTTTTACATAGCTCTGGATCAAACAAGCCGAGAGCCAGAGCTTGCCAATAACGCAACTGCAAGCTCTCGACAGTATCATTGGGGTGCTCTTGAAGCAGGTCGCGCTGGCGCACCCATACCCCCTCCAGAGCGTCATATTGGGCTTTCCCAGCAGGCCAGGCGTGGCACAAGAACTCCACTGCCGATAACTGCGAGAATAACCCGCTATTATAGTAAGGCATCTCCACCCATTGACGTACCTCGAAGGAACGCTCAGGATCATTGACAACACTATTCCAACTAGAAGTGAACAACAACGTCGCGTCGCCATGATCGTAAGTGTTTCGCACAAATTCGCTGAGAATCACATAGTGACTATCGTCATTACGTGGTGCGTTTTGCTTACTGTCCCAATCACGCAAGAAGTGCAGCGCACGATTCAGCCTTTCCTCACGCACAGTCAAACTGCAGGAGTCAGATTTATAAGCACTCAAGACATCCGTCTGATCCAACTGAGCGATCTCACCCAGCGCCAGAATGGAATAGGCTAGACCAAGGCGAAACGACGCTTCGTCACTGAATGGCGGAGCTTCGGCCAACGCAGCCTGCAATGCAGATACCCTGACTACTGCCCTCCAGGCTTGACGGCCAGCTTGTGCATAAAGCTGGAGCCGCGACAGCGCTCCGGAACCATTTTGCACCCCTAAGTGTGCGCCAAGCTTGTGGTACTTCACTTCAGCGCTGCCAACTACCATTCCAAGGGCATAACCTTGGG
Organism: Pseudomonas sp. NPDC008258; assembly: GCF_042956345.1. NCBI lineage: Bacteria > Pseudomonadati > Pseudomonadota > Gammaproteobacteria > Pseudomonadales > Pseudomonadaceae > Pseudomonas > Pseudomonas sp. NPDC008258. The sequence continues at coordinate 63,665 of NZ_JBIBGE010000022.1, forward strand.
CAGCTATCATCAAAGGTTGCGCATGTAAGCATTCCACTGCGTGCTGCAAGGCAGACTCAAGAACGAAGTCGCTTTCCTCCGCCAGGACGACGAAAGGCGTCGTCACCTGACTCAATGTACTAGCAAGGCAATCCCGAATGGATGTGTTCGCAACGTTGACGGAGGAGGTCGCGAAAGCTAGGCTCGGAATACCGGCTTGCTGGTAATAATACTGTGCACGGGCCTGGTAAGCATTCTGGCCCTGCCCCAGTACAATCACGGTCACTTCATTACTGGATGCTGCTGCAATATCCGCCATAACGGCCTCTCCGATTATTTGAGCCAAACAACGCGTCGCCGAACTTCAGGTTCAATCTGCCAGCCAGGCATTGGCCCAATGTTGCAGGTGATGCCGCGACAGTACATAGTCACTTAGCACAGCCTCACGCAATGCATCCCCTTGCTGATAGCTGGCATGCGGATCGCTAAGATGCATACGAATTGCCTCAAGCCAGTATTCGGCCTCATTACGTTTAACCCGAGTACAAGGTAAATATCCCGCATACGCTTTGGTTTCCGTACAAATTACCGGATAGCCGCAAGCGCCATACTCCAGAAGCCGCAGGTTACTTTTACAATCGTTGAATAAGTTCTGCTCGAGCGGCGCTAGCGCCAAATCGAGGTTCATGCTGGCCAACTTCCGGGGATACTGAGCCATCGGCACACCCTTGTGGAATTCCTTTACGTAGGGGCGCAGCATCTCTGGACACATGCCAAAGAAAACCCAATCGACTTCATCTGCCAACGTTCGAACAACCTCTAGCATCATCTCCAGATCCCCACGATGACTGGACCCTCCCGCCCAGCCGACCCGGGGCTTGGCACTGGTTTGGCGCCGGCTCAAAAGCCCAGCCCACAGCGAGGCAGCCAACATATTAGGAACAACCCGAATATCGTGATGCATATGCGACAAAGCGTCCGCCAGTGGCTGAGTAGAAACAACTAATTGATCACAAAGACCGACAGCTTGCCCCAATAGTTGAGCAATATTCTTGGGCCAGTTGCGAGCGTGGTCGTTCTTCGCGGAGGGCTCCAATATATAATCGTCAATTTCAAAGACTCGCCTAGCATTGGAAAACTGTCGAATATCAGCGATTTCCTGAATATTCTCGCCAGAGCAGCGAAGCTGTAGAATCATCACATCCGGCTTCTCACGCTCAGCCGTGTAAGGATCCGGCATTTGATAACTAACCTGCCCCTGAACCCACCCCTCACGCTCCAGCTCAGTGAATGGCTGAATGACCCGATAATGCCCCACAGCGGAAGTGTTGAATGGCAATGCCAAGACCGATGGCACAGCTCGAGAGATAAAGGGATCCCAGCCGCTACGCGACCCCGGCTCTAACCTGAACCCTCCCTGCTTCAAGCTGAGGTTTTTATTATAAGCAGGGTCATTGGCTACATCCGCCAACCAACGCTGGTAAAACACCCGTTCATCCTCTATACGTCGTGCTGCGGTGCTCGCGTTCAAACGAGCCACTTTTGAAAATGGCGTCCAAACCACCAAGTAGCCCGCTTCACGCACTCGCAGGCAGAAATCGGCGTCGAAGTAGGCTTGCTGCAAAGCCTGTGTATCCAAGCCTTGCAACTCGATGAACAATTCTCGACGGACCAATAGACAATCCAAGCTTACAGCGGACCAGTTTTGCACCACCCGCAGGCGGTCCAGGTAACTATCGCCATCTGCAGGACTCCCTGCAAACGGGTTTCCTACCACGCCAGCCAAACCGAGCACCAGCGCACTGGAGGCGGCGGAGCCATCGCCGGCATAAAGTTTTGGCCCAACCACCCCAACCTCTGGGCGCTGCGCCTGGCACATCAGTTCTTGTAACCATTGCGAGTCAAATAGCACACAACCTACATCGAGCAACAATAAATAGTCGCCATAAGCGTATTCAGCAGCGTGATTTAGACTCGCGGCAATCCCTAGCACTCCGACGTCAAGGATCCTTAACTGGGCGCTCTGTAAGCTTTTCATTGCCATCAACCAGTTCTGCAGTTCGACTGGCTCATTGCCCCTAACGACTAGCAGCACTTCATAGTTGCCATAGTGGGTGTGCGCCAGCAGCGATTCGACGCAACGACGCAACGTGAGAAGATCGTTGCCCACCTGAATCAGAATGGAAACGCTCGCTGGCTGCCCATGCTGATAAATCACGCGGGCCGCCAAACTACCTTCGATAGCCCTTACCTCCGCAGCCACGCCCATTCGTTGCAAGTGAGCACTCACGACCTTAACAGATAGAGCACGTACAGCTGAGTCACATACCCAATCGGCATAGGTATTCTGACTCTGCACCAGCAACTCGGGAATGTGCTTGACTACCTGTAAGCCATGGGTTTCGACCAAACGCCAGAGCAGGTCGTGGGGCGCCAATTCTGCGAACCGTGCATCAAAGCCACCCAGCGCACTCATAGCTTCACAATTGAACGCCAATTGTCGACCGACATAGGGCATGCTGCGCATCAAATCAAGATTGAAGTCAGGCTTGAAAATTGGCTGGCCTGACTCTCGTCCGTTATAGCCACCTTCATCAAAGTAAAGGCACAAGCTGCCAGTAACCAACGCCATTCGCTCAGCCATTATGACTAGAGCCTGAGTATGCAGAAGATCCCCCGCCTGCAACAGCAAGATCCAATCAGCGCGCGCTTCGCGGATCAACGAATTGATATCGCAAAAACCTTCATCGTGGCGCGCGCGATAATGGACATCAGCAAGCGGCTGTGTCGGACACGGCAGACCAAGCACTTGAATGGAACTAGCCGCATAAGATTGCGCAATCAGGCTATCTAAAGTGGCGCGCAGCGCTAACTCCTGATCCTCGTTGCAGAATACCACAGGCATTATTCGAGGTCGGCAAGGCCACTGCTCCATACGCTTAGGCAGCAAGCGTACTTGCCCTACCGACAACGAGCGCGTTTCGAGCCACTCCGCGTACAGATCAGAAAAAGTAAGACTATGAGTACCCACTTGCTGTTCAAAGAAGGCTAGCTGCTTGGATGTAAAGTTCCGTACATCCAACTCCTTCCAATCCGCCTCATGCCCATAACCACTGGAACCCATTGGCAAGTAACGCACCCATCCCTCGGCGGGCTCCCTTTCACCAGTTCTTGCCGCCAACATCTGCTGCAGCCAGTCGGTCTCGATCTTGGCTGCTTCAACCATTGAAACGTGATAACTCAGCCTTCCCGCGTGAACTCTCTCAATACTCCAAGCGTGCTCCAACGTGACCAAGTGCCCGCGTCGCAGCAAACAAATATACACAGCCATATCCAAGCGAGCAGTGAACCCCTTCCCGTCCTGCACCAACGGGCCCAAGTACTCCTCCACCTGAACCCGCCGAAAAAGTGCATGACTGATACCACCAAAGATATTTGCAGCACTCTCAGCCACACAAGCGAGCAGATCGGTACCATAAAGTATTGCTGACGATGGAGCTATAACTGCACTGAGTGGTCGAGAGGGCAACAATACATCATCAGCATCACAAACCAATCGCTGGTTAATCACCATGCTCGCCTGTTCGTGCTGGCGAAAAGCCTGGGTCTGATGTGCAATGCACTGAACCATCAACAGGTCATCATCGCAGAGAAACTTAATAAATTCTCCCGAGGCATGACTCAGACAACATAGTAAGTTACAGGAAAACCCCAAACGTTTCGAATTCCGCACATAACGGAATGCAACGCGCGAAAGACCACCCAACTCATCACAAATCGCTTTTATTTCCATCCCCGGACTGTCATCACAAACGACGACCTCCAAGTTCGGATAATTCTGATCCAACGCACTAGCTAGCGCACCGCGAAAAAAAGCAGGATTGAACGCTGGGATAGCGATTGTGACGAGAGGTTGTGCGTTCACGCGTTGCTCACTTAAGCAGTAAAACAGCTATATGGCGAAATTTGCAAGACGACCTTTAACTCAGGTCATCTCGCATATATTTTCTTGATCAGATGTAATTGACCAACGACAGCCCCGCGATTTTCGCGTAAGCCTGCAATGAAGCCTGCAACATGTTGGATTGCATGTTCAGGCGCAGCATCACCTCAGCCGGATCGCTTTCACGGATCGAGCTTTGCGTCTTGGTATTTTCAGCGCTCAGCGCTTCGTTGGTTTCCGCCTGCACATCCAGCGCCTGCCCACGCCCACCGATAGCGCTGATGGAGGAAGACACCTGATTTATGGCACTCGATACGTTACCCATGGCCGAATCCAGCGAAGCCAGGAAGTTTTGACGCGCAACCGGGTCGCTATCCACTGGCGTACTCAATGCCGTGCGCAACTTACTGATGGTATCAAGCACGTTCTGGGTCTGATGAGTATCCACTTTCACCCCAAACGAATCACCTGCACTCGGCGGCCCGGAAAGCTCGAAGCTAACCCCGGCAGCGGTTGCGGTAGTGCCATTGGGACCACCCAGCGATCCCTTGGCCACTGGGCGGCTATCGTCGGTTACCGGCGACGCATAGAGCTCGAACGTCGAACTGCTGGTGAACTTGAGCACTGCGCCCCCTGACGGGAATGCTGCCTCGTATGCATTCTTGTCAGTAATGGTGGCACCTGTAATCTGCTCCGAAGAGGCGTTACCTGGGCTGCGCGCACCCGACACTTCATCGGGCTTGGAACTCAGGGTGAACTGATGGCCTGCAATTGCGGCATCTTCGTTACCCTTGTCACCATCCTTGTAGGTGATATCCAAGCGCAGATCAACGCCGCGGAAGCTGATGCCGGCACCCTCGGCATTAGGGTCAAACTTCCCCCCCCCACTCGCCTCGAGCGTAACGTCATTACCCTCAGCATCGGTGATCTTGTACTCAGTGCTGCTGAGAAACTCGATCGTGTATGGCTCGCTGCCACGGAACCGATCATTGTAGGTAGAGCTACCAGCAACCTGACCATTGGACATGTTGATACGCCCATCATCGACCGCCGGCGCAGTCAGCTGCGCCTGGGTCCGACTGGTATTGAGCGCCTGCTCGAAGGCTTCATAACCGGTTTCGTTGGCAGCCAGGCTGAGCATGTCTCCCACCTGCAGGTTCAACTTGCCTTGATCGCCTTGGTAACTGTAGGTGCCGTCCGCATTGCGAACGTAAGGCGGCGTATCGCCCTTGGAGCCAGAGAATATGTATTTGCCACTTTCGTCCCGGCTATTCATCAGGTTAAACAGCTGATCTTCCAGCGAAGCCAGTTCGTCAGCGTTCGCCTTGCGGTCAGAATCCGTAAATGCGCCGTTACCAGAGCTAATGGCCAATTCGTTGACGCGCTGCAGAACATTGCCAATAGACGTCAGTGTACTTTCCGCAGTGCCCAGCGCATTACGCACATTCACGGTATTGGTGGAGTACTGTTTCAGCATGCTCTGCTGCTGCTCAAGCTGGAGCAAACGCGCCGCGCCCACCGGGTCATCTTTACCGGAGCGCACGCGGATGCCATCGCTGGCCTCCTGCTGGCTCTTCACGGTGTTGGCAAACGTGCGCTGATAGTTGGCACTGCTGGTGTTGTAAAACTGCGAAGTAGAGATGCGTACGCTCACGATCTACGGCTCCTTAAAGACTGTTGATCAGGGTGGCGAAAGTTTCCTGGGCCGCCTTGATGATCTGCGACGACGCGGTGTAGTACTGCTGGAACTTGACCAGGTTGCCGACCTCTTCGTCCACCGACACGCCCGACAGGCCGTTGCGACTGTCCAGCGCCGAGGTGTGCAATGCATTGGTGGCATCGCTGTCCATTTGCGCCTGGCCGGCCTTGCCACCGACGTTGGAGACCAACTTGGCGTAGGCATCGGTGAAGCTGATGCCCTTGCCATTGGCACCTACTTCGATCGTGGGCTTGGTCTGCAGGTCAATGACCGCCTGAGCATTGCGGTTGTCCGACGAGCCTGCGCCGGTCAAGGCCACGGTGTAGCTGTCACCGTTCTGTGGCGCGCCGGAAACGCTCATTTCAAAAGTGAAGTTGCCGCCTAGGGAGTTGCCATTGCCATCCACCATCGGCACCGACAACTGCAGCTTGTTCTCCTGGCCCGGCACGATGGTGCCACGGCCAATCTCAGTGCCCTTGGCGTCGTACAGCTTGTAGGCCTGGGGCGAGGTGGTGTCATCACCGAACACCAGCTTGACTGGGGTCGAATAGGTCAGACCCGCCTGCAACCGCGAACGCTGGGCAGCATCATAGATGTCAAGTTCCGATGTCAGCGTCGGCTGGGTGATCACGCCGGTGCCCTTGTTGCCCGAGCCACTGGTGGCGGTAAGCGGTGACGACAGCGCCAAGCCTTTGGGGTCGGTAAGGACAGTTTCGATGCCTGCGGCGGCATTGCGAGTCGGGGTAATCTTGAAGCTGTCGCCGGCAGCCAAGCCACCGCCATTGAGCGACAGGGTAAAACCGTCGATTACAGGTGCGGGGTCATCGCTGAGGTCGTAGCGGCCCATCTCGGTGCCTTCCGGCAGTTTGCGCACGCTGTAGCCCGTGGCACTGGTGAAAGTTACCTGGTAGTCGCTGGTAGACAACTTGCCGGTGTCCTTGATAGTGACATCAAGGTTGCCGGAGCCGGCGCTGTTGGTCGACTTGGCGATACTGCGCTCGCTGACGGTTTTGGCGCTGTTGATATCACCGAACAACGTGGCGCCGAAGTTGCCGTTCTTGTCGACACCTTGAGCCAGCTGGCTGTTGATGGCATCAGCTACTGCCAAGGCGACGCGGCCCAACTCATTAAGTGTCGGGTCGAGGGTTTCAGTACGGTAACGGATCAGACCACCGAGCTCGCCACCCGTGGCACTGCTGGTAATATCCATCTTGGTCGAGCCGCGATTGAGGATCAAGCTCGAACGGGTCGGGTCGGCCGCGCTTGGCTCCACGCCCAAGGTCTGGGTGGTCTTGCCCAGCACAAGCGCCTGTCCGTTCTTCAGGTAAATATCGTAGTTCCCTTCACGCTCGACCACGTCGGTGCCAATCAGCTTGTTCAGCTCACGCACCGCACCATCACGCTGGTCTAGCAGATCGTTGGGCTGGCCGGCAGTGGCACCGACCCGCGTGATCTGGGTGTTCAGCTCCGCGATGGTCTTGGTCAGGTTGTTCACCTGATCGGCAATCCCGGCCATGTTGCTGTTTACGTTGCTCAACTGCTGGTTGAGCTGTGACGACAAGGTGTTGAAACGCTTGGCCAGGGACTGTGCGCTGGACAACAGCAATTGGCGCGAAGAGTCTTCCGCCGGTTTGGCAGCCGCATCCTGCATGGCTGTGAAGAATGTTTTCAGCGCAGCGGTAATACCGGTATCGCTACTGGACAACGAGGTATCCAGCGGGGTGATCTGATCCAGGTACGAGGACGCCTCACTGCTCAGCGAGGTGGTGGTACGCAGCTGGTTCTCGATGAATGCGTTATACACCCGGCGAACGTCCGCCAACGTGGTGCCCGTGCCAATGAACACCTGGCCGACTTGTTGCCCGCCCTTGGTCTTTTGCACGTTCTGTTGGCGCGAGTAGCTTTCTACATCGGCGTTGGCGATGTTGTTACCGAGGGTGTACATCCCCGATTGCGCGGCACCCAGCCCCGACATACCAATGTTGATCAGACTCGCCATGGTTCCATACCCTTAAAGTTTTGTTGCGGTACCGAGCATTGCGTAGTGCTCGTACGACTTCATCTGTCTTGCGATCTGCGAGATCTTGCTGGCGTAATTCGGGTCGGTGGCGTACCCGGCCTTTTGCAATTCTTGCACGAACTGTTCTGGTTTATCGGCGGCCTTCACCGCATCTTGATAGCGTGAATTGTTCTGCAGCAGGCTGACCAGGTCGTGGAAGCTGTCCTGGTAGGAGTCGTACGAGCGGAACGCCGCCGTCTCCTTGACGAACTGGCCATCACGGTACTCGCTGGTAATCGCCCTCGCCTCACCGCCATCCCAGTTGCCAGTGGCTTTGATGCCGAACAGGTTGTGGCTGCTGCTGCCGTCGGTGTTGCGCATGACCGACTTGCCCCACCCGGTTTCCAGTGCGGCCTGGGCCACCAGGTAGCGTGGATCGATACCAATGCGCTTGGCCGCCTGTTCGGCCATCGGCAGCATGGTGGCGACGAATTCATCGCTGTCGCCAAAGGCTTTGTTAGGCGCCAGCGGCGGCTGGGCCACGGCGCGGCCGACGATGCGCAGGCCGCTGTCCGGCACGGCGAAGGCCTTGGCGACCTGCTGACCGTCACGGGCCGGGACGGTGGCGGTGTTGGCCGTGGCGGCCGATGGCACGATACCAGCCAACAGGCGGTCAGTGAGTTTGCTCGGCAGCGCCAGACGACGTGAATTGAGCGCGGCGACGTCGTTGCGGGTGGCGGTCGACTGGGTGGCATGCACGGGCTCGGTCACCTTGTTGCCCCACAGCGCCGGGGCATTGCCCTCGGTTCGTGGAAACGGGCTGGTGCTGGCCGGGCTGGCCTTGTTCTTCGACAGCTGGCGCACCAGCACATCCTGCAGCCCGATACCGCCACCTTCGCGCGACATGCTCACAGCCAGTTGCTGGTCATACATGTCACGGTACTGCTTCACCGTCTCGGTGTTCATCGGGTTGTCGTCCGCGAGAACATCGCTGGCCTTGCGTGAGGCCTTGAGCATTTCGCTGATGAACAGCGACTCGAACTCCTGGGCGACCTTGCGCACGTTGGCATCGCTGTCGCGGTCGCCATGCTTGAGCGAGCTCAGCCGATTGAGGTCGGTGTAGGCACCGCTGTCGGCGCTGCCGGAAACCAGGCTTTTGCTGTTCATCCGCGCCGCCCTCAGATCACGATCAGGTCGGCCTGCAAGGCGCCGGCCTGTTTCAGGGCTTCGAGGATCGCCATCAGGTCGCCAGGCGCTGCGCCCACCTGGTTCACCGCACGGACGATTTCATCCAGCGTGGTACCCGGCCCGAACTTGAACATGGGCTTGGCTTCCTGCTCGGCATTGACCCGCGAACGTGGCACCACGGCGGTCTGGCCATTGGAGAACGGCCCAGGCTGGCTGACTATCGGGTCTTCGGTAATGGTCACGGTCAGACTGCCGTGGGTGACCGCCGCTGGCGACACCTTGACGTTCTGGCCAATGACGATGGTACCGGTGCGCGAGTTGATGATCACCTTGGCCACGGCCTGGCCCGGGTCGATTTCGAGGTTTTCCAGGATCGACAGGTAATCCACACGCTGGCTTGGGTCCATCGGTGCACTGACGCGCACCGAACCACCGTCCACGGCCTGCGCCACGCCAGGGCCGAGCAGGTCGTTGACCTTGTCGACGATACGCTTGGCGGTGGTGAAGTCGGGGCGATTGAGGTTCAGGGTCAGGGTATTGCCCTGGTTGAAGCCGCTCGGCACCGCACGCTCGACACTGGCACCACCCGGAATACGGCCGGCCGACGGAACGTTAACGGTGATCTTCGAACCGTCACGGCCTTCTGCATCAAAGCCCCCGACTACCAGGTTGCCTTGGGCGATGGCGTAGACGTTGCCGTCGATACCCTTGAGCGGGGTCATCAGCAGGCTGCCGCCGCGCAGGCTCTTCGAGTTACCGATCGAGGAAACGGTAATGTCCACCACCTGACCAGGCTTGGCGAATGCCGGCAGGTCGGCATGCACCGACACCGCCGCAACGTTTTTCAGCTGCACGTTGCCGGAGCCGGCCGGCACCTTGATGCCGAATTGCGACAGCATGTTGTTGAAGGTTTGCAGGGTGAATGGGGTCTGGGTGGTCTGGTCACCCGTGCCGTTCAGCCCCACCACCAAGCCGTAACCGATCAACTGGTTGGAACGCACGCCAGAGATGCTGGCGATGTCCTTCAGGCGCTCGGCCTGAGCAGCGAACGCACAGGACAAGAGCAGGGTTGCGGCAATCAGCTGCCTCACGTTGAACATGGTCATCCGTACTCAGAAAGGCCAAAGCGGGCTGATGAAGAAGCGGTCCAGCCACCCGGGCTGGCTGGCATCGGCGAACGAGCCGGTACCGGAGTAGGTAATGCGCGCATCGGCCACACGGGTGGACGGCACGGTGTTGTCGGTGGCGATATCGTCGGCGCGGACCATACCGGCGATGCGCACCAGCTCTTCGCCGGTGTTCAGGGTCATCCACTTCTCGCCGCGCACGGCGATAATGCCGTTGGGCAACACTTCGGCCACGGTAACGGTAATGGAGCCGGTCAGGGTGTTGCCCTGGGTGGCCTTGCTGTCGCCCTTGGTGGCGCGGTCACCGCTGTAGCCGGCTTCCAGCGACAGGTCACCGCCACCGAACGGGTTGTTGGTGTTCGGCGTACTGCCGAACAACGACGTCAGGCCAATGTCGGTCTTGCTGGTCTTGGCGATCTGCGAGCCGGCGTTCTTGCTGGCCGACGTGCGCTCGTTCAGGGTGATGGTGATGATGTCCCCCACCCGGAACGCCTTGCGGTCGCTGTACAGGTTCTGTTCGAAACCCGCCTGGTAGATCGAGCCGTTGTTGGCCGCCGCCGGCAACGGGGTGCGCGGCAGTACCGGCGCGTAGTACGGGTCGTTTGGCTTGGGCGTCGGGCCGACGCAACCTGCCAGCAACACCGCCCCCCCCAGGGCGAAAACGGACAACAGACGATTCATGACGCTTACCTCACAGGCACAGGTGTAACAACAGAACAGGGCTTACAGTTGCTGGGTAACGAACGACAGCATCTGGTCGGCGGTAGAGATGACTTTGGAGTTCATCTCGTAGGCACGCTGGGTGGTGATCATGTTCACCAGCTCTTCCACGGTGCTGACGTTGGAGTTTTCCAGCGTTTGCTGCAGGGTGGTGCCGAAGCCGTTCAGGCCCGGGGTACCAACCTGTGGCGCGCCGCTGGCAGCCGTTTCAAGGAACAGGTTGTCGCCGATGGCCTGCAGGCCGGCCGGGTTGATGAAGTCGGCAGTCTGGATGTTGCCGATCACCTGCGCAGCCGGGTTGCCGGCAGTGGTGATCGACACGGTGCCGTCCTGGCCCACGGTGAAGGTTTGCGCATCGTTCGGCACCACGACCGCAGGCTCCAGGGCAAACCCGTTGGCGGTGACGATCTGGCCATCGGAGTTCAGGTGGAAGGTGCCGTCACGGGTGTACGAAACAGTGCCATCCGGTTGCAGCACCTGGAAGAAACCTCGCCCGTTGACAGCCATGTCCAGCGGGTTTTCGGTGGTTTGCAGGCTGCCGGTCTGGAAGTTTTTCTGCGTACCGACGATGCGCACACCGGTACCGACCTGCAGGCCCGACGGCAATTCGCTGTCCTGGGTGGACTGCGCGCCGGGCTGGCGTTTGATCTGGTACAACAGGTCCTGGAATTCGGCACGATCACGCTTGAAACCGGTGGTCGACACGTTGGCCAGGTTGTTGGAGATGACGGTCAGGTTGGTGTCCTGGGCGGACAGGCCGGTTTTAGCGACCCAAAGAGCCGGAAGCATTCAGTATTCTCCTCGTGCGCCTGTTTTACGGCACCCGTTCAAAAGTGGTTAGCCGATTTGCAAAACACGCGCCATGGCTTCGTCGCCTTCCTTGGCCGCGTTCATCATCTTGACGTGCAGTTCGAATTGACGGGACAGCGCCAGCACCGAGGTCATTTCTTCAACCGCGTTGACGTTGCTGCCCTCCAGGAAGCCCGACACCACCCGCACATTGACATCGGCGGCGGCTGGCTGGCCATTCTGGGTATGGATCAGGCCGTCCAGGCCCTTGCTCAGGCCTTTGGTGTCGGGGTTGACCAGCTTGATGCGGTCAACCTCGGCCATCACCCGCGGGTCTTCGCCCATGGAACGAATGCTGATGGTGCCATCGGCACCCACCTCAACCTTCTGCTCTGGCGGGATGGCAATCGGGCCACCGTTGCCGATCACCGGCATGCCGTTGCCGGCACGCAGCACGCCAAGCGCATCGATGTTCAGGCTGCCGGTGCGCACATAGGCCTCGCTGCCATCGGGTGCCTGCACAGCGATAAAGCCCTTGCCGGTTACCGTCACGTCCAGGTCACGGCCGGTTTCCACCATCGGCCCCTCACTGAAGTCAGTGCCCGGGCGCTCGGTCATGGCAAAGGCACGCGCCGGAAAGCTGTCACCGAACACCGGCATCGACCGCGCCTGCTCCAGGTCACGTTGAAAACCATTGGTAGAAATGTTGGCCAGGTTGTTGGCATGCGCCTTCTGCGCCAGCGCGTTCTGGCTGGCCCCGGTCATGGCCACATAAAGCATCTTGTCCACAATCATCCTCCGTTGCACTGGCGGCCGTTTGCCGTTCGCCGTTGCTCTACAGGGGCTAAAGCAAGTTCCGAACCAACTTGCCAAAAGCACGTAAAAGCCCATGAATACGGGCAATCGGAAAAGCCTGGGCGACGACAGCCGCCGGTTATCCGGCGCTGCTTTGCCGCTGGCGGCAAAGCGGTTTCATCTACAGGCAACCCCGTGCCTACGGCAGGTCACGGCAACGCGCATTGTTGTAAGGCCCGGCAAAGCGCCTCCAGCCTTCACCTGGCGACCACTGCGAACACACCAGACGCCCATCCACCAGGCTTTCCCATCGCCAGTAAGGCGCTGGCGCCGCCTGCAGCTGACCAAGACAGCAGGCAACCAGCATTGCGACAAACAGCCTTTTCATCACCCCTCCTGCAAAAACAACGAACCCCTTCACGAGAAAGGGGTTCGCCTGTACGCACTCAAACGATCACGATCAAGTCATCTGAATGATGGTCTGCATGACGGTGCTTTCGGTCGAAATGGTCTTGGCATTCGCCTGGTAGTAGCTTTGCGCCTTGATCAGATCAACCAACTCCTGCGTCAGGTTGACGTTGGAACCTTCCAGCGAGTTGGACTCGATCGAGCCCAAGGTACCGGTTTTCGGCGAGTCGATACCCGGAATGCCCGAGTTGTAGGTCTCGGTCCAACGGGTACTGCCGATTTGCTGCAGCCCCTGCTCGTTGGCGAAGCTTGCCAGCGCTACCTGGCCAATGGCGCGCGACTGGCCATTGCTGAAGGAGGCGAACAATACACCCGTCGCATCGATGCTCAGGTTGGACAGGATGCCCGTGGCATAACCGTCCTGGGACTGGGACATACGCGCCGTTTCAGTGTTGTAGGAGGTGGTGCTGGCCATCGACATTTTCATGCCGGCAGCATCGCCCACCGCACCGTTGGCACCCCAGTTACCCGAAGCATCTTCAACTGCCGGCACCCAGCCAACCATGCTGAAGGTATTGTTGACGACCGTGAACGAGGTGCCCGCCGGATGCCCCGTGTTGTCGGCTGTCATCGAGTTGACCGAGCCATCGCTGTTGAATGCGATCGTGCCCACCAGCGGCTCTGTACTTCCCGGATTGAACGGGTTACGCCCGTCAACGAGGGTGTACATGGTCCACTCGTTGGTACCAGTCTTGCGATAGAACTGCTCCATGGTGTGTTCGTTGCCCTGGCTGTCATACACCTTGGTCGGGAACGAGCGGGTATAGGTCGTATCGTCAGAAGGGTCGAACGGCTTGTTTGCCACCAAGGCAGGCGAGGTGACACCCAGCGACTGGTCGGTACCTGCCGCGCCACTGGCAACCCAGTCACCATTGGCATCCTGAGCGGCCGGCACCCAGCCGGTCATGGCGAACGCGCCATTGCTGACCGTGAACGATGCACCACTTGGCACGCCCGTGGTGTCAGCCACCATGGAGCTGATGGTGCCATCACTGTTGTAGTTGATGGTGCCGGCCAGCGGAGTGGTACTGGCCGGGTCGAACGGGTTGCGACCGTCGACCAGCGTGTACATGGTCCATTCGTTGGTGTCGGTCTTGCGGTAGTACTGCTGCACTTCGTGTTGAACGCCATCAGCATCCAGCACGGTACTGGTGCTGGAGCGCTGATAAGTGCTTGGATCCGCCGGGTCGAATGCGGCCATGGAAGGCGGCTTGGTGTTGTCATACACCAGGAAAGGAATCGAGGCCGCCGAGGAGTTCAGGTTGATGCCCTGGTCGATCAATGAGGTTGCCTTGGGCTGCAATGCCGACGTATCGATCTTCAGGTCGGTCAGGACGCCTTTCTGGATCTTGCCAGTGGCATCCGCCATGTAACCTTGCAGGCGCAGGCCATCGGAGGTCTCGACGAAGTTGTCCTTGCTAGGCTGGAAAGCACCCGCCCGCGTGTAAACCTTCGAGCCGTTGTCAGACAGTACGAAAAAGCCCTGGCCCTGGATGCCCATGTCCAGCACGTTGCCCGTGGTGTTTACATCACCCTGGGTGAACTGCTGGGAAATGGCTGCCAGCCGCACACCGTTACCCACCTGGTTCTTGCCCACACCCAGGCGGTTGGCGCCTGCATAGACGTCCGCGAACTCGGTACGCGAGGACTTGAACCCCGTGGTATTGACGTTGGCGATGTTGTTGCCGGTGACATCCAGTTGTTTGTTGGCTGCGTACAGACCGCTAAGGCCGATATTGAAAGACATGAATTCGCTCCTTTTGCCGCTCTAGCGGGCCTTAGATACCGATGGTTTGCACGTCGGAGAGGGAGACCTTGCCTACACCGGCAAGGTTGAGCACCATTTCGCCCGAGGCACTGAAGCTGACACTGGTTACCTTGGCCGGCAACAGCGTGCTCATTTGCACCGCCTGGCCATCGACTGTGGTGCTTGCGGTGAAGGTGTAAGTGCCTGGGTCCACTTTCTCGCCACTGTTGTTGGTACCGTCCCAGATGAAGTCGGCGTAACCGGCTTTCTGCTCACCCAACTCGATGGTCTTGACCGTGTTGCCGTCCTTGTCCTTGATGGTGATCTTCGCTTCACTGATGGCCTGGGGCACAACAAACTGGGCATTGAAGCTTTCAGTCGTGTCAACCACAGCCTTGTCGTTCTGAACCACCACCGACCGCCCTACCAGCGACGATGCCTGAAGCGCCTGGGACGAAGCCATGGCACTGGTGATCGCGCTGACCGAGTCGTTCAGCGAGGTAATACCTTCCAGGCTGCTGAACTGCGCCAGCTGGGCAACGAACTCGCCGTTATCCTGCGGGTCCAGCGGGTTCTGGTGCTGCATCTGGGTGACCAGTAACTGCAGGAAGGCATCTTTGCCGAGCGAATCGGTGCCGGTCTTGGATGCAGTGTCCGTGGTCTTTTTGGTGCTGGTGCCCACGCCCGACGCCGACAGCACGTCATTGAGGTTCACACCGCTAGTATCGATTGCCATGGTCTGAATTCCTTATCACTGCCCCAGGGTCAGGACTTTCTGCATCATGCTTTTGGCCGTGTTCATCAGCTCGGCATTGGTCTGGAACGCGCGGCTGGCGGAGATCATGTCGGCCATCTCCTCGACCACGTTGACGTTCGGGTAGTAGACGTAACCGTCCTTGTTCGCTGCCGGGTGGTTTGGCTCGTAGCGGGCCTCCAGCGTGCTCTGGTCCTCGACGATACCTTTTACCTGCACACCCTGCCCTGCCTCGCCCTGGTCTTCGAACAGCGACTGGCTGACGCCGGCCTGGGCATCCTGGAAGGTGGTGGCGAACACCGGGTGGCGGGCGCGGTAGGTCTGGTCGATGCTCGAAGAGACGGTCTCGGCGTTGGCAATGTTGGAAGCAACGGTGTTCAGGCGCGTGTTCTGCGCGCTCATGCCGCTACCGGCAATGTTGAAAACACTGGAAAGGGACATGGTCATTCTCCGCGCAGGGCAGAAACCAGCCCTTTGAATTTACTGTTGAGCAACGTGAAGCTGGCCTGGAAGCCAATGGCGTTTTCGGTGTAGTTCGATTGCTCGATCTGCGCGTCCACGGTGTTCTGGTCGATCGACGGCTGCAGTGGCGTGCGGTACTTGAGCGTGTCATCCGCTGCAATGGCAAGGCCTTCGGCTTCGATGTGCCGGCTATTGGTCCGGTCCATGGCGAAGCGGCCGCTTTGCTGCTTGCTGGTCTCGGCAGCGAGCACCGAAGAAAAGTCCATGTCACGCGCCTTGTAGTTGGGCGTGTCGGCGTTGGCAATGTTGTTGGCCAGCACTTCGGCGCGCTGGGCGCGGAAACTCATGGCCTTTTCGTGGATACCAAGCGCCTTGTCGAAGCTGATGCTCATATCGGGGAAACCTTCAGAGGTTGACCGGAAGTTCGTTGAGCAAGGTATAGCAAGGGCTGTGCCAACGAGCGCAAAGCCCGGAAACATGGGCTTTCGAGGCTACGTGCTGCCAGGGTGATGCCAGAAAAGCGGCAAAGGCCTTCCGCCTTGGGCGGCGAAAGCGGCAATTGCCGGGTGGCAAAAGCGGCAAAACAAAAAAATGACGTCAGTATTTTTTCCTGTGCCGGCCTCTTCGCGGGCATGCCCGCTCCCACAGGGATCTCCACAGGCACAGAGGACAGTGTGGGAGCGGGCGCGCCCGCGAAGAGGCCGGCACAGGCAAACAAAAAGGCCGGCAATTTTCACTGCCGGCCTTTCTTTTACTTCGCCTGGTAAATAATCCCCGGGCTGCACTGCACCATCTGGTAATGGTCCGGCAACCCGTTCAGCGCCTCCGAGGCGCCGAGGAACAGGTACCCTCCCGGCTTCAGGGTGCTGTGAATGCGCAACAGGATGTCGCGCTTCACCTGCGCAGAGAAGTAGATCAGCACGTTGCGGCAGAACACGATGTCGAACTTGCCCAGGCTGGCATAGCTGTCCAACAGGTTGAACGAGCGGAACTCGACGCGGCTGCGAATGGCCGGCTTGACCGCCCAGCGCCCCGGCCCCTTGGGGTCGAAGTAGCGCTGCAGGCGTTCCTGGGACAGGCCGCGGGCAATGGCCAGGCTGTCGTATTCGCCGGTCTTGCAGTTGGTCAGCATGGTGCCGGACAGGTCGGTGGCAACAATCTGCGCGCCCATCTTCAACTGGCCGAGGTTGCTGCGCTCGAACTCGTCGATGGCCATCGAGATGGAATACGGCTCCTGCCCCGACGAACAGGCCGCCGACCACATGCGCAGGCGCTGGCCCGGGTTGTTGCGGATGAACTCGGGGATCACCTTGTTCTTGAGCACTTCGAACGGGTAGGTGTCGCGAAACCACAGGGTCTCGTTGGTGGTCATGGCATCGACCACCTGCTCGCGCAGACCGCCGCGCGGCTGGGCCTGGATGCGCTGCACCAGCTCGCCCAGGCTCTTGATACCCTGTTGCTCCATCAGCTTGTTGAGACGGCTGGAAACCAGGTACTGCTTATTCTCGCCCAGCAGGATGCCACAGGCTTTCTCCAGGAATACCCGGAACTGTTCGAAATCCAAATTACCCGTAGACACTACTGCCGCCTCTTTTCAATCACTGGTGCCGGGGGCTTGCCCCGGCTGCTTCAATGCGCTGCCTTGATCCGGTCGACCACCCGCTGGGCCAGGTCGTCCGGCTTGAACTTGGCCAGGAAGTCATCGGCGCCGACCTTCTTGACCATTGCCTGGTTGAACACCCCGGAAAGCGAAGTATGCAGGCAGATGTGCAATTTTTGCATGCGCGGGTCGCTGCGGATCTCTGCCGTTAGCGTATAGCCGTCCATTTCCGGCATTTCAATGTCCGAGATCATCATCAGGAACTCTTCTTCCGGCTTTTTGCCCTCATCCACCAGCTGGCGCAGGTAGTTCAGGGCCTGACGGCCGTCATTGAGCGCCACCACTTCCACCCCCACGGTCTGCAGGCAGCGGCTGACCTGCTTGCGCGCCACCGACGAATCGTCGACGGTGAGCACCCGCATCAGCACGGCCTTGTCCTGCACCTCGGCATCGATCACGCCGGCCGATACCGACTCGGATGACGGCGACACTTCGGCCAGCACCTTCTCCACGTCGATGATCTCGACCATGCGGTTATCCACCCGGGTAACCGCCGTCAGGTAGTGATCCCGGCCGGTGCCCTTGGGTGGCGGATGAATCTCTTCCCAGTTCATGTTGACGATGCGCTCCACCGAGTGCACCAAAAAGCCCTGGGTCTTGGTGTTGTACTCGGTGATGATCACGAAACTGTTGCGCGTGTCTTCCTGCAGCGGCCGCAACCCGGTAGCCATCGACAAGTCGAGGATCGGGATGGTCGCCCCGCGAATGTTGGCAACACCACGCACCACCGGGTGCGCCTTGGGCAAAAGGGTCAGCGCAGGGCATTGCAGCACTTCCCTGACCTTGAACACGTTGATGCCGTAAAGCTGTTCGCCATTGAGGCGGAACAGCAGCAACTCCAGGCGATTCTGCCCCACCAGCTGCGTGCGCTGGTTGACCGAATCCATAACACCCGCCATGCCAGACTCCTTAATCTTTCAGCCTTTCGTTGCAACTCAGGTTACGAGTCGGCACGGGCTTTGCTTTTTTGAGCGTCATGCACACGAAAACGACATTTTTCCGACGATTGACGCGCCTGCTGGCTGGCTCGCTGGCCACGCTGTGCCTGCTAGCGCCCGGCGTTCGCACGGTAGCGGACGCGTTCACCTTGCCTGAACAGCTTATCGGTGTCACCCAAGGGTTTCTTGAATTCACCGTCGAAGATTACCTGGCCACCACCCAGACAGCCGGCCGTTATGAAATCCAGGTCAACTCGCTGGACCCACGCCTGCGCATGCCATTGTGCAGCCAGCAGCTGGACGCGTCGCTGGAAAGCCCCGCCCAGCCGCTGGGCCGCGTGACGGTGCGGGTACGCTGCGACGGTGCGGCGCCGTGGACCGTGTTCGTACCGGCCACCGTGCGGCTGTTCCGCGACGTGGTCGTGGTAACCCGCCCGCTCAAGCGCGACAACACGGTAGGCGAAGGCGACGTGGCCCTGCGCGAGCGCGATGTCGGCACCCTCGGCCAGGGCTTTCTCACCGAACTGGACCAGGCAGTGGGCATGAAAATGCTGCGCCCCACGGTGATCGACCAGGTACTCACGCCACAACACCTGGAACAGGCCGAGGTAGTGCGCAAGGGTGACCAGGTGGTAATCATCGCCCGCAGTGGCAGCCTCAGCGTGCGCATGCCAGGCGAAGCCCTGAGCAAGGGCGGCCTGAGCGAACAGATACGGGTACGCAACCTCAATTCCAAACGGGTGGTCAAGGCCAGGGTGACCGGGCCAGGCCAGGTCGAGGTCAGTATGTAGCCGGCCACAGATTACGCTGGCAGTGAGGAACCGCTTTTCCTAAACTGTGTCAGAAAACGGGTTCGCGAGCTTGCTGACAGGCGGCTATGCATTTGTGCCTAAAGTTTCTTTCGGGTTGGCCGAAAACAAGGCAAGCGTCCAAATACCCAGAGGTTTCTGATCATGGTCATCGACTTCAGTCGTTTGAATAACTCTCCGTCCGTCACGGGCGGCGTGCGCGGCAACAGCGCACCCGGCAGCGCCGAAAAACCGGCAGCCAGCCAGGAAGCGGCCAGCGGCACCAGCGCCAGCGGAGAAGCGGTACACCTCAGCCAAGAGGCACAGCAGTTGCAGAAGATCAACGACAAGCTGCGCGACGAGCCAGTGGTCAACAGTGCCCGTGTGGCCGAGTTGAAACAGGCGATCGCCGATGGCAGCTATCAGGTCGATGCCGGCCGGGTCGCCAGCAAACTGCTCGATTTCGAAGCCCAGCGCTGACCGTTCGGCGCGCTGACTTCACGGACGCTAGAAAAGCCAAGAGTTAGCCATGCACGACACCACCTTGCTGCAACTGATCGAAGACGACATTGCCCCGCTGCAGGAACTGCTCGAGCTTCTGCAAAAGGAGTCTGTAGCCCTGCATGGCCGCGATATGGCACCACTGGAAAGTATCCTGGCCCGCAAACAGTCTTTGATCGTACTGCTGGAGCAGCAAGGCCTGCGGCGCAACAACCTGCTTACCAACCTTGGCCTGAGCGCAGACCGCGCCGGCGTGGAGGCGGTAGCAGCGCAATCACCCAACGGTGAATTGATCCTGCAACAACTCGACGTGATCAGCCAGTTGATGCAAGCCTGCCAACAGCTTAACGAGACCAATGGCCGCATCATCCAGGTACAGCAACACGTCACCAGCAACCAGATCAGGATCCTCATGGGCGGCGACTCGCCGTCGCTCTACGACAGCCGCGGCAGCACCTCGCCGCTGGCCAAGCCACGGGCCCTCAGCCAAGTGTGATTTTTTCTATCAAGGCACGGAACATACTGGCAAAATGCCGTTACTTGCGTGTGTCGCTTTTGCCTGGAGAACGATAAGCCGTGTTCAATGAAACCGAAGCACCGCAACCGCCAAAGGTGCTGGACACCCCCTTGGAGATTGCGGCCAACTTGCGGCAACTGCACGAAAGCCACGACCCCCTGATCATCACCTTCCATGACCGCAGCCAGCGTTTCCAGAGCTACGTGGTACACGTGGACCGTGAAAAGAACACCTTGGCACTGGACGAGATGATCCCCCGCGACGGTGAGAAATTCATCGAGAACGGCGAGCACTTCCGCGTCGAAGGCTTCCACGATGGCGTGCGTATTGCCTGGGAATGCAACCACGAGCTGAAGATTACCGAAGTCGACGGCCACCGCTGCTACAGCGGCCCCATGCCGCAAGAGATGACCTACCACCAGCGCCGCAATGCCTTCCGCGCCGCGCTGAAGCTGTCGCAACTGGTCGATATCATCCTCGATGGCGCCCACCTCAAAGGCAACGGCGCCCTGCGTGGCAAGCTGCTGGACATCTCGGCCACGGGTTGCAAGCTGCGCTTTGACGGCAATGTCGAAGACCGCCTGCAACTGGGCCAGGTGTATGAGCGCTTCAAGGCGGGCAACCCGCTGGGCCTGGTGGACACCATGGTCGAGCTGCGTCACCTGCACTATGAAGAACGCATCAATACCACTTTTGCCGGTGTGCGCTTCCATAACCTGAGCGGGCAGGCACAGCGCAAGATCGAGAGCTTTGTGTACCAGCTGCAGCGTGAGGCGCGGCGGTTCGACAAGGACGATTATTGATCGTCAGCCGATAAAAAACGCCACCTGATGAGGTGGCGTTTTCATTTGCGTTCTTCCTGTACCGGCCTCTTCGCGGGCACGCCCGCTCCCACAGGGACCGCGCCAAGCCTGGGGCAAACGCTGTACCTGTGGGAGCGGGCGCGCCCGCGAAGAGGCCAGTGCAGGCTTACACCGATTTGCTGACCTCTTCAGGCTCTGTGGCCTGTGGCTCAGCCCCCTTCCCTTCATCCTCGGTATCTTCAGCCGCCACCGGCGCCTGCATTACCTCCTGGACGGTCTGCTCATCCACCCGTGGGTCCAGCGCCGCCGACAATGGCGAACCGGCCGCCGGCATGGCCACGTGGCCCAGCGGCGCATCCTGCACCTGATGCAACCCGGTAACCGCTTTCGGCCGAATGCGCCATACCAGCACCAGGGCGAAGAACACGAAGAACGCATACAGCATCTGCGCACCCAGCACCTTCATCAGCACGCCCGCCGCCAACGGCCCGATACACGCACCCACGCCATAGGTCACCAACAGCATGGCCGTCAGCGACACCCGTCGCTCGCTTTCCACATGGTCGTTGGAAAACGCCACCGCCAGCGGGTAAAGGCAGAACTGCAGCAGCGAAATCAAAAAGCCGATACCGAACAGTAACTCCAGCGGCACACTCGGCAATATCGCCAATGGCGCCGCAGCCACCGCCAGGCCCACTGCCACGCTGCGGATCAGTACCGCGCGGTCGTAACGGTCAGACAACCAGCCCAGCGGCCACTGCACCAGCAGGCCGGCAAAAATACAGCTACCCATGAACAGACCGATCTGCTCGGTGGTCATGCCTTGGCTGGAGGCATACAAGGGGGCCAGGCCGTAGAACGAGCCGACGATCAACCCCGAACCCAACACCGTACTAAGCGACTGCGGCACGCGCTTGATGAAGAACTTCGGCTCCATCGGTGCCGGGCGCAAAGGTGCCGGGTGAATGCGCCGGGTCATCGCCACGGGCACCAGGCACAGCGCGAAGCACATCGCCACCAGCATCAGCAGCTCCGGGCCAAGCTCAGGGTGAACCACCAGGATCAGCTGGCCGAGCACCAGCCCAAGGTAAGAGGCAATCATGTAGCCGCTGAACACCGCGCCGCGGTGTTTCACATCGGCCTGCTCATTGAGCCAGCTCTCGATGACCATGTACTGGCACATCATCCCCAGGCCGACGATCATCCGCAGCCCGACCCAGGCCGGTAGCCAGCTGGTCAGGCCATGGCCAAGCACCGCCGCGCCGACGATGCCGGCGCAGGTGGCATAGGCACGAATGTGCCCGACCCGGCCGATCAACCGGTGGCCGACCTTGCCGCCAACTGCCAGGCCAAAGTAGTTGGCTGCCATGAGCGCCCCCACCCACAGGCTGTCGACATGGTCGGCCGCCAGGCGCAGGGCCAGGTAGGTACTGAGCAGGCCCGAGCCGATCAGCATCATCAGCGCGGCGAAATACAACGACTGAAACGGCTTCCATACATTTCGCATAGGTCCCGTAAAGCTCCCTTGATCAGGTGGCGGGTGCTAGCAGCATAAGGGCAAAAACCGTATGGCGCAGGCCCCCAGCGGCGATTTAACGCTATGGGGCGTGTCCGGTGCAGGTCGTGTCGCGATCAGGCCTGTGCCGCCAGCACCCGACGCTCCCACGGGGTGATTTCGTCGAAGAAATCGGTCAGCTCCAGGGTCTTGCTGGCGATGTAACCTTCGATGAACTCGCTGCCGAACAGTTCCCGTGCCAGCGCACTGCGCTTGAGCCGCTCGAGGGCAGCATGCAGGGTGCACGGCAGGCTCAGGTGCTCGGGCACTTCAAACTCACCCTGGATGGCCGGCGATGGTTGCAGGCGCTGCTCTATGCCATGCAGCCCAGCGGCCAGGCTGGCGGCGATGGCCAGGTAGGGGTTTGCATCGGCGCCGGGCAACCGGTTTTCAACGCGCCGCGCTACCGGCGCACTGGCCGGAATGCGCAGGCCGGCGGCGCGGTTGTCCTCGGACCAGCAGGCGTTGTTCGGCGAGGCATAGGGGTGGCACAGGCGCTGGTAGGAATTGACGTTGGGCGCAAACAGCGCGGTGAAGTCGGCCATGCACGCCTGCAGGCCACCTATGAAATGGTGGAAGGTGTCGGTCGGCAGGCCTTGCTCATCGCTGAACACGTTACGCCCGCTGCCTGCCTCGATCAGGCTTTGGTGAATGTGCATGGAACTGCCCGGCGTGCGTGCCAGCGGCTTGGCCATGCACACCACGCTCAGGCCGTGCTTGAGCGCCACTTCCTTGAGCAGGTGCTTGAACAGGAAAGTCTGGTCGGCCAGCAGCAGCGGGTCGCCGTGCAACAGGTTGATCTCGAACTGGCTGACGCCCATCTCGTGCATGAAGGTGTCGCGCGGCAGGCCAAGCGCGGCCATGCACTGGTACACCTCCTTGAAGAACGGGCGCAGGCCGTTGTTGGAACTGACACTGAACGCCGAGTGGCCAAGCTCACGGCGGCCATCGATGCCTACGGGTGGCTGGAACGGCTGTTGCGGGTCGCTGTTGGGGGCAAAGACGAAGAATTCGAGTTCGGTCGCCACCACTGGCGCCAGGCCCAGCGCCGCATAGCGGGCGATCACTGCCTTGAGCTGGCCACGGGTGGACAGTGCCGAAGGCCGGCCATCCAGTTCATTGGCGTCGCAGATGGCCAGGGCGCGGCCGTCGCTGCTCCAGGGCAGGCGGTGGACCTGGCTGGGTTCGGCCACCAGCGCCAGGTCGCCGTCGTCACTGCCGTAGAACTTCGCCGGCGGGTAACCACCCATGATGCATTGCAGCAACACCCCCCGGGCCATTTGCAGGCGACGGCCTTCGAGGAAGCCTTCGGCGGTCATCACCTTGCCGCGTGGGACGCCATTGAGGTCGGGGGTGACGCATTCGATTTCATCGATGCCCTGGAGCTGAGCGGTGCTCATGACGCTTGTCCTTGTTGTTGTGCGCTGACAACAACATAGGCTGGGGGTGTTTAAAATATCAAGCACCTGCCTTCAACACCGCGTGCTCCTCTTCGCGGGCTTGCCCGCTCCCACAGGGATCGCGCCGCATTCGGAACCTGTGCAGTACCTGTGGGAGCGGGCATGCCCGCGAAGAGGCCGGCACAGGAGCATACTATTCCCGCAAAGTCATCCCATTGGCCGGCAACGGCAAGGCGGTCTTGTAGCGCACCTGCTTCAGGGCAAAACTCGAACGGATATTCGCCACCCCCGGCAACCGCGTCAGGTAATCGAGAAACCGCTCCAGCGCCTGGATGCTGGGCAGCAGCACCCGCAGCAGGTAATCCGGGTCCCCTGTCATCAGGTAGCACTCCATCACCTCGGGCCGCTCGGCAATTTCTTCCTCGAAACGGTGCAACGACTGCTCCACCTGCTTCTCAAGGCTGACGTGGATGAACACGTTCACATCCAGCCCCAGCGCCTCAGGTGACAGCAAGGTCACCTGCTGGCGGATGACCCCCAGTTCCTCCATCGCCCGCACCCGGTTGAAACAGGGCGTGGGCGACAGGTTCACCGAGCGTGCCAGCTCGGCGTTGGTGATGCGGGCATTTTCCTGCAGGCTGTTGAGAATGCCTATATCGGTACGATCGAGTTTGCGCATGAGACAAA
Organism: Pseudomonas sp. NPDC008258; assembly: GCF_042956345.1. Lineage (NCBI taxonomy): Bacteria > Pseudomonadati > Pseudomonadota > Gammaproteobacteria > Pseudomonadales > Pseudomonadaceae > Pseudomonas > Pseudomonas sp. NPDC008258. The sequence goes on from NZ_JBIBGE010000022.1 coordinate 88,184, forward strand.
ATCACCGGTTTTTTGTGTTTATGCGGAATGTTTATCTGCCCCGCTCGGCAAAGGCAATCAACTTGAGAGAAAAATTCTCCTGCCGGGCCACTAAGATGTAGGTGACGCTGACCTACCAGTCACAAGCCGGTATTCAGCGGCGGCCGCTTCAGAGCTCACAAAAACAATTACCCGAGCGAGCGTAAAAAGCATGAACGAGTACGCCCCCCTGCGTTTGCATGTGCCCGAGCCTACCGGCCGGCCAGGCTGCCAGACCGATTTTTCCTACCTGCGCCTGAACGACGCAGGTCAAGCGCGTAAGCCCCCTGTCGATGTCGATGCTGCCGACACCGCCGACCTGTCCTACAGCCTGGTCCGCGTGCTCGACGAACAGGGCAACGCGCAAGGCCCATGGGCCGAAGACATCGACCCGCAAATCCTCCGCCAGGGCATGCGCGCCATGCTCAAGACGCGGATTTTCGACAGCCGCATGGTGGTTGCCCAGCGCCAGAAGAAGATGTCCTTCTACATGCAGAGCCTGGGCGAAGAAGCCATCGGCAGCGGCCAGGCGCTGGCCCTTAACCGCACCGACATGTGCTTCCCCACCTACCGCCAGCAAAGCATCCTGATGGCCCGCGACGTGTCGCTGGTCGAGATGATCTGCCAGTTGCTGTCCAACGAGCGCGACCCGCTCAAGGGCCGCCAGCTGCCGATCATGTATTCGGTGCGCGAAGCCGGCTTCTTCACCATCAGTGGCAACCTGGCGACCCAGTTCGTGCAGGCGGTCGGCTGGGCCATGGCCTCGGCGATCAAGGGTGATACCAAGATCGCTTCGGCGTGGATCGGCGACGGCGCCACCGCCGAGTCGGACTTCCACACCGCCCTCACTTTCGCCCACGTCTACCGCGCCCCGGTGATCCTGAACGTGGTCAACAACCAGTGGGCCATTTCGACCTTCCAGGCCATTGCCGGTGGCGAGTCGACCACCTTCGCCGGCCGTGGCGTGGGTTGTGGCATCGCCTCGCTGCGGGTTGACGGCAACGACTTCGTCGCCGTGTATGCCGCCTCGCGCTGGGCTGCCGAACGCGCCCGCCGTGGCCTGGGCCCCAGCCTGATCGAATGGGTCACCTACCGGGCCGGCCCGCACTCGACCTCGGACGACCCGTCCAAGTACCGCCCGGCTGACGACTGGAGCCACTTCCCGCTGGGCGACCCGATTGCCCGCCTGAAGCAGCACCTGATCAAGATCGGCCACTGGTCCGAGGAAGAGCACCAGGCCACCACGGCCGAGTTCGAAGCCGCCGTGATTGCCGCACAGAAAGAAGCCGAGCAGTACGGCACCCTGGCCAATGGTCACATCCCGAGCGCCGCCTCGATGTTCGAGGACGTGTACAAGGAAATGCCCGACCACCTGCGCCGCCAACGCCAGGAACTGGGGGTTTGAGATGAACGACCACAACAACAGCATCAACCCGGAAACCGCCATGGCCACTACTACCATGACCATGATCCAGGCCCTGCGCTCGGCCATGGACGTCATGCTTGAGCGCGACGACAACGTGGTGGTGTACGGCCAGGATGTCGGCTACTTCGGCGGCGTGTTCCGCTGCACCGAGGGCCTGCAAACCAAATACGGCAAGTCGCGCGTGTTCGATGCGCCGATTTCCGAAAGCGGCATCGTCGGCACCGCCGTGGGCATGGGCGCCTACGGCCTGCGCCCGGTGGTGGAGATCCAGTTCGCTGACTACTTCTACCCGGCCTCCGACCAGATCGTCTCCGAAATGGCCCGCCTGCGTTACCGTTCGGCCGGCGAGTTCATCGCCCCGCTGACCCTGCGCATGCCTTGCGGCGGCGGCATCTATGGCGGCCAGACCCACAGCCAGAGCCCGGAAGCCATGTTCACCCAGGTGTGCGGCCTGCGCACTGTCATGCCGTCCAACCCGTATGACGCCAAGGGGTTGTTGATTGCCTCGATCGAATGCGACGACCCGGTGATTTTCCTGGAGCCCAAGCGCCTGTACAACGGCCCGTTCGACGGCCACCACGACCGCCCGGTAACGCCATGGTCGAAGCACCCGCACAGCGCCGTGCCCGATGGCTACTACACCGTGCCGCTGGACAAGGCCGCCATCACCCGCCCGGGTAATGACGTGACCGTGCTCACCTATGGCACCACCGTGTACGTGGCCCAGGTGGCCGCCGAGGAAAGCGGTGTGGACGCCGAAGTGATCGACCTGCGCAGCCTTTGGCCGCTGGACCTGGACACCATCGTCGAGTCGGTGAAAAAGACCGGCCGCTGCGTGGTGGTGCACGAGGCCACCCGTACCTGCGGCTTCGGTGCCGAACTGGTGTCGCTGGTGCAGGAGCATTGCTTCCACCACCTGGAGGCGCCGATCGAGCGCGTCACCGGTTGGGACACCCCCTACCCCCACGCGCAGGAATGGGCTTACTTCCCAGGGCCATCGCGGGTAGGTGCGGCATTGAAAAAGGTCATGGAGGTCTGAATGGGCACGCACGTCATCAAGATGCCGGACATTGGCGAAGGCATCGCGCAGGTCGAGTTGGTGGAATGGTTCGTCAAGGTCGGCGACGTCATCGCCGAGGACCAGGTCGTGGCCGATGTCATGACCGACAAGGCCACCGTGGAAATCCCGTCGCCGGTCAGCGGCAAGGTGCTGGCCCTGGGTGGCCAGCCGGGTGAAGTGATGGCGGTCGGCAGCGAGCTGATCCGCATCGAAGTCGAGGGCAGCGGCAACCATGTGGATGCGCCGCAAGCCAAGCCGGTCGAAGCGCCTGCTGCCCCTGTCGTGGCAAAACCAGAACCGCAGCAAGCAGTAAAGCCCGCCGCGTATCAGGCGCCAGCCAACCACGAGGCAGCACCCATCGTGCCACGCCAGCCTGGCGACAAGCCGTTGGCCTCGCCGGCTGTACGCAAACGCGCCCTGGATGCCGGTATCGAACTGCGTTATGTGCACGGCAGCGGCCCGGCCGGGCGCATCCTGCACGAAGACCTTGATGCGTTCATGAGCAAGCCGCAAAGCGCTGCCGGGCAAGCCCCCAATGGCTATGCCAAGCGCACCGACAGCGAGCAGGTGCAGGTGATCGGCCTGCGCCGCAAGATCGCCCAGCGCATGCAGGACGCCAAGCGCCGGGTCGCACACTTCAGCTATGTGGAAGAAATCGACGTCACCGCCCTGGAAGCGTTGCGCCAGCAGCTCAACAGCAAGCACGGCGACAGCCGCGGCAAGCTGACCCTGCTGCCGTTCCTGGTGCGCGCACTGGTCGTGGCCCTGCGCGATTTCCCGCAGATCAACGCCACCTATGACGACGAAGCCCAGGTCATCACCCGCCATGGCGCGGTGCATGTGGGCATCGCCACCCAAGGTGACAACGGCCTGATGGTGCCCGTGCTGCGCCACGCCGAAGCGGGCAGCCTATGGGCCAATGCTGGCGAGATCTCGCGCCTGGCCTTTGCAGCGCGCAACAACAAGGCCAGCCGCGAGGAACTCTCCGGCTCGACCATCACCCTGACCAGCCTGGGCGCGCTCGGCGGCATCGTCAGCACACCGGTGGTCAACACGCCGGAGGTGGCCATTGTCGGCGTCAACCGCATGGTTGAGCGGCCGGTGGTGATCGACGGCCAGATCGTCGTGCGCAAGATGATGAACCTGTCCAGCTCGTTCGACCACCGCGTGGTCGATGGCATGGACGCCGCCCTGTTCATCCAGGCCGTGCGCGGCCTGCTCGAACAGCCCGCCTGCCTGTTCGTGGAGTGAGCATGCAACAGACTATCCAGACCACCCTGTTGATCATCGGCGGCGGCCCAGGCGGCTATGTGGCTGCCATCCGCGCCGGGCAACTGGGCATCCCTACCGTGCTGGTGGAAGGCCAGGCACTGGGCGGTACCTGCCTGAACATCGGCTGCATTCCGTCCAAGGCGCTGATCCATGTGGCCGAGCAGTTCCACCAGACCTCGCGCTTTACCGGCGCCTCGCAACTGGGCATCAGCGTTACCTCGCCGCGCCTGGACATCGGCCAGAGCGTGGCCTGGAAGGACGGCATCGTCGACCGCCTGACCACCGGTGTGGCCGCCCTGCTGAAAAAGCACGGGGTCAAGGTGGTGCATGGCTGGGCAAAGGTGCTCGACGGCAAGCAGGTCGAGGTCGACGGCCAACGTATCCAGTGCGAGCACCTGTTGCTGGCTACCGGTTCCAGCAGTGTCCAACTGCCGATGCTGCCGTTGGGCGGGCCGATCATTTCCTCGACCGAAGCCTTGGCGCCGAAAGCCCTGCCGCAACATCTGGTGGTGGTGGGCGGCGGCTATATTGGCCTGGAACTGGGCATCGCCTACCGCAAGCTGGGTGCGCAGGTCAGCGTGGTGGAAGCGCGTGAGCGCATCCTGCCGACCTACGACAGCGAACTGACCGCCCCGGTGGCCGAATCGCTGAAGAAGCTGGGCATCGCCGTGCACCTGGGCCACAGCGTCGAAGGGTACGAAAATGGCTGCCTGCTGGCCAACGATGGCAAGGGTGGCCAACTGCGCCTGGAAGCCGATCAGGTGCTGGTAGCCGTGGGCCGCCGGCCGCGCACCCAAGGCTTCAACCTGGAATGCCTGGACCTGAAAATGAACGGCGCCGCCATTGCCATCGACGAACGCTGCCAGACCAGCATGCACAACGTGTGGGCCATCGGCGACGTGGCCGGCGAACCGATGCTGGCGCACCGGGCCATGGCCCAGGGCGAGATGGTTGCCGAGATCATCGCAGGCAAGGCCCGCCGCTTCGAGCCCGCTGCGATTGCCGCCGTATGCTTTACCGACCCGGAAGTGGTGGTAGTCGGCAAGACACCGGAGCAGGCCAGCCAGCAAGGCCTGGACTGCATCGTCGCGCAGTTCCCGTTTGCCGCCAATGGCCGGGCCATGAGCCTGGAAGCGAAAAGCGGTTTCGTGCGCGTGGTGGCGCGCCGGGACAACCACCTGATTCTGGGTTGGCAGGCGGTGGGTGTGGCGGTTTCCGAGCTGTCCACGGCGTTTGCCCAGTCGCTGGAGATGGGCGCGTGCCTTGAGGATGTAGCCGGTACCATCCATGCCCACCCGACACTGGGTGAGGCCGTACAGGAAGCGGCATTGCGTGCGCTGGGCCACGCCCTGCATATCTGACACTGAAGCGGCCAAGGCCGATTTGGCCCGCTGCGCCGAGAGGCGCTGCGGGTCTTTTTTTATCCCTGTACCGGCCCTATCGCCGGCAAGCCAGCTCCCACAGGTACAACACAAGGCTGAGCCCTGTGCAGTACCTGTGGGAGCTGGCTTGCCGGCGATAGGGCCGGTACAGGTAAAGCAAATCACTCGGCAATGGCGCTCTTGCCACTGCCCTTGGCCCGATACAGTGCCTTGTCCGCACGCGCCAGCAGTGCATGCTGGTCTTCCCCTTCCTGCCACTGCACCACGCCATAGCTCATGGTCAGCCGGCAATCGCCCAGGCGAAAGCGCTGGGCCCGCTCGCACTCCGGTCAAGGGGCTGTCGACAGTGGTGGTCATTGCCGCAGGCGGCAAGATCATGCCTTTGACGGGCAAGCATATGCCCACCGTGCTGCCACCGGGAATAGCTCCAACGCGCTAGTTGCGGGGCATGGACGACTGGCATGGCATTTGCCCCATGCCTGTGCCGCTCACATTTCCAAGGAGGATTTCATGACAATCGCCCTCAACGGCCTCGGCTGGCAGGCCACGGTCCATCAGCAACAGCGCGCCGGCAATGACCAGGCTCCGGTCGACGTGCCGCAGTTCCGTGCACCGGTAGTCGCCAGCAATGCCACCGCGCAACAGGGCCGCCAGGGCAATACCTCGCAGCAGGATGCCGAGGATGCCCGCGAAGAAGCCTTTGCCAAGCTCAAGGTGCTGCTACAGAACCCTGGCAGCGGCCTCGGCCAGCCTGCCGAGGCGGGTACGGAACAAACCAGCAGCGCCAGGCAGGATTTTCAGGACTACATGTCCAAATCGCCTGCCGAGATGATCAAGGAAAAGCTGCTGCGCGAATTGGGCATGACCGAGGACGAATACAACGCCTTGCCACCTGAGAAAAAGGAGCTGGTCGACCAGCAGATTGCCCAGCGCATGAAAGATGATGTCGAGGCCAAGACCCTGGCCAAGGTCGATACGCACATCACCACGCGGGTAACCGGCGAAGATGAAGACGCACTGGCGGCAAGCCAGGTTTGAGCCCGGCGGCGGCGGGCGAGGCAGCGTCAAGCTCACGCCAGCTGCAACAACGCCTCCTCCACTGCCGCAACCACCTGATTGCCCTTGGCTCCCGGCAACCGCCACGCGGCAATGGTCATGCCCAAGGGCACCGGGCAATCGATGGGCGCAACCAGTTCACCGCTGTCCAGATAACGCTGCACCAGGCTCCTACGCCCCATCAGCACACCTGCTGCGAGCAAGGCTTGCTGCAAGGCAATCGAGTACAGGGAAAACCCAGGCCCGCGGGCCACGAACTTGTGGCCTGGCATGGTGACACCGGTCCACACGGCCCAGTCGTTCCAGCCCACGTCAGCGATGCAACGGCTGTTGATCAGGTCTTCGGGCGTGGTGATGCTCGCCGCCAAGGCAGGTACACATACGGGCAGCACTTCTTCCGTGGCGATCCTGCGCTGCCAGCGCTCGGGCTTTTCGGTGTAGTACAGGCACAGATCGAACGGGCTGCGCTTCAGGTTGGGCGGCTCATCCACCGCCGTGACCGAGATCTCGATGGGCGCCAGCAGGCGGGTCAACTCCGGCAGGCGTGGCCCGATCCACAACTGCGCCAACGCCGGCGAGGTGACAATGTGCACCCGCTGAGGTGCAGCCAGGCGGCGAAGCGTCCGCGCAGCGGCTTCCACGGCATCGAAGGCTTCGGTGAACTGGGTTTTCACGCTTTCGCCCAAGGCCGTCAGGCGCACACCCTTGGCATGGCGCTCGAACAAGGCGGCGCCGTATTCGCTTTCCAACGTCTTGACCAGGGCAGCGATGGCACCGGGGCTCACCTTGAGCTCGAGTGCCGCACGGGCGAAGCCACCCAGGCGCGCGGACGCCTCGAAGGCGCGCAAGGCATTGAGCTGCAGGGAATGCCGGGTTGGGGTATCGAGAGCCATGGCGTGAGACCTATTTTTTTTAGGCCTACTATTCCAGAAATCTGACGTTGTGGCCAACTGTCACGCGCATTAACGTGCAAGTACATACATTGCACTTCCAGAACACCTTCGAAGGAACCAAAATGCCGTACCCAAGCGGGACCCATGCATTCAGGCAGGGCGCTCACAGCGTTCTGCCATTGACCTCCGGCATCGTGCCCTTTGGCCTGATCACCGGGGTCACGGCTATTGGCATGGGCCTCTCACCCACCGACGCCATCGGCATGACCTTGCTGTTCTATTCAGGGTCCGCGCAGATGGTGGTCATGCAGCTGATGCAAAATGCCGCCCTGCCAGTGACCATGGTGGTCACCGCCCTGGTGATCAACCTGCGATTCCTGATGTACAGCGCAAGCCTGGCCCCGCACCTGGGCCATCTGCCGCGCCGCCACAAGTGGCCGATGGCTTACCTGCTGTCGGACCAATCCTTTGCCCTCTGCACGCTGAAGATGGGCTCTGGCGAGCTGGGTCGCCATGCCTACCCCTACTATGCCGGCACGGCCATCACCATGTTCTTCGGGTGGAACCTCTCGGTACTGGCAGGTATGTATCTGGGTGCGGGCATCCCGGAAGACTGGTCACTGGGCTTTGCCATTCCATTGTCGTTCCTGGCGCTGCTGATACCGGGCATCCGCAACACCGCCATGCTGGGCGCAGCGCTGACCGGCGGCGTGCTTGCCGTGCTGGCGGCCCACCTGCCCTACAACCTCGGCCTGCTGGCCGGTGCCGTGGGCGGCATTGTTGCCGGGCTGGTCATCGAGAGCAGGCAGAAAGAACAGGCCGTACCTGAGGCCCACACCGAACAGGAAGCATCATGAGCGAAACAACCCAGTGGATAACCTTCGTGCTGATTGGCCTGGGCACCTTCGCCATCCGGTTATCGTTCATCGAATTGCACACGGTGCTGCGCATCCCCCCGCTGTTTCGCCGTGCGTTGGCCTACGTGCCTGCCAGCGTTCTCGCGGCACTGGTGCTACCGGCCGTGGTGCTGCCTGACAGGAATGCCGGTTTCGACTGGATGAACCCGCAGATACCTGCGGCGGTGCTGGCGGCACTGGTGGCCTGGCGCACGCGCAGCACGATGCTGACGCTGGTTGTGGGCATGGGGGTGTTGTGGGCACTCAAGCACTGGGGAATGTAGGCATACCTGCGCAAGCGTTCCTCAGGAAAAATCGGCAGGATGTTGTGCAGAGAATTCGTTTGAGGTCCTTGGCCTTATTGTCCAGGGTGGCAGGCTGGTAGCTATTTGCCACGCGTGGACGCAGGCGCATGACGATGCCTGCGTTGGGGGACGTTGTCGGTTCCCCCAATAATAAGAGAGGACAAGGAAATGCAATCCAACAGTTTGAAGCAAAGCCTGAAACAGCGGCACATCACCATGATCGCCCTGGGTGGGGTGATCGGCGCAGGGTTGTTCATGGGTTCCGGCTCGTTGATCGCTTCAGCGGGCCCAGCGGCCATCCTGTCGTACTTCATCGGCGGCCTGGTGGTTACCCTGGTCATGTTCATGCTAGGCGAAATGGCCTGTCGCAACCCGGACGCCGGGTCGTTCTCGACCTATGCCAACACCTGGCTCGGCAACTGGGCAGGGTTTGCCGTAGGCTGGCTGTACTGGTTCAAGTCGATGATGACCATCACCCTCGAAGCCGTGCTGCTGGGCGCCATCCTGCACGACTTTCTACCGTGGTTGCCGATCTGGGCAGGTGCCTTCCTGATGCTGGTGACCCTGATGGCCAGCAATGCCTACTCGGTGCGCTCGTTTGCCGAAGTGGAATACTGGCTGGCCGCGATGAAGGTGGCCACCATCCTCATCTTCATGCTGCTGGGCATCTCGATCCTGCTGGGCCTGCACAGCAACATTCCCTCCCCCGGGCTGGTCAACCTCACCGCCCATGACGGTTTCATGCCCAACGGGTTGTCGCCGGTGATGGCCGGTGTGATCGTGGTGATCTTCTCGTTGGGTGGCAGCGAAATCGCCGCCGTCGCGGCGGGCGAGTCGCAGAACCCGCGGCAGAACGTGATCCGCGCCATCAAGAGCGTGATCCTTCGGGTGATGCTGTTCTACGTGGGCTCTGTGTCGATCCTGATCCTGTGCCTGCCCTGGACCGACAAAGCCAACCTGGCCTCGCCTTACGTGTCGCTGTTCAGCCTGGCCGGTTTCGGTGGCGCTGCGGTGGCCATGAAGCTGGTACTGTTCGTCTCGTTCATGTCGGTGATGAACTCGTTCATGTTCTCCAACTCACGCATGCTGTTCTCCCTGAGCCAGCGCGGGCATGCGCCCAAGCTGTTCTCGCGCACCAGCGCCAAGGGTGTGCCGATCAACGCGCTGCTGCTGAGCCTGTCGATCTGCACGACGATCCTGACCGTACACTTCGTCAGCGGCGGCGACCTGTTCATGACCCTGGCCAAGAGCACCGGCAGCCTGGTGATGGTGGTGTGGATCTTCATCATCATCGCCCACGTGGCCATGCGCTGGAAAACCCGCCACGAAGCGATCGACCCCAACGCCTTCCGCGCCTGGCTGTTCCCGTACGCCAATATCGTCGCGTTGTTCGCCTTGCTGGCGGTGATCGGCACCCAGGCAATCGACCCAGCGTCGCGTTTCCAGTTCTGGTTCACGGTGCTGGCGGTGCTGTTGGTGGTGGCGGGGTATTTCGTGATGCGCCAGCGGGCGGCTGAAAATGAGGCGGATGCGAAGGGGGTAGAGACAAGAAATGGCGTCCCAGGCAGGAATTGAACCTTTATCTGGAGTTCTAAGGCCTCCGAAATAACCAAATAGATTATAGGTACATGATTTTATTGAAATTTATGCAAAACGCGCTTGTTGTTGAATTTGTGACTACTCACAAATTCGAGAGACTAGGCTCTGTACGAAAAGAGATGTCGCAAACACCGCATGGAACAAGCCAGTGAGACCATGGCGGCATAGCTTTTCGCAAGCCTGTCGAAGCGTGTCACGATGCGGCGGTTCTCTTTCAGCCAGCCAAACATGCGCTCGATGATGTTGCGCTGTCGGTACTTGGGCCGATCAAACAGTCTGGGTAAGCCAGGCTTGGGTTTGCGCTTCATCGAGCGCATCGGGATGACGGGCTGCATTCGATATTGGTCGCAGTAGCGGCGTAGCGCTTCGGCGTCGTAGTCCTTGTCAGCAAGCAACCATTTGCAGCGTATACGCGGGCGCGGCCAGGTTGGCTTGATGGAATGCTGACGTCGTCCAGCAATGGCTGGGCATAGCTGATGTCACTGGCTTGACCGCCAGAGAGGAGGAAGCGCAACGGTGTCCCGTTGGCATCGCAGAGCATGTGGATTTTGGTTGTCAGGCCACCGTGACTGCGACCTAAAGCGTGATCGGCAGGCTCGTCAGCCCCCTTTTTTCCGAGTGCCAGATGAGGCTCGGGTTGCGCGGACAGCGGTTGAGTCGATCATTCAGGTTTGCAGATCGATCAAGCCTTGCTCATTCGATCTCAGGTGCAAGCGTTTGAGCACCTGATCGAATATCCCCTGATTTCGCCAGCCGCGAAACCGTTGATACACCGTTGACCAAGGACCGAAGCGCTCCGGCATATCTCGCCATGCAGCGCCCGAGCAGAGTACCCAGAGCACGCCATCTAGCATCAGTCGGTCGCTCAGTCTGGGCCGCCCGCGACCATGGGTTTCAATGAAGAGATCGCAGACCACTCCCCAGGCTTCGTCCGAGAGTTCGTAACGCCTTGCCATTACAGAATTCCTTTCCGTCGATGGCGGGTGACTCTACAAAATCTCAGCGTTCAAGGGGCGGCGATTGGGTTTCTCAGGATTTCGTACAGAGCCTAGACCTGAGCCCTCTTTCGCTGTCACAAGAATGTACACGCGTACACTTACGAGCGGTCAAAGATGAGCTGAATAAAAACTTTGCCCACTCTGGGACTATACCCATGACCTAGGTTAATCTGTCGTGGCCAGTTACGCTTCATACTTTAAAAGGATTCCCGACCCATGCTCACCCGCTCACAGAAATGGCGCAACGATTATTTACTCAATCCATATCTTACCAACCTTTATAGCGCGGAGCTTGAAGAAAGGGCTAATGACATTATAAATCTCATCTCCGTTTTAGATTCGAGTGGCCGCCTGAGTGTTCGCACAGGCAAAGACATTAATGTTGAAATGTGGATCAAGTGGACCCACATATTGACAGAGATGGAAAAACGCCACGGACCATACCCCAATGGATTCACTAATGGCTTCATTAAGTCCGCCAGTATCGTAACTCCTACTTTTCCAGCAGCCCCACTTGGGAAAAGCGCTATTGATAAAGTCGGTGGATTGCAGACTGGGTGGCTATTCAAATTCTCCAAGAAGAAATACGTTCAAGAGATGTATCACTCAGGAAACTTTAGAGTCACTCCTGCATCGTTTTACAATGACCCATCTTTAAATGCAGCAATCAGAGACGACGAATTAGCATTTAAAGGATCTGCAACTTTTAAGCTTAAGGCAGATATGAAAGCTGGAAATCCCACAGCCAGCTACGGAAGGGTTGAGTACTCAGTAAAAGCCCGAACAAACTACTATGTGTGCTGCTTCGCTTCAAATTACACGAATAGGGAATTTTCCGATTTTGAAGCTGACGCTTGCTTAGTTATCAAAAATCCAAGATTATTTATTAATCGATTAATTAAGACTGGATGCCACGCACTGCCTGGCTTTGAGGGGTTCGCTCAAAATGTCAAATATGTAGACCCACTGCTCTGTAATCCTTCAAAAATTGATGTGAATTTTGCCAAGCACTTTAAATACGCTTATCAGAATGAGTACAGAGCAATTTGGGCGCCTAGAGAAGCGACTTCCGATCTCCCCATAAAATTTATAAGCATGGGCCCACTTGATGACATTGCGGAAATAGTCGAACTCTGAGCTATTGCCAATCTAAAATACACTGCCGTTAGCGGCGACCCTCGTCGTCGCTTAGACATTATCATATCGGCAGTCGTCTTTACCCCCAACGCTCCTTTAGACCGCATCGAACTTCTTATTGCCCTTTAAATCCAACACCATATGCTTAGACTTTTTACAGCCACTTTGCGCAATAGCCTTTGGATCGCACCGAGACAGATAATTATGATGTCTTGACCCGCTCATTCTTCACCCTCCCCGACAGAAACAGTACAGAAAATCCAGCCAGCATGAGATAGCAAACAATAACAGTCGTTGCCCACACAAAATACTTTAGCGGTAAAAAGATCAGGCAATCGCCAAATTGTTTCACGCACCAAAAACCTAAACGCAGGTCATCATGACTCATATAAAATCAATTAATATAAAACCTCTCATAGTAGATACATCCATTGGGTGGCATTGATTAAGACATGCCGGAGAAACGCGAGCCTGAGATGAATTCCGAATGCCTAAAGGCTTCGGAAACACGTGAGGAATTGTGATATCCTGCCAAAATTTGAGATCGTCGGAAGCCAAGGCGCGATGAGGAGCAAAAATATCGCTCACAGGAAACCTATACACACATTTTTATGGTATGCTTCATTAGATGAAGATTAGTAATTACCTGTGTGAAAAATAAAGTTTTCATAAGAGCCTAAGGCCATTACGCGCCCATCGATTGCAATTGGTCTTCGGCTACGACCATGGGCTCAAAGCTTGTCTACACGTGCGATTGCTTTATATCGCTAGGCGCACAGAGCAAGAGTGGCCGAGTATCTGTGAATATATGGAGTGTATTAATGAGCGACGAGCATTTTCCAAGTGCAAAAAGCGCCGAAATACTGGGCGAACTCTCCGCTTGGACGTCCGTAGCCGACGTCATGGTCGCGGCACGTATCTTTGAAGAGCGAACTGTACCGGGCGACCAGCCTGAGAGTTTTTTGGTGATGCCTCTTGAACATGCAGAGCCTGAATTCGAACAGATTTTCACAATTCTCCTTGGATACTTGATTAATGGATATGTGGTGCCTTCTCAAAAGGTTGCCGTTTGCCGAGCCTTGGACCCTCAGATCAGCGAGGCGACTGCTATGGCTTTGCAGTCTCTGCGTTTCAGACCAAACGTTCAGCTTGGCCGACCTCGCAACATGGGCGGCAAGCGGGCGTTCATCATCCAAGATCAGCCTGAAACGATTGAGCTTATACGAGCACCCTTGAACTGCCTCATGGGTCTCTACCTAGATAAATACGAATTCACCAAGTCTTGGCACAACGTAGCTACCCAGGCTGAAGAGACAACCGGGGGACGCCCCAAAATTTTCCATAGACCTTATGCAGACGCTTGTCTGCCCAGCTTTATTGAAGCAGTCTGCTTCTACGCATTTGGCTTCGAGGTGGGGACACAGTTCTCCTCGCCGGGCCAGACCAGGATCGACACTGCTTACCGGGCAGTGAATGTTCAAACGCTCCCTCCAGTAGACGCCGCCGTGCTGGGAGTAGCAATCCAGGCCGGCCAGAGAATGCTCGATGCGCTCCGTTGACCAATTATTCGCCCATTTGCATAACGTCAATCCGATTGCTGATCGGGTCTCCCCTGCCTGTGATATCAGTCAAGTCAACGAGAGCACAGGAACTCCTGCTTACGTAGACCCACTTTACGGGAATTGCTGGAGCTGGACTCCGGCCCACGGCGCTGCCGTTTACGGCCTCACGGAAAAACTGCCTGAGGGCCCGCTAGACCATCTGGCCAACGGAACATTTTTACGAGTACCATTCCGCCGCGTACCTGTTATTGAGGTCCGTTCCATTGAGGAAGTTCGTGCCATCGCGGGTAGTGTGAAATCAGGTGATCCCAACTTCAGTGGCGTATGGCGTGGGCAGTCTACCCATTACACGACGGAGAAAGCGGGACGCACTAAGGATGAATTGCTCCGCCTGTATGGAACGGAGGACGTAAGCGAGCCCTCATTGTTGCCTTCTGCGGCTAGAACTAAACTGTACTTCCCTGACAGCTTCGGTGCATGGTCCGCGCTGCTGGATCTATATGTTCACGAACGGGCTTTAGAACAGGGGATGCAGCGGGAACTGCTGAGTTTCGTCAATTCCTATCGTTATAGGATGTGGGGCTTCGCGACGGCACAGCACTATGGCCTTCCTAGCGTAGGCTTAGACGTTACAGATGATATAAATGTGGCCCTGTTTTTTGCCCTTCATACATTCCAGACGAATGCCGATGGAGTTATGACGGCCACGCGCGCAACCGCTTCCGCTGCACCGATCGTCTACGGGCTCGGGGGGTTCTCCGATCATGAATTGTTCAAAGATGAGAATCTGGCACCGAGACGCCTTCTGTGTACAAGGCCGGCTGCCCAGTCAGCCATGTTCTTTTCCACAGGCTGGGGGCATGCACCGAACAACGCTGCCCAAAGAATTTATGTTGCTTTGAAGCTTGTAGGGCATGAGAACTGGAAATTCGAAACCCAGCCTACGCACTATTTTCCTAAGCCGCAGCACGACGAATTCCTTGAGTTCCTTCTTGAGCGCAAAAGCGACCTGAAGATACCCGTCGTCCAGGATTTGCTATCGAAGATTTATCATGTTGAATCGCCCCTGGTTTCTTAGAAACTCTCTAAGCTCAGGAAATAGCGTTTCTTGACCGCTACGATCTTGAATTCTTCGGGGTAACGTTGACGACCCATGGCACCTCCTATCTGGACCTCATTATGAGGCTTGGAGGTGTCTACGAAACCAGGGGCGATTCACTCGTTCATGATGAGGCAGAGTCTATATAGCTATCACCAGGCACAGACCATGCATCCAGATGGGTGTGCACCCTCGCGCCATGAGACATCCATGTATCCGATTGACAACTATTCAGGCGTCTAGATTTCATCCCAGCAGCCAAATCAGGCGGTGGGGGCCACCTACAGGTTTTTTAGAAGAGAAAAATCTGAGTCAGCAGAGGAAAAACGCACTATGTCTGTCGGCGATTGGTTTCAAACGTTTTGCGGAAACATCCGCATTGGATCGGATAAGCGAAGCTCTATCGCTTACCGCACGGGCAGAATTGTTAGTCAGCTGAACGCAGACCTTCGCGGCCTCAACTCCAAGACCAGTTATCGGTTTTACGTAGGCTCGTATGGACGTTCAACAGCCATCCCAAGCGTGAGCGATGTGGATTTGCTTTACGAACTCCCCAGTAATCTGTATACCCGTTTCAACAGCCATAGCGGCAATGGGCAGTCAGCATTATTAGCTAATATACGCGCCTCTATCTTGAAAACCTACTCCAGCACCCAAATCGGAGGAGATGGACAAGTTATTGTTCTTAGGTTTGACGACGGAATTAAGTTTGAGGTGCTGCCCGCATTCCAGAACACCGAGGGAGGCTATACTTTCGCTGACACCAATAATGGCGGCTCATGGCGATCCTGCAAGCCTAAGCAGGAGTTAACGGCATTCAGCGCGAGAAACTCCACATGCAATTACAACTTAGTCGAACTTGCGCGCATGGCACGCGCGTGGCGTGATCAAAACAATGTCGCCATGAGCGGTATGCTCATTGATACATTGGCATATCAGTTTATTGATAAGTGGCCATATAAGGACAAATCATTCCTCTACTATGACTGGATGACGAGAGATTTTTTTTCGTTCCTTGCTAGCCAGTCTACGGATAAATTGTATTGGACTGCTCCTGGAAGCGGATCATGGGTGTTCGGCAGTGATTTTCGGTATAAAGCACGCCAAGCTGAACTCCGTACGATAGAAGCTATCGATAATCAAAAATATAACTTCCACTACACCGCCAAGCAAATCTACAGAGGTATCTATGGCACAGCCTTCCCCTATTGACAAGAACTACGCACTGGAAGGCCAACTCCGCGAGATGTATGGCCGCGCCGCATATACGCATAAAACCCACCAAAAAATGGCAGATGCTTATGTGTCTCGTTACAAACACATAAAACTCTTAGAAATTATACTTTCAGCATCCACCACGACCAGTTTAATCGCTGCCTTATTAGGTGATAGTCAGGGAGCGACGGTGGTTGGTGCCATCCTTTCAGCCATCTTAGCCGGCTGCGCACTGTACTTCAAAGAAGCATCACTTGGCGAACAGGCGCAGCTACACACCGAAGTCGGTGCGAAACTGTGGGGCACACGAGAAGCCCTTCTCAGCTTGTTGGTGGATCTGAACGACGGTCGCTCAGTGGAGGATGTACGCCAAGAGCGCGACCGATTAAACAATGTCCTAGAAGACATATATAAAGCCGCGCCACGCACCAATGGCAAGAGCTATGCTTCGGCGCAGAAAGCTCTCAAAGACTCTGAGGAGCTTTTTTTCACCGACGAGGAACTGAATAAGATGCTCCCCAAACAGCTACGTAAGAAAGGCAGCGCCATGCAGTAAAATAAAAAATCGCTAGCGACGGCCCCATCAAGGCGACGCGCGCAGCAATAGCATATTGCAAATAAATCTAATTAACCAGCAAATCTTCTGCGGCTATAGTGTGAATGTGAAGTTTGTTCATTTTCGGTCTTAGGGACGTAGCCCTGAATGATTGTAGAAAGGCTCAGAGCACTTTGCGTATTGCTATAGCACCCGTGCGACATTATGTACAAAGTCAAATAAATAACCGCTAACGTTGCCATCGGCAGCAAGGAGCCAAAACTTATAGTTGGCCTCAGCCGCCATGCAAATTTTTAGGGGGAGGTAGCCATAAAAACATTGCTCAAGCTAGGGATGAAGTTATTGGCTCGCCAACTTACCCCCCCCGCCTCGTTAAAAATATCGTAAATATCGAATAATCAGTTTCTTTGCGCCCCTTTCTCACACGTTCAAACTCACAACTTTTAGAACCTCACCTATACATACTCCACAAAATCTAGACCCAATCATCAGCATGAATAACCCTAATTGAAACAAACGCTGAATCCACAACCTCATTATTACGCAGAGCTAAAGGTCTATACTCTGGAATCCCCTTCATAACATCAAGTACCGACGGATGGAAATACTGTCCCGCCAAAAAATTTCGAGGGGTTTTGTTTCCACCTATATTTTTTGTGCGAAGCACGAATTGCATTATTCCCTGAGTATAAAACTCACTGAACGAGTCCCTAATCATTCCGAGCGCTTGCTCAGGGGCAGCTTCATGAGAGTATGCATGCTCGCCATAAATATCAAGCTCCAGGCCACTCACCTTTAAAAACTCTCTTGCCATCCAGATGTAAGGTATATTTGATAGTTCAGATTGCTGATATCCTCCCCCTATATTACTGTGAGACCCACAGAACCAACATTCGACAATCGAATTCGAGCGCCCAGACGGCCAATAATCAGGTATGAAATGGGGTCTAACCTCATCCAGAGCTAACGCATGCCTCACATTCTCTACATTTTTCGGGCATATCTTGTGAAAATTATTAACGGTTGCCCCTAAACTTAAAGAGCCTACAGTATCCCAGACCCCAACAAAAAAAATTTTTACTGAGCCAAGGTATTTTCTCAACGGCCCATCATAATCTTTTTTTCCTCTATAAGAATTATACATATCACTGAACTCACCCTCAGGTATTATTCTCCGCTCATGAGGAACGCCAACACTCTCAATGAATCCCGCCAGGCTTCTAGCTGCAAAGGCGCCTCTGCTAAAACCGAATATACATATTCGGCAATCATCCTCATATTGCTCTGCAATAAACCTATAAGCATCCCTTATCCTTACAGAAGTCCCTGTCCCTGTAGCGCCCTCATACTTCTCCACGAGTGAACCACCTTGCGTACCAACACCATTAAAATAGATAGCCTCACCAATACACCCGCTGTCTGCGTATGCGCTCTTAACAATACCATAATATTTATATAACAGATCACCTGCTAACTGCTCTGTTATGTAGTCATCTCTGCTCCGAGTAAGCATCCTCCAGAGCTTTAACGTATTAGACTCAACCAACTTTAGTCCGCCATCTTGGGGCGAGACATCCGTCTGCCCTGGCTTATTTCCCGTGCCATCAAGAAACACAAATATATATTTACTCATAACGACCCCTCTTCGATATTAGCTATAAATAATGATAGATCTGTTTAAGGACAGGTCAAGGTCAACTGGACTGTAGAAACTCAAGAATAGCTCGCAGAATTGACGCCAAATAACTGGCTGTGCTTCAGGTCACTCTGATGCCGAAAACATGGACATCCCACTCGCATTGAGCGGTAACTTCGCGAAGAAAAATTCCAATCTTACTGGGGCTGCTGAGCACCTGACCAAAAATCACCTTTACTTGATGACAGTAAAATTTCGCATCAACTATATTAAAGGGAACCCGTAGCGGATTTAAATCAGTGGTTGCTGTAGCTTTTCGTGAAGCGCTGACAGGCCACCGTCAAAAATTCAGTGGAACAGCGGGCCTCCCCCTGCGACAGCAAGTAACGAGTTGATAATAAAATGCTGAGCTGAGAAGATTGTAGACCCTTTGGCCTCACTGACACGCTAAGCATCGCTATGCTCGACGCCACAGCAATCCCGTACCAATGGAGGTAGTAATGACAAGTGCTCAACAGGATCAAGTGCACTATAACGCCGTTCGCCGAGCGTTAGAGAATGGCAATGCCGCAGTTATGGTTGGTGCGGGATTCAGTAAAAACGCTGAAAACGGCGATGAACTTGCGATGTGGCACGAAATAGCTCAAGAGCTTTGGCGTGAGCTGAACCCTGGCGCAGATGATTTAACTAATTTCTCCGCAACTACGGTGACACAACTAGGCGAACAATACGCGAGGGTATTTTCTAAACCTGCTCTAGAAGAGCTGCTAAAGCGACTTATCCCGGACGAAAGAGTGGCGCCAGGACTCCTGCATCGCCAGCTTCTGTCGCTGCCTTGGTCGGAAATATTTACCACCAACTACGACACCTTGTTAGAACGCACCGCCGAAAGCGTCGTCGATAAAGCACACTACACCGTAATGTGCAGAGAAGACATTCCTCAATCCAAAATTCTAGACCGGCGACGCATAGTAAAACTACATGGCTCATTCCCCTCTCAGCGCCCTTTCATTTTCACTGAAGAAGATTATCGTCGTTATCCAGAAAAATCAGCACCTTTTATAAATCTAGTAAGACAATCAATGTTAGAAAATGTTTTCTGCTTGATAGGTTTTTCCGGAGATGACCCAAACTTTCTGCACTGGATCGGCTGGGTTCGTGACATGCTTGACGAACATGCGCTGCCAATATACCTTTTTTTGCTCCGACAGCCGAGCTTGGGAACATTAAAGCTGCTGGAGTCGCGCCGTGTTACACCAGTTATTCTTCCTACAATAGATCGACAGGAACAGTGGGACTATTCGGCCAGATTCGCAACTCTCTTTGAAATATTAAAGAAACCGCTGACTGCGGAGGTAGAGGACTGGGGAAAGAAGCCTACAGAATTAAGTCTTGTTGGCCACGGCCCCTTGAGTCCCGAACAACGACTTGCGCAAGTAGTGACCGCATATAGCAGCATCCGCATAATGAGAAATGATTATCCCGGATGGTTCGTTGCTCCTTATTCCGTCAGAAAAAGATTCTTTTATACCACTAGAGACTTACATAACGCGATCTACTTTAAGGAAACTCAAGATAAATTTGCAACTTCAATACCTCACGTAGGGGTTGTAATACTAGCTGAGTACGCCTGGCACCTAGATGTACTGCTCCAATGCATGAACGACGATATAGCTGAGCTGGCTCTACGAATTTTAGATCAGACTACTCCCCAGGCAGCGAAATTCGGCAAAACTGAAATCGAACCCTTGAAGGAGTTGGGAGCGGATACTCCGCAAGAATTTCAGCAGCGATGGAAGGAGCTTGCGCTTAGTGTTTTGAGGTGGGCTCGAGAAGCTTTACGTGAAAGCCAATTCGAAGAAATCAAAAGCTCTTTACTTCGCAATTTTTCGACTGACCTGCAAGTGGCAGATCAAATTACTTATGAAGAGATCCTACTTAACCTTTACTCTGGCGATCGTGACATTGCCCATAAATCATTAAAGGACTGGGATATCCAAACACCCGATAGCTACATGCTAGTGAGGAAAGGTATGCTGCTCGGGGAGTTAGGCGAAGTTACTCCGGGCTTAGAAATTGCGGTGACCGGGTTGAAGCGCCTGCGAAAGAACCAACGATCTCGCATTAATTCAACTCTCTACCTTTCGCAAGAGGCATGGGCCTGCATGGCGATTGGGTACATTCACGACTCAATTCAAGTAAGCTTTAATAAAAAGAAACCAACAGGCTCATTAGAGTATCTTCCTGAAGACGTTGCGAAGAGACTAATCGATCTCGCAGCACTGGGGCATGACGTCCGTAAAGAGGTATTACAGCTCACTGCCGACCTTGACGCAGAAACACCTGCGCCCTCACAGCCTATAACCTATACCCCTCTTTTTGAGTTAGGCCGCTACTCCACAACACGACATCTTGGGTCGGGACACTCATATAGTGATAAAATCCATGCCGCTTTTGCATGGTTGACTCTCAGTGACAGAGTGTCCCTTGTACCAAGAGTGGGTAATGCTACTTTTGACATTGGGTCCTTCGGACAAGCGGCTTGGTGGGTGCAGCATGCTGACTCCATGCAGCGGGTACTGAGCGTCATGATGAGACTGCTTAATAACAAAATGCTTGAGCCACGCAAACCTACGCAACTCGTTCACTCAGCTGGCTGGCTATCGCGTTATCAGGTTGCAAAAACTCCAGAATCACTCGCCCAGCAACTTTTCGAGCGATCAATGGATTTTGTTGAGCGCATGTTTCCTCGTGAATTTGAGTCCGACATGATGGAGCGAACCATAAAATTCCATATGCAGGTAATATCCCGGCTTATCATTCGCATCACCACCCCTGGATTCGCATACGACCAGCTCAATAGGGTTATAAGTATGTTTAAATCCAAGCAGATGTTGCTCCACCCTTCTCTCTGGGAAGAAACCTCATATCTAATCAAACACTGCTTTGAGGCGTTATCACCACCAGAGAGACTACAAGCTGTCCCCCTTCTTGCCTCAATACCTGACCATCAGGAAGTTGGTGTCAATGACAAATTCCACAAATCCGATTGGATTAATCTTCACAACCTACATCGCCGCAATGGGGATTTAATC
Source organism: Pseudomonas sp. NPDC008258 (assembly GCF_042956345.1). Classification (NCBI taxonomy): domain Bacteria; kingdom Pseudomonadati; phylum Pseudomonadota; class Gammaproteobacteria; order Pseudomonadales; family Pseudomonadaceae; genus Pseudomonas; species Pseudomonas sp. NPDC008258. Next base: position 109,389 of record NZ_JBIBGE010000022.1, read on the forward strand.
CTCACCAAAACAATCAGCGAAATCGACGCAATAGTGAACGACCTGATTGATCGTTTGGTAGTAGGCAACACTGTTAAAACTGAGATAAATTCAGAAGACCCCACTAACACAGAGAGCATTTGGGCACGACTGTTTTGGCTCAAACAATGGGGAGGCGTATCGAAAAGCCAGTCGTCTATTTTGGAAAGACTGCTTTTCTCAAAAAAAGAATGGCCAATAATTCCGGAGCACCACAGCTGGGCGGCTATGGTTTGGGTTAGTAGTAACCGAAAAACAACAATACATAAGCGTTACCACCAGTGGATATTAAAGCAGCGACTTGAAAGCTTCTCATCAACGCGCACAAATACTGAAGGCACGCTCTCCCGCTCATGGGGAATCAGAAATCCGGACAGTCTCTTAGCGGATCTCATCTATTCTCTTGAGGAATCGATTTGGTCAGAAGAAGAGATGTCTTCCGCACTATTTATAATGAAAACCTGGTGGAATGAAGAATGGCAGCACATTAAACCAGAGTTGGGACGACTTGATGAGGTGAGAAAAATGCTTTTGGCGCGTATGAAACTGATTGATCGAGTCATCGCCACTTTCATTGATCAGTATTCACTGAGCGCCCTAGTCAAACGTCCTGAGCTTTTCGCATGGTTGGAGGAAATGCAAAAAGCTAAAGTAACGGATGAATCAATGTTCCTTTGTACAGGGCTTGCCTGTGCTTTTGAAGCGAACAATCTGCCTGCCTTAGCTAAAATCGAGGGAGAAATCCTCCTCCGGCTGTTCAACTCCGACATTTCGGGTGCTAACTACATTGCAAAAATTATCACCTACTGGACAAGGCACCCAAACTCAAAAAAAATCGAAGCCCCAAGCGGACTCATTTATTCTCTAGCTGGTGTAGTCTCCGCTCGCCGGATGCCAATTTTACCATGGGCACTCGACGTAATGGCTGAAATTGTAGAGCAACATCCCAACTGGATTACTCCAAGCTGCTATGCATTACTTAATGTGGGACTTGAGATATTGTTATCCGAAGTCGCTTACGTAGATCGCCCGGATGGCACCGGTATTCCAGATGACAATATACCAATTCTTAGATATTCCTGCGTGAGACTTTCCCGAGCACTTCGAGGAAGCACATTTTACGGCCCCGGCGACGCCTCCTCGCGCTGGCTTAAAGAAACGCAACATGATCCACTACCGGAAATGAGATTCATGGAGGTTTGAAATGGTGGTTCTAGAATGCACAAAAAATTTGCATCTTTAGGCATTTTTTGAAAAACCAACTATAGCCTCTAACTAGATATAATAAGGCAATCGGGGTGGGCGAACACCCGCCCCTCATCACCCAATGACACTATAAAACTATTTGAATAACACAACCTAAACAGTACCAACAAGACGTAGAGAATATACTTTATTGACATTGAGCAACAGCACGCTTTCTCCGTACATCGTTTCATTACTGGACTGAACTGTCTTACCTAACAATCTCACCAACGGATTCGCGATCCCGTCAATGCCAACATCATTACATAAATCTATTATCCGGTCCCGACTAAACTCATCTGGCAACTCGTATTTTTTTCGAAGCACAGAATTCGCATCCTTATCGAATCTGTAATACCAGTGTTCGTTTTTTAACAGAATTCTCTTAAGAATTGATTTCTTAGACTTATAAGCGGCATACTGATCATCAGGCAAAGAAGATTGTACCGCATCAGCAATCACAGTACACGCGCCTAAAACAACTTCGTAAACAAAGCCATTATTAGACTCTCGAATATTTCTAGCTCGGACCGCTTGCCACTCTGCCCCGTCACGATATTCTGACAACCATATACCCTTTACGGGAGTAGCACATTCTCCAAAACCTTTGACACCAAGCTTGAAGCTGGTCAAATTTTGCGCTGTTGTTCCATGGTAATATGTTTTACCTGGCACCATATTTACAATACTCCGAACAAGAATAATTTCGCATTTATTTCACACCAGTATAACAGACTATTTCACATCAATTTCATCAAGCTCTGAATCCCCTCTGACTTCTTATATACCCTCTAAGCTCATAAAATAATCCAGTATTACCACAAGGTACAGCCATCTCTCATAGGTGCGAATGTAAGTGATGCCTGTCACCCTGACCTTGTCCGGCTTATTAACCATGAACTGCCACACAAGGAGATTAGGTAACGCAGGCGATAGCCCTTTGCGCCCCCTCGGACTTCATCAAGTGCACAATGCGATTTCGCCCACAGGTGTCTCCCAGCTCCCGAAGGTCCTCGTGAATTTTGCGATAGCCTTATACCTTGGGTATGCCTAGGCTGATACGGGCAATTAGAGCCATTATCAGCCTTTTCGCTTGATAAGTACCATCCAAAGTGCAACAGTATTAGGACAACACCCTAACTGATACAGGTTGCACTATGTTCATCCGCGCCTACCTCCGAGCATCCACTGACGAGCAAGACGCCGGCCGTGCCCGGGCCTCTCTCGAGAAGTTCGCCAGCGACCATAACAAGGTCATCGCCTGCGAGTACCTGGAGAACGCTAGCGGTGCCACCGCAGATCGGCCGGAGTTACTGCGCCTGCTCAAGGATGCTCGCAAGGGTGACGTGCTGCTTGTCGAATCAATCGACCGCCTTTCCCGCCTCCCCGCGGATGACTGGACCAAGCTAAAGGGTGCTATCGACGCCAAAGGCCTGCGTATCGTTGCGCTTGACCTGCCCACCAGCCATCAGGGTATGCGTGACACGCAAGACGACGAATTCACCGGGCGGATGCTTGCCGCGATCAACTCGATGTTAGTGGAGATGATGGCGGCGATCGCCCGGAAGGACTATGAACAGCGCCGCGAGCGCCAAGCCCAGGGCATTCGGAAGGCCAAGGCAGCAGGAAAGTACCAAGGCCGACCGGTGGACGAGGAGCTGCACAAGCGGGTCAAGGAACTGCTGAGTGCCGGCCTCGGCATTCGCGCAACAGCTAGGCACGCTGCGTGCTCCACTACAACCGTTTTGAGGATTCGTGACCTCTAGGCCTTCTCTTCCACACGATCAGGTGCAGCATCATTTGCTGCGACCGAGGAGTTAGAGGCTGGGGGTTGAGGGGCTGATCCCTTTCGCTGCAGAGCTGACGAAGCCATAGAGGTTACCTTTTCAACGAATCCCGGCACTGTACGCACCGCGTCTTTCACTAGCTCGGACGATAGAAGTTCATGCCAAGGGCTACCAAAGCTGTTGCTTTCAACCAATCGAAGTGGCTGCTCATCCAACCTCGCCAGTGCCGAACCGAGCAACTGCCTCTCAAGGTCCTCATCAATTCGAGCAGCTTCTCTTCGATATCCTTCATATGCACGAGAGATAGACGCCTTGAATGCATAGTCCTCTGACAGCCGAAAGCGCTGCCCAATCTGCTTTGTTGAGAGCCAAGCAAACCATACAGGGCCTCCCACCGAGAGGATCGAGAGAACAAGGTTTATACCAATGCTCATGCTCTGGGCCTCTGGGTTATACAACTCCCTGGCCAGATTGTGCAGCTGAATAGACCCCGCAAACCCACCAACCAGAAGAGCAGCAATTAAGCCAATTACCCATCCCCACATTGAAAAATCCAGAGACTTTGAACGTTCTGAAAAAGCTGCAGCGAGCCCGAGGCTTGTGGCCGATGAATATGCTGACACGCATTTCTGTAGTACTTCATCAGCTTCCTGCGACTTAGATCGTAGGTCCTCTTCATGAGCCCGGATTGCCTTGAGTAGCTCAGCAATCTCCGCTTTCTCTCCGGTGGCTTGGCCTAGAAGCTCCCCTACTGCGCTTTTAGCTTCCGCGAGACTCTCCAGGTCAGTTGGAAGCTGATCCGCAGCTTCGTGTGCCTTCTCAATGCGGCTGACCATTTCATCTAAGGTAGTGGTCCGCGGCGTGAGTGCGCGCAGCTTAGTCTCCAGGGAACGGACCTGAGTTGCCGCTTTTTTCACGGCCTGAGAGTTTTTGAGAGCTAGAGCTTTTGAATCGGTGAGGATCGGTGATAAACCTTTCTCAATCGCTTCCAACGTGATGAGCAATGCCGGAACCGCTGCATTTGCACTGGAGGCCAACTGGGGGACGGTATGATTTCTAAGGAACTCAAGCCGCTCAACTACGCTGGTCAGATATTTTTCAGATCCTTCGTTAGGCTCCTGAGCGTCGGCTACAAGATCACGCAGAGCGATGACCCTGTTGCAGAGCTCCCCCCTCGAGATGCCGGGAAACGACCAATTGCCACCGCTCACGCTCAGTGGAGCAGCGGTAGAAATCGAAGTCTTTACCGCTTCATTGATGGCGTTGAGTTCATTGATAATCGGGTCTAACTGTTCGCTCATAGCCACCATCCTTGATTGCGATTGCACCCATGGCGCACCCGCGAGGGGAAAAGTGGGCCGGGCGAAACGACCTAACATATTGATTTAGATGGCGTCCCAGGCAGGAATTGAACCTGCAACCTTCCCCTTAGGAGGGGGATGCTCTATCCAATTGAGCTACTGAGACGCAAACACCGGCAACGAGCGCTGCACAGCGGGACGGCCAGCATGTTAACCAGCATGCTGGCGTTTGTCATGCACCTGCCGGGCTTTTTCGCGTAATCCTTTTCCGGCAGTGCTAAAGCTGCGGCAACACACCCTCATCGCGAAGTATTCCGAACAGGACTGAGACCGCAGCCTCCAGGGTGGTGGAGTTGTCCAGCACATGCACCGACGGATCGTTTAGCGCCTGCAAGCGGGCACTGCGGGCCAGGCGCTGTTCGACTTCCTCGGCACTTTCGCGACCACGGGCCAGCAAGCGCTGGCGCAGCACATCCGGCCGGACCTCGACCAGCACTGCCAGCAGATCCGGGTAGCGCTTGCGCGCCTCGGCCAGGTAGGCCCGCGAGCCATTTACCAACACCGCCCTGCCCGCCGACAGCCACTGGTCCACCTGCTGTGGAATGCCATACTCCAGGCCATTGGCCCGCCAGTGCATGGCAAACGCACCCTGCGCACGCAGGGCCTCGAATTGCTCGGGCGTGACCCCTTGAGCGGCTTCCCCCTTGGCCTCGGCCGAGCGGGTAATGACACGACGGGCGACTTCCACCCCGGCAGCCGCCAACCGTTCACGTGAAGCGTCGATCAGGGAATCTTTCCCCGAACCCGACGGTCCTACCAGAAATATCAACCGGCCTGTCCCTGATCGACGGTTGCTTGCGTCATGTTGCATAGCCACTATGCTCTATGGAAGGAACCCGGCGCATTTTAGGGGGTTTCCTGGCTTTTTGCTGCGTTTTACCAGTTTTTGACGGCAAAAGTCTGACAGTGGCGAGCGTTGGAGCATGTAAAACTTTTCAAACCAGTACTCATTTCTGATAATTGGTACTGGCAGAAAGCCTTTATCCGGCTCACTATTTGTCACAGATTTGACGCCAAGGAAACGGCGACCATGAGGCAAGATGAGCATCCATTTTTCACTGACGGTTGAACATTTTGTCGTCGCCACGGTCGTACTTCCACCCCGTGCGGCCAATTTGAGAACCGCTTCCCCTGAACCAAAATCCGGTCAATTTATATGCGCCCAATGAAACAGGCTATTTATTCGAGCCGCACTGCTGACAAGTTCGTCGTCCGCCTGCCAGACGGGATGCGTGAGCGCATTGCCGAGGTAGCGCGCAACCATCATCGCAGCATGAACTCCGAAATCATCGCGCGCCTGGAACAGAGCCTTATCCAGGAAGGTGCGTTGGGTGACGAGCTGAGCATGCGCCTGGACAGCCCTGAGCTGTCCCTGCATGAGCGCGAGTTGCTGCAACGCTTCCGCCAACTGTCCCACCGCCAGCAGAACGCTCTGGTCGCCCTCATCGCTCACGATGTGGAAATGGCCGCCGACGCTTCCTGAGGTCTGCAAGCGAGCACAAAAAAGCCAGCGTAAGCTGGCTTTTTTTATGGGCGCCGATCTGAAGCAAACGCCGCCCTCTGTGGGAGCGGGTTTACCCGCGAACACCGGCTATGCCGGTGCCATGTACCGCGTTGCATTCTTCGCGGGTAAACCCGCTTGTATGGTAGGACTTGAAGGGAGGAGGAGGGTCATAACTCGCTTCTGACTGTTCGCGCAGTACAGACCGTGGGAG